>DVMI01000010.1 GCA_018715085.1 Candidatus Avidesulfovibrio excrementigallinarum | reverse complement strand
CCTTTTTGGCAGCGTTTTGTCAGCTCTGTTACCAGATTGTGCGTAACTTTGTTATCTATCATGGATATTTTGATTTTTTTGACAGCATGCATGACGCTGCTGTGATTTTTGCCTCCAAAGAGCCGCCCCAGTGACGGGTAGGAAAGTCCCAACAGCGAGCGGCACAGGTACATGGCGATCTGCCGCGCAAAAACCGACGACGGCGTGCGCGAAGAGCCCAGCAGTTCGTTTTGGCTGACACCGAGCTGATGGCTGACCTGGGCGATGATGAACTGCGGCGTCAGCGCACCGTCGGGCCTGGATCCGGCCAGCAGCGTTTCCAGTTCCCGTTCGTCCATGGTCGAACCGTTGACACGCCGGCAGACGTGCATGCGCCGCATGAGTCCGGTCAGTTCGCGCAAATCGGTGCACTGGCGGGCCATGGCCAGCGTTGTTTCCCGGGGCAGGTTCAGCGCCATGGCTTCGGAAGAGCGCTGGATAAAGCGCAGGCGCAGGTCCAGATCGGTATCCGGCAGGGACAGGATGATCCCGGCCTTTAGCCTCGAGCGCAGGGCGGTTTCCAGCGGCCAGTCTGCAAATTGTCCTGTGCCGGCCAGCAGGACAGGCTTGCCGGATTCAATAAATGTATCAAGAATATCACACAGCTGCAGCTGAACCAGTTGCGGTGCGGGAACATGCATGTCGTCAACAATCAGGGCCTGCCTGGCCAGCAGGTGTTCTCTGGCTGCAGTGGTGTGCTGCTCAAGCAGCGCGGACAGGGCAGCCAGGGTGTCAGGCTTTGCCGGCGGCGTGGAAAGCGACAGGCTGTGCGCCGCAGCGCGGAGCAGATGGGTTTTGCCCGTGCCGGAAGGGCCGTCAAGCAGAACAGGGTTAATGGCGTCGTGTCCGCCATTCACAAGCTCATGGAGCACGGCCAGCACAAGGTGATGTTTGCTGTTGCTGATAAAGTTCGCAAAGGAAGGAACGGGCTGCAAAGTGGCAGAAGAAGCGGCAGCGGCATTGAGGCTTCTGACAGTGACGGAAACGGCAGGGGAACCCTCGCTGGGGGAAAAAACAATGTCATGGCGAAGGGGCATGCGTCGTTCCTGTTTCTGTCGGCCTGGTATCTTGAGGAGGCTGGGCGGTCATGGCCTGTCCAGACAGCAGAGCCGGTTCGGCCTTGGCAGGCTGCCTGTGTAACGTTTTGGTGTTACAGACCATGCTGATCAATACACGCGCAATCGTCCCGTATTTCTTTCTGTCCGGGAAGTCCGTCCACCCTCGGGTTTGCTGCGGGGCACTGCCTGCGAAGAGATTCTAAATAAAGAAGGTTCATACCATATAAATTGGATGCCGACAAGTTTTGTTCGCGCCCGTCCTCCTTTGAGGATGTGTATAATATATTGTATTATATATATTTTTATGCAAGCTTGTTCAAGACATGGGCTGCGGGTTCAAAAGATTTTACGCATGAATCAATGGACAAGAACGTACATAGCCGGTACAGGATAAGGGAATATTTTTTACGATAGTCTGTATCAGTTGGAATAAATTATACTTTTTAAACAGCGAGGTCATATCGGGTGGTTTTTGGCACGACTTTGGGCCGGCGTGGATTGAGAGTGTTGCTGCTGTGCGGCGCGCTGTGTTTGTTGTTGTCCGCGGTGACGGTGACGCAGGCTGCGTCTGTCGGAGAAATGTGGAATGCGGTGTTCCAGAGTGACGAAGCACAGCCAGCAGACGCGTCTGACTCGGCCATGGCGTCGGCTGAGGAAGACGAAGGCGGTGCTGTCGACAATGCCGTGGAAGATGCCGTGGAAGAGGGCAGTGTGCCGAGTGTGCCGGATGAATCTGAGGAATATATCCAGGAAGAGCTGGAGATGTTCCCTACGCCTGAAGGAGGCGCACAAAGCAGCGATGTGGTGATTGACGGGATTGTCCGCCGCGGGGATACGGCGGAAAGCATTCTGTTGCCGCATGTCAGCCGTAATGTCTTTGCCGAAATTCTGGCGGCGACCAAAAAAGTCTATAAGATTGACAGGATCCGCGAGAATCATGTCTATCAGATCATTGCTTCGGAAAAAGAGGGGCTGAAGTCCTTCGAGTACCACATTGACCGCAGCAACCGGCTGATGATCAGGCTTAAGGACGGCAAGTATGTGGCTTCCAGGGAACCCATTCCCTATGACTACAAACTGGCCGTTGTGGAAGGGAACATCACGTCGTCGCTGTTTTTGTCGTTGATGAACAGCGGCGAAGGCGATGAGCTGGGGATTCGCATGGCCAAAATTTTTGGCTCCGAAATCAACTTCATCCGTGATATCCGCGAAGGCGATTCGTACGCCATTGTTGTTGAAAAGCGCTATCGCGACGGCGTGTTCAGAAATTACGGCCGGATTCTTGGCGTGCGCTTCAAGAACAACGGCAAAGTCTATGAAGGCATTTTGTTCCCGCAGCCGGCTGGGGGCGATCACTATTTTAACGCCAAAGGGCAGAGCCTGCACAAAACCATTCTCAAATCCCCTCTTTCATTCACCCGGGTCACCTCTGGGTATACGCTCAAGCGCAGGCATCCCGTTTACCGGGATGTGCGGCCGCATCAGGGTATCGATTACGGCGCGCCTGTAGGCACGCCCGTCAAGGCTGTGGGGGATGGAACCGTCACCAAAGCCGGCTGGGGAAACGGTTTTGGCAATATGGTCGTCATCAAGCATTCCGGCGGGCTTGAGTCCATGTATTCTCACCTGTCGCGTTTTGCCAAGGGAATTAAAAAAGGCAAAAAGGTCAGACAGGGGCAGCTTATTGCCTATGTGGGCAGCACCGGCATATCCACCGGGCCGCACCTGGATTTCCGCATCAAGCAGAACGGCAAATACGTCAATCCGACCAAGGTGGCCAGCCCGCGCCATGATCCCATCAGCAGGAAGAATCGCGCGGCGTTCAAGGAACAGAGGGAGTTTGTCATCAGCATCATGGAGGGGCGGTTCAAGCCGGATGAGTATAAGCCCGGCATGCTGCATATCGGTCAGTATTGAAGCGCTGTTGTCAACAACGAAGGCCCGCCGGCATTGCCGGCGGGCCTTTTGATTTGCCTGATGAACAGCCGTCGTCACGGCGCTTTTCTGCGCTACCAGGTGCCGGGACGCGTTTGCTGGCGGCAAAGGTTTTTGAAACTGTCCTGTGGCAGGCTGCGGCGCGTTGTGTCAAACAGAGCCGTTTTCACTACGCGAAAAAAAAGAAGAGCAGGAAAAACACCTTATGCCAAAGGGTTTCTCCTGCGCGTTAGCTTGCAGGTTCTGCTGGCTGTCCTGGCCGCGTTGAAAAAATTCAGCAACGTTTGGCTGCCATCCGGCTGCACACGCATGCCCAGGCCGCATCAAGCAGCCGTTGCGGCGATTGCTGGGCGTCAAGCACGACGCAGCGGTGCGGGTGCTGTGCGGCCAGTGTCAAAAAACCTTCGCGGATGCGGGTGTGAAAGGTCAGGGTTTCCGCCTCAAAGCGGCCTTCATCATCTGTCTTGCACAGTGTTTTGTTGCGCTGTACAGCCCTGCGCAGGCCTTCTTCGGGCGGCAGATCCAGAATCAGCGTTGTGTCGGGCCACAGGCCGGCAACAGCAACGTCATTCAGCGTGTACAGCAGATCGGGATCAAAGCCGCGGCCACAGCCCTGATAAACCATCGTCGAATCAGCAAAACGATCGCAAAGCACCACCTTTCCGTCGGCCAGCGCGGGACGGATAACCTCGGCCACATGCTGGGCGCGGTCAGCCAGAAAGAGCAGCAGTTCTGTTTCGTTGGCAAGACTTGACTGCGGGCTGAGCAGAATGGACCGCAAGGCTCCGCCAATATGGCTTCCTCCCGGTTCCCTGGTCAGCGCAACAGCATGTCCGGCCGCTTGAAACCGCTTGTGCAGCCCTTGCAAAAGCGTGCTTTTACCGGCTCCTTCCATGCCTTCTAGAGTAATGAACATTGCCTGGCCCCGTTGTGCTGTTCGGTTTTGCTTTTGGTGGCGTGGTGCCTGTTTTCCTCAGGCGAGGCGGTCTGAGCGCCCTCCGGCACCTCGGGCGCTAAAGGCTCAGACAGCGGCGCAGTCCCGGCGGCAGGGGGCAGGTCCTGATTGTCTTGTGCTGCGGCGTCGGGCTGGGTTGTGTTGTCTTCAGCATTCAAGGGCGGCAAAGGCGTGTCCATCTGTTCTTCAGGAAGGGGGTCGGGCACGGCCTCGTCCAACGGGAACAGGCCGGAATCCGAAAAATCTGCAGGAGAAGGGAGATCCCACGGCGGCGTGTCGTCCGGCGCGTCGTCAAAACTGGGGAACAGCGCGTCAAGTTCTTCCGGCGGCACAGGGCAGGGCTGTGTGTCTTCAGCAAGGCACGGCGCGAGTTTTTCGGCCAGGATTTCCGTCATGAACGGTTCGCTCAGAAAGGGCGCGGCCTGCGCCTGTTCAGGAGCGTCCTGCTGTTTTGCCTGGGAGGCTGCGTCATGCCGCGTCAGCGCGGATTCCGGCGTGCGCACAGGGTGGAAGATATTGCGCTCCAGCGTCTTTTGATAGGCCGACCACCGTCCTGCCGGGAGTTCTTTGAGCAGAACGCGGCATTGGGCGAGTTTGGCGTCAAGGTTGTCGGCATAATGCAGGACCAGCGCTTCCGGCGTCTGGGGAAGGCAGGGCGAGCCGAATTCGCGCTGTCCGTGATGGCTGAGGATCAGGTGGCGCAAGTGCAGTTTCAGGTCTTCCGTCAGGCTGGAGGAAGCAAGGTAGGCGTCGATATGAGCCAGGCCCAGGGAAATGTGCCCCAGCAGGCGTCCTTCGTTGGTGTACTCGGCGCACAGACCGCCGGACAGTTCCCAGAGCTTGCCTATGTCGTGAAAGATGGCGCCGGTAGCCAGAGCCTGTCTGTCCAGTTCGGGATATTGATCGGCAATGCCAAGACAGAGGCGCGTTACGCCGAGGGTATGCTCAAGAAGCCCGCCAACCCAGGCATGATGCACCGAACAGGCTGCGGGCGCGACAAGGAGCCGGTTGCGGATTTCCGGATCTTTCAGAACGTCCATGACAAGGTCAAACCATGGCTGGTAGGTGAATACGTTCCGGCAGAGCTCCTGAAGCTCTTCAAAGAGCTTATGGGGATCCACACGGCTGCTGGGTACAAGCAGCGACATGTCCACGCGCGGCAGTTCGTGTTCCGGAATGGGGCGCAGGGACGTCACGGAAAGCTGAATTTGATCGCGGTAGCGTTCGGCGCGGCCTTCCACCTCGGCGATGAAGTTTTCGGGGATTTCCTTGAAGGTCTGGCTGAGCGGGCTCCATATGCGCGCTTCAAGCGATCCTGTGGCGTCTTTGAGTTCCAGCGTCCAAAATGGTCCGTTCTTCGCCTGCTTTTGTACGGCCGAGGTTACAATCAGCACGGTTTTGATAGTGTCGCCAGGGGCGATGTCGCGGATGCGGGGCATGCTGTTTTCCATGGGAATCCGAACTCCAATGATTGTCTTTTCGGTGCCTGGACCGTATTCTATGCATGGCAAAGAGCCATTCAACATCAACGGGAGCGTCCATGCGAATTGTGTTAAGCAACGACGACGGCATCTGGGCCGCCGGACTGCGGGCGATGTATCGTGCGCTCAAGGCCGCCGGGCACGACGTCTTGCCGGTAGCGCCGCTGGTAGAGCAGTCTGCAACGAGCAGCCGGCTGACAGCGTTTGATCCGCTGCGTTTTAAACAGATCGACGAAGGCGACTTTCACGGTATCGGCATTGGCGGAACCCCCGTGGACTGCGTCAAGATTGCACTCACGGAATTTTACGCGACGCCGGATACAAAGCCGGATCTTATTGTATCCGGGATCAATGCCGGGCTCAACATCGGATTTGACGTCCTGTATTCGGGCACGGTAGCCGCCGCCCGCGAGGGCGCTCTGATGGGCATTCCCGCGCTGGCGGTCTCGCGGGCCATGCGCAAGGGGTGCGCGGATGATCCGGAGGCCGTGGCCGATCATGCCGCCGCGCTGATTGACGCCTTTGACTGGAAAATTTTGCCGAACCGCGTATTGAACGTCAACTATCCGCCAGGCTTTCCGCAACAGTCGCGCGGGCTGCGCGTCTGCCGGCTTTCGCCGGGGCCATGGCGCATCAGGTACGTTCATGACACCGATCCGCGTGGACGGCCGTACCTGTGGATGTCTGGCGACATCATCCGCCATGATCAGACAACGGATCAGGAGACGGACAGTCCTTTGCTTCAGGAAGGCTTTATCACTGTTACGCCGTTGACCATGGATTTGACGGACAATGGACTGTTGAGCGCTGTCATGGACCAGTTTGCAGGACAGCAAGACAGATCTGGCGCGTCTGATTCACAGCCTCAACGCCCCTGACCCCTGGCGTATCCTCAGCACAGGGCTGCTCCTTAACTGAACAGCGCCGCTCTGCAACCTTGCGGGGTGACGCCTCAAGCGCCAGAGAAGGCATGCTGCCGATAGCTTGCCTTTCTGCCACTGGGAAGGCGGCCGTACCCCCGCACAGCGCGCGGACGCCGGCTGTGGAGCCTGCAACGGCAGCGCAGCGGTGTTGGTCAGAGACAGCCCGGCAGACGTTGTGGCACAGGGCTCCGGTTGCCGCAACGGACGGGGCGCTGCCGTTGCAGGCAGACGGGCCTGCTGGCGCGGGCAGCACGGTTTGTCTTTGACTTTAGAAAAACAGGCCTTTTTATCATGCAACAGCCTAATGTGCCTGTGCTTGAAACGGCTCGGGCTCTGGCGGGGGAACGGTTCCGGACGGATTCGGCTTGCCAAAGAAAAGGCTCTTGGCTAGTGTGGTCTTTGAGGATACGTCCCGCTTCGTTCACAATTATCCGGCGATACGCCGCAGGTGAGGTTTTGCCATGCCTTTGGTCGGTCCAAAAGAAATGTTTGCCCGTGCCTATAAGGAAGGTTATGCCGTAGGTGCCTTCAATGTTAACAATATGGAGATCATTCAGGGCATTATGCAGGCCGGCGCCGAAGAAAACGCGCCGCTCATCCTGCAGGTCTCGGCGGGAGCACGCAAATACGCAGGACAGACGTATATTGTCAAACTCATCGAAGCCGGCCTCATGCTGTCTGACCTGCCTGTGGTACTGCACCTCGATCACGGCGCGGATTTTCAGATCTGCAAGGATTGCATCGACGGAGGCTTTACGTCGGTGATGATTGACGGTTCCCATCTGCCGTTTGAAGAAAATATTGCCATCACCAAAAAAGTCGTGGACTACGCCCACGATCACGGCGTATGGGTCGAGGCGGAATTGGGGCGCCTGGCCGGCGTGGAAGAAGACGTTCAGGCCGAGCATTCCATTTACACGGATCCTGATCAGGCTGTGGAGTTTGTCGAACGCTCCGGCTGTGATTCGCTGGCAATAGCCATTGGGACAAGTCACGGAGCCTACAAGTTTTCTGGTGAGCCCAAGCTCGATTTTGATCGGCTCGATGTCATCAGCAAGCGGCTTCCCGGGTATCCTCTGGTGCTGCATGGCGCGTCGAGCGTGCCTCAGGAATTTGTGGAAATGGCCAACGCCTATGGCGGCAAGGTTGCCGGCGCGCAAGGCGTTCCGGAAGCGCTGTTGCGCAAGGCGGCCGCGTCCGGCGTCTGCAAAATCAACATTGACACGGACATCCGCCTGGCCATGACGGCGTCGATCCGTAAGCATCTTGTCGAACATCCTGAAAACTTTGATCCGCGCGGCTACCTGACCCCGGCAAGGCAGGCCGTCAAGGACATGGTCCGCAGGAAGATCGCCACGGTACTGGGATGTTCCGGTAAGGCGTAACGAGGTATGTCGGGTCGCCGGAGATCCTCCTGCAGCCCGTTTTTCTTCAACTCTTTGCAGAAAAGTTCCAAGGAGTCTCCGACATGAGCGTACGTTTGGGCATTAACGGTTTTGGTCGTATCGGCCGTTACCTGACTCGCTTGATTTCCCAGCACGAATCCGAGTTTGAAATTGCCGCCGTCAATGCGCGCGCCAGCAACCAGGACCTTGCTCACCTGTTGAAATATGACTCCGTGCATGGGCGTTTTCCCGGGGACGTGTATCCCACTGACAAGGGGATCATGATCAACAATCGTGAAGTCCCGGTGACGCGTTATGGCAAGGGAGAATGGACATGGGCTGAGATGGGTGTGGACATCGTGGTGGACACGTCCGGTTCGCTCAAAAAGCGCGATGACCTCGCTCTGCATATTGAGGCTGGTGCCAAAAAGGTTATCATGAGCGCCCCCATCAAGGACGGCGACGTGACCGTGGTCATGGGCGTCAATCAGGCCATGTACGATCCTGAACGTCACGACGTGATTTCGGCCGCGTCGTGCACCACCAACTGCCTTGCCCCGGTGGCCAAGGTGCTGAATGAAGAGTTTGGGATCAACCACGGCCTGATCACGACAATCCATTCCTACACCATGAGCCAGAGGCTGCTTGACGGCTCGCAGAAAGACATCCGGCGCGCCCGCGCTGCCGCGTTGTCGCTCATTCCCACATCGACGGGCGCGGCTCAGGCCGTGGGGCTTGTGATTCCCGAGCTCAAAGGCCGGATGGACGGCATTTCGGTGCGCGTGCCTACCGCCAACGTGTCGATGGTTGACCTGACCTGCGAAATGGAAAAGGAAGTCACCGCAGTGGCCGTCAACGCCGCCATGCGGCGGGCGTCCGAATCCTATCTGCGGGATACGCTTGGCTACTCCGACGAACCCCTGGTTTCCGTGGACTACAATGGCGACACGCATGGCGGCGTGGTCGACTCACTGAGTACTGCCGTCATGGATCGCAGCATGGTCAAAATGCTCATCTGGTACGACAACGAAGCCGGATTTACCAACCAGCTGCTGCGGCTTGTTCGCCACGTCGGCAGCTTTATGTAGAACGCGGACGGCCCCTTTTTCAAAGGGGGCCGTTTTCCGGCGTTGCTCTAGCATGGCCTTGATAAAAACCGCCGCACATGCGGCGGTTTTTTTATGCCCGGGCATACACCGCGTACGGTACGGCCGCTTTTGTCTGCAACCGGACTGAAGGGTGTGTTGTGGCGCGGCGCTGAACGCCTGGCCATGGGCGCCGGGGCTAAAAATACGCCAAGCCTGTTTTGCGCGGCCGCTTGCCGTACGCCTGCCAGAGAACGCCGACACTTTTGCGCTGTCCTGCGTGCAGGCAAAATTCCGCTTGTCTGCCTTGTGCGGCTGCAGGGAAGGCAGGTACAGCAAAAAACGCCCTTTCCAAAGAGAAAGGGCGTTTTTTGAAATTTCCTTATCCGTGCGGGCATGTCACCCGCTACAGAGGGGAAAGCAATTTAGAGGTCGGCATCGTCCGGGCGGATGGTCAGCACAGGGCACTTGGCGCTCTTGACGACCTTTTCAGCCACCGATCCGAAGAGGATGAGGTCGAGGCCCTTGCGGCCGCGGGTCCCCATAACAATCAAATCGGCCTGTTCAACTTCCGACAGCTTGAGGATTTCTTCAGCGGCGTAACCGACAACGACCAGGCCGCGTGCGTCAACACCCTGGAAGTTTTCGGCAACAAAGTCAGACATGGACTGCTCAGCGCCGGAAACGATTTCGCCTACAAAGTTGTCGATGGTGTTCGGCGGAACATGAAAGCCTGTATACTGCGTGAGCGTGGGGGCAGCGTACACGGCAATGATGCTCGCTCCAGACAGCTTGGCTACCATGGCGGCATATTCGGCCACCTGCTTGCTCTGATCAGAAAGATCCAGTGCGCAGATAATCTTCTTGAATTCGGGCATAACACGCCTCCATCGCTACAGGGTGTATCGGGTTACGGAAACGTCTTCAACGGGCTTTGGAAGCCCCCCTACAATGTAAGAATAGTGTTTTTTCGGGTATAAGACAAGAGCACGCGTTGTGAAATTTTTATCTTTTTGTGTAATACCTCTTAACTCGTTTTATTTAAAAGCTTTTCGAGAAGATCAACGCAGCGCTTTGTGCCTCCCCTTCGCGCTTCGAGCCAGTTGAGGAACCGCTGGCGGACAACATCGGGGCTGTCTGTCGCGCTGTCGAGCAGGCGCGCGGCAAGCTGATTGGCGTCGGCACAGCGCACGGCCATTCCTGCACTGACAAGTCCGGGCAGGGTGGCCCCGTTGTCATCCATGGCCCAGTTGAAATTGTTTGTGTAAGGACCTGTGAGCGGCACCCGGCCGTGTGCCAGCGGCTCGAGGATGTTTTGTCCTCCAAGGGGAGCCAGGCTGCCGCCCACAAAGACGCGGCCGGCCAGGGCATAGAGGGCGTTCAGTTCGCCAAAAGTATCCCAGATGACGATCTGGCCCGGCATGGCCGGATGGTCTTCAGTCAGGTCGGATCGGCGCACAGCAGAGAGGTTGGATTGTCCGATGCGCTGCATCCAGCTTTCCACCCGGTGCATGTGCCGCGGCGCAATCACCACGGTGGCTTCGGTGTTTTGCTCGTGGATTTTACGGATGACAGGCTCAAGGAGCACTTCTTCCTCTTCGCGCACAGAGGCCAGCAGGATGATGGGATGAGCGGCCGCATCGGGCAGCAGGCGCAGCAGTTCATCGTGCGCCTGAGACGTGCTGCAGGCTGTTTCTGCATGCTGTGCGGCGCGATCGAACTTGATGTTGGAGACAGTGTGCAGCCTGGAGTCGTCTTCAGAAAAATCAAACAGGCGGGCAAAGCGGGCAGCATCATCCCGCGTGGTGGCGGTCACAAGCGCGGGAGCCACAGCCTGCCAGAAACCTGGAGCCAGCCTGTCGATCCAGCGGTAGCCTTTCAGGCTTTTGGGCGTCATGCGCCCGTTGATGATGGCCACGGGGATATGGCGGCGGACGCAGGCAAAAAGCAGCCCCGGCCACAGTTCTGTTTCAAGCAGCACAACGGCCGAGGGATTGACCTGACGCACGGCCCGGTACATCCCGACAGGGCTGTCCAGAGGAAACAGCGTAACTTCGATATCGAGATCAGGGCGCGCGTCTCTGAGTTTGGCCCGTATGCCCTGTAAAACCTCCAGACCCTGACGCGTCCAGGTTGTGGCAAGAATCCGCAGTATGGCGCCGTCCGGGCGCGGCGGCAGGGCATTGACGAGTTCGTTGACCAGATAGGCCTCGCCTCCTGAAGCCGCCTGAATCCACAGGTCTGCGGGCCTGGCCCAGTCGTCGGGAACAAGGCGGCGGCTCCAGCCGTCGGCCATCCGCTTGTTGCGGCGCAGGGCAGGCCTGGCCAGCCGCCAGGCCAGCCCATAAAGCCGCGAAAGGACAACATGCCTGAATTCGAGGCTCATGCGTGCTGATTCCCGCGCCGGAGCGCCAGTTCGAGCAGCTTCTGCACAAGTTGCGGGTAGGAAAGCCCCATGGCCGCGGCTCCCTTGGGCAGCAGGCTGACGTTGGTCATGCCGGGCAGCGTGTTGACTTCCAGGGCATACAGATCGCCGTTGTCCTGAAGGATGAAGTCCGTCCGGCTGTACGAGCGCAGCCCGAGCGCACGATGGGCGGTCAGAGCGGCTTCGCGGATCTGTTCAACGATGTTGCGGGGCAGAGGAGACGGGCAGATTTCTGTCCCTTCTTCGCCGGCGTATTTGTCGTGAAAATCGAAATAATCGCTTTTGGGTACAATCAGTACAGGTTCCAGCGCGATGTCGCCAAGCACGCCGCAGCTCAGTTCCTTGCCGGGAATGAACGGTTCGATGACGGCTTCGCAGCCGGCGGCAAAAATGTCTTTCAGCCCTTTGTACAGCTCTTCCGCATTGCCGGCTTTGGTCATATGCAGGCTGGATCCGCCCGTGTTGGATTTGGCAAACACAGGGTAGGGCAGGCCTGGTTCCCAGCCAGGTTCGGGCATGGATGTCAGAAACACTCCCTCAGGCACGCGCAGGCCGGCCCGCTTGAGTACGGCCTTGGCTGCCGCCTTGTGCAGGGCCAGGAAGGAGCCGGCCGCGTCAGCGCCCTGATAGGGGCAGCCCACCCGGTCAAGCATGGCCTGGACAAGTCCGTCTTCTCCCGGTGAACCGTGCAGGTTGAGAAAAGCCACGTCGTGTTTGGACGCTGCGTCCAACAGTTCGTCAAGCCGTTCACTGAGAGTAAACAGCGTAACGGAATGTCCCAGCGATTGGAGCGTTTCCAGAAGGGACTGGGCGCCCATCAGGGAAATGTCACGCTCGGGGGACCAGCCGCCCGCAATCAACAGTACACGCATGAAGAGGAAGCTCCAGTTGCGCCGAAAGGGCGCGTTCGAGGGTCAGTACGCGGTCGTAGGCAGACGAGATTGTCGTGCGGCGGCACGCGTCGGTTTTGGCATAGCGCTCCAGCAGATCGCAATAGCGCTCGCGCACGGTGACATAGGTGTCGTGTTTGACCCGGCGGTCTGCGTATGTCACGAACAGCGCCGGCGAACAGACGTTATTGGGAAAGTCCCATGGCCATTCCACATGCAAAAACACAGCCTGGGCAATGCGGTGGTTGCCTGTGGCTTCGAGCACCCAGGCCGCACCCAGCTGGGCGTGGCTTCCGCCGTGCTTGATACAGTATGTTTTGGCCAGGTCGTGCAGCAGGCCCGCTGCACGGGTTGTGGCCACCAGCCGCGCAGGGCAGGCGGGATGCATGCCGGCCGGGCGAGGTTGACCGTCGTCAATGCCGTATAATTCGACCGCCCTCTGGGCCATGGCCGTGGCCAGATCGGCGACCCGCAGGCAGTGCCGGCGGATATGCTCCATGGTTCCGTAACGGTCGTGGAGCGCAAAACAGGCCTCATCGGACGGGATGCGGCCTGTGCCCATATCGCTGGAGCCGTCGGCCATGTCCAGCCAGGGCACGGGATTGAACCAGGGCAGCGCCCTGGAATAATGCGACGTGTTCATGATCGTCTCCGCCCGGCATTTTGTGGGCAGGATCGCACCGCGGCAGGCGCGTGTGCCTGTCGCGGCGTGATTACAGAATATTGGGATCCACAGGCTGATAGTGGCATCCGCAGGTGTTCAGGTATTCCATAAATGCAGCCCTGGCTTCGTCTGAAGCAAACTCAAAGCCCATGAGTGCCCTGCCCACCATATCACCACGGTTGGCGTAGTTGAAATAGCAGATGCTGCACCACTGGACCGCGCCGGCCATAAATTCCATCAGCGCGCCGGGACGTTCCGGAAAGTCGAGCACAGCCAGATACAGGCGGCTGCACAGCTTGGGATCGCAGCGCACAATGCGGAACGTCACGTCTTCGCGATCCGAAACGTCCTTGAAGCCATAGCCCTTTTCGGCAAGGCGCGCTTCCAGGGCCGCAAGATGCTCCTTGCGGCCGGCAAAGCCAAAGACAGGATAGGCGCGGCTTTCGTGCACCTTGCCATAGATGAAGTCTTCGATATTGAGGTCAAGGTCGGCGATGTCGCGCAACAGTTCGAGCATGGTGCCTGAACGTTCGGCCAGCTCAATTTCAAAGTAGCGGCGGCTTGCGCCTACACCGGCTCGGCGGGCAATCCAGGCCAGCCGCGAAAAATCCATATTGGCGCCGGTGACGATGACCGCGACGTTTTTGCCGGCAAATTCGGCTTCCCGTTTCATAAAGCCGGCCATGCCCATGGCCCCGGCCGGTTCGGGCATGCTGCGGGTCATGTCCCAGAGGCGCTGAATGGCGGCGCAGACGTCGTCGTTGCTGACTGTCATCAGTTCGTCAAGGCCTTCCACGCAGAGAGGGAAGGTCAGATCGCCGGCGCGCCGGACGGCGGTGCCGTCGCAGAAAACGTCCACATACGGCAGGGTGACGGGGTCGCCGGCGTCAAAGGCAGCGGCCATGCTGGCCTGATTTTCTCCTTCGACGCCAATAATATGGATGTCCGGCGAATAGGACTTGATGACGCAGGCAACAGCAGCGGCAAGCCCGCCCCCGCCAATTTGCAGGAAAACAACGTCGGGCGTCACCGATTCCTGCATGATTTCGTCGCCGATGGTGCCTTGTCCGGCCATGACCAGCAGGTCGTCGTGCGCAGGCACATAGAGGATGCCTTCTTCTTCGGCGGTCTTGCGTGCGGCGCTGGCAGACTGATCGTACGAGTCACCGGCAATGATGATCCGCACGTTGCCCTTGCCCATTTTTTCGATTTCCTCGATACGGGAGCGCGCCACGGTTTTTGGCATGTAGATATCGGCATGGCAGCCAAGACGTGCGGCGGCAAGCGCCACACCCAGTGCATGGTTGCCCGCCGACGCGGTGATGACGCCGTCGCGCAGGATGTTTTCCGGCTGGGCCGCCATCATGTTATAAGCCCCGCGCCACTTGTAGGCATGAATGGGGGAAAGGTCTTCGCGCTTGAGCAGGAGCTTGCCGCCGGAAGGCAGCGGATAGCTTTCCTGCGGTGAAGGCGCGCAGAGCTGATAGACGCGGTTTCTGGCCCGCATGATTTGCTGGAAAAGGGTGTCCTGTCTGGTCATATGCCCCTCGCGGATTGAAGGCGTTTGCGACGATTGCCGCATACATCATGCTACAAGGGACGCACATCGTCAATGCAAAGAGGACGCGGACAAGGCGCCGCCCTCATGCATCCGGTTGTGCTGTTGGATAAGGGCCGTGTTGCGTGAGGGAATGCAGTGCCATGCTGGAGGCTGCCCCGGCTGTACAGCTGGAGTGCTGTGCCTATGGCGAGGAATTTGGCGTGCGGCAGTCCGAGGGGGGAAGGAGTCGTTGTGGGAAGGAGGCACCAGGGCCTGTTTGTGACGGCAGGCAGCAGCGCTGTGGCGTCCGCCGCAGTAAAATCGGGTTGTTCTGGCAGAGCGCCTGGCTTCAGGCGGAGACGGCGCTTACAGCGTCCGTTCCGTATAGCTGGAAAAGTCGCAGGGCGAGGTTTGCGGGGGGTTGAGGAAGAGCGGAGAAGCAATAAGGAAATCGGCAGTCATGGCGTTGCAGGCGGCAGGAATGTCATACAGGCTGGCAATGCGCAGCAGCGCTTTGACATCCACGTCGTGGGGCTGGGCCTGCATGGGATCCCAGAAAAAGATCAGCATGTCAATTTTGCCTTCTGTAATGCGTGCTCCAAGCTGCTGATCGCCGCCAAGAGGACCTGATTTGAGAATTTCCATCTTTACCGACGCTGCGGCCTCGCCCAGCGCATTTTCAAACGCCTTGCGGACCAGCCGTCCTGTGGTGCCCGTGCAGACGAGTTCCCGGTCTTGCAACAGTTCCATGTGGCGTATGACCCACTGGACGAGACTGGCCTTACAGTTGTCGTGCGCTACCAGTGCAATGCGCCGGATACCCTGAATTTCGGCCATCAAAAAACCTCCATGGGACAAAGTGTGTGAAACGGGCAACCCTTTGCCGGCAGTGCCTGCTGCTGTATGCCCGTTGTATGGACGGCCAAGGGGTAGCAAGCTTTGGTGGGCGGGTCAAACCGTTCTGGAATGACACGGCAATGTTTTACACAGGTTTTACCAAAAGCCATCAGCCGTCTTTCATATTGGCCGCCTCAGCCGGTTCAGAGGCGGATCGCCGGCGTGTTGTTTCTGCAGGTCAGGGAAAGAGGCGGAAACCGCGCAGGCGGGCCGGCTGCCTGCCGCAGCTGCCGGCGCATGAGAAACCGTGCCGGCAGCTGCGGCAAAGAGCGGGATTGGAAACCGGCAGGATTTAGCAGCATCAGAAGTGCAGATGCGTCGCGAAAAAGGCGTTGTCTGGCGCGGGGACTGAAGAAGCCGGGAAGGCCATGCCCGTTCAGTCTTATGGCGGGCCGCCAGGCAAGGAGGAGCCGGGCAGGTCTGCCCGGCTCCTCTGACGCGTCTTGCCCGCGGCAAGGCGCGTTACAGACGGCTGTTGTTTCAGTCGTGATGGTGGTCGCCGCAGGAGCCGCCGCAGCGGCGGGGGCTTAAGCGGTCAAGCAGCGCTTTGGGGATGATGCCGCGCACGGACTGCAGGGCGGTCATGCGGCGCATGATCCCCAGCTGATCCTGCAGCGGGATCTTTTTGGGGCAAACGTCTTCGCAGGCCAGCAGGCCCATGCAGCCGAAGACGCCGTTGTCGTCGCCGATGATTTCGTAGAAATCCTGTTCAGTGCGGTGGTCGCGAGGGTCAATGTAAAAACGCGCCAGGCGGTTGATGGAGGTTGCACCAAGGAAATCCTTGCGCATCAGTGCGGTGCCGCAGGCCGCCACGCAGCAGCCGCATTCGATGCAGCGATCAAGCTCAAAGATTTCGTTGGCCAGTTCGTTGTCCATACGTTCTTCTTCCGCGTTGGGATCGAACTGCTTGTCCGTGTGAATCCACGATTCGATGCGCTCCCAGGCCTGGCGGAACCATGTGCCGGTATCCACCGACAAATCTCCCAGCAGTTTGAAGAAGGGGAGCGGCTGCAGCACAATGTGATCCGGCAGATCCTTGGTCTGAGTGCTGCAGGCCAGGCCGGGACGGCCGTTGATGACCATGCCGCAGGAGCCGCAGATGCCCGCCCGGCAGCAGAAGTCGAACTTGAGTGTCGGATCGATGGTCTCGCGGATCTGGGTCAGCGCGATGAACAGCGTCATGCTGGGTGTTTCATCCAGCATGAAGGTCTGCATGTGCGGCTGGGATTCCGGATCCAGCGGGTTGTAGCGGAACACGTCGATATGGAGCTTGCGCATTACTGGGCCTCCTGCTGTGCAGCCTTGCCGAAGGGCCTGATCTTGTCGGCGGGAATGTCCCCGGGAATGATTTTGCCGCCGCCGTAGCCGCGGTCTCCTGGCGGAAGTTCAAAGTAGGGGGAGGCATCCTCGTAGCTCAACGTCGGGAGGCTGTCGCCTTCGTTCCAGGTGGCCAGCGTGCGGTTGAGCCAGTCGCGGTCGTTGCGTTCGGGGTAGTCTTCGCGGGCGTGAGCGCCGCGGCTTTCGGTGCGCATGAGCGCGCCGTAGGCGCTGCACAGAGCCAGTTTGATCATGCCGGGCACGCGCAGAGCCATGGACAGCTCTGGCGAGAAGCCCACGTTGCGGCCCTGCAGGCCGATGTGCTGCGAGCGCTCGAGCAGGGCCTGCAGCTTGTCGACGCCGGCTTGCAGATCTTTGCCGTTACGGAAGATCCCCACATGTTCCATCATGACGTCCTGCATGGCGTCGCGGACGGCATAGCAGTTTTCCTTGCCGTTGCGGCCGCTGACCAGAATGTCAATGCGTTCCTGCACCTTGGCCGCCGCATCGCGCATGGCCGCGGTCGAAAACACGGTGTTGTCGTCGCCTTGCAGGTACTCGACAACCTTGGCGCCCACAATGCGTCCGGCCACCACGGTTTCGGCCAGGGAGTTGCCGCCCAGCCGGTTGAAGCCGTGCATGTCCCAGCAGGCAGCTTCGCCGGCGGCATACAGCCCCTTGAGGCCGTAGGCTGCGCCATCCTTGTTGGTGCGCACGCCGCCCATGCTGTAGTGCTGCGTGGGACGCACGGGGATGAGCTGGTGAATGGGGTTGACTCCGAGGAAGTTGTTGCAGATGTCATACACTTCCCGGAGGTTGGTGGTGATGTGTTTTTCACCCAGGTGGCGGATGTCGAGCCAGAGGTGTTCGCCATAGGGCGATTTGACGCCAAAGCCCTTGCGCATGTGTTCCGTCATGCGGCGCGAAACCACGTCGCGGGAAGCCAGTTCGGCTTTTTCGGGCTCGTAGTCGGGCATGAAGCGGTACAGGTTGACGTCAAGCAGGGTGCCGCCGTCGCCGCGGCAGCCTTCTGTCACCAGAATGTCGGTGGGCACCGTGCCGGTGGGATGGAACTGAATGGCTTCCATGTTACCCAGAGGCACCATGCCGGTTTCAAGAGCGCAGATCTGGCCGCCGCCGTCGCAGATGATGGCGTTGGTGGTGGCTTTGTAAATGCGTCCGTAGCCGCCTGTGGCAATCAGCGTGGCACGGGCAAAGTAGGCACGCAGTTCGCCGGTGCGCAAATCCCGGGCGATGCAGCCCATGCAGCGATCACCGTCGTGGATCAGCGCTTCGGCCTGTACGCGGTCATGCATGTCCACGCCGAGCTGAACGAGGCGGTTATCCAGGGTGAAGAGCACGGCATGGCCGGTGCCGTCGGCGGTATAGCAGGTGCGCCATTTGGCGGTGCCGCCGAACGCGCGGGAGTGGATAAGACCCCAGTTTTCTTCTTTTTCTACGGCCTTGAACGGTTTCCCGCCCTTGTAATAGGTGTGTTCGCCCGGGACGACCCGGCTCCACGGGCAGCCATAAAAGGCCATTTCACGCATGGCGATGGGCGCGTTTTCGGCAAACAGGCGGGCCACTTCCTGGTCGCATCCCCAGTCGGAGCCTTTGACGGTGTCGGTAAAGTGAATGTCGGGGCAGTCGCCTTCGCCCATGATGGAGTTGCCAAGGGCGGCCTGCATGCCGCCCTGCGCGGCGGAGGAGTGCGAGCGGCGCGGCGGAACAAGGGTCAGGCAGATGGTGCTGAAGCCCGCTTCGGCGGCGGCCACGGCCACACGTTCCCCGGCAAGCCCTGCGCCGATGCACAACAAGTCAGACTGAAAAATTTGCATGGTGGTTCTCCCGTGCGCCGTCTAGTTGGTAAGAAGCATGAAGCGGGCCAGCGTCAGCAGGCCGATGAGGATGAAAATCCCCGTCAGTACATACTCGTTGCGCTGCCAGACATGGCGGGATGCGCGAGTGATAAAGCCGTACTTGACGCCCAGACGGTAGAAGCCAATGCCCAGATGCAGTTCAGCCATGGGCAGGAGGACCAGGAAGAAGGGCAGCCAGCCGCCCTGCACGCGCGACGCGCTCTGCTCGGCAGTGATGGGCAGGGTGGAGAGCACCACATAGATATGGATGCTGGCCATGACCAGAATCACGATGGCCGTGATCACCTGTACGACCCACAGCCAGGTGTCCTTATGCTTCAAAGACTTGGCGTTGCGCCAGAAGGTCATGAATTCGCCGGCCCTGAAGGGCATTTTTCTGGCGGCAATCAAAAAGTGGTAGACAATGAGCAGCAGCACAAGCGGCCCGCCGATCTGGGCCATATAGGTGCGCTCAAAAAAGTCGGCGATTCCATTCATCAAGTCCGGGCTGATGATCACGCTGGATACAAGAAATACGTGCGCCCAGAGGAACAAAATCAGCACCACGCCCGTGATGGCCTGGATGATGTCCAGCCGGGAAGGCACCACGACAGGGGCGTTGCCTTTATGCTTTCGGATGGAAGGAGGGGTCATGTGTGGGCTCCTGTTGAAGTTCGTGAGAGGCCTCGAAAAAAGAGGACTGTCACCGTTGGAAGAGGCCGCGCCGGTTTGACAAACACCTGCAACGGGCCTGGCAGGTTATAAAAACGGGGGCGGATTGTGTTCTGCCATGCCGTTCGTTCCGTTGAGCATGCAGGGAAACGGCCGGCACTGGAACGTTTTCTGCCCCCGGCAGTAAGGGACGCGCGGGGTGCGTCGCGAGGCAAAAACCGCTTTGCGCGCGCCCCGGGCAGACGTAACTGCGCCGCGTCCGCGTCCTTTTTAAGATGAACTTGTTTTACTCTGTGGCGTAAGCTTTGATGCCTTCTTTGTACAAATCGCCGCCGTAACAGTCGGCGACTACGGTCACCGGGAAGTCTTCAACACGCATGGCGGCAAGCGCTTCGGGTCCGAGATCGGCATAGGCGATCACGTCATAACTTTTGATGCGCTGCGCCAACAGCGCGCCGGCACCGCCTGTGGCTGCAAAGTAGACGGCCGTGTTCTTCTGCATCGACGCAAGCACGTCTTTGGAGCGGTTGCCTTTGGCGATCATGCCGGTCAGCCCAAGATCGAGCAGGCGCGGCGTATAGGCATCCATGCGGCCGGCGGTGGTGGGACCTGCAGAGCCGATGGGGCGTCCGGGTTTTGCCGGGGAGGGACCGACGTAGTAGACAATTTGATCCTTAATGTCGATGGGGAGCTTTTCGCCGCGGTCCAGCGCTTCGACCATGAGTTTGTGGGCAGCGTCGCGTGCCGCATAGATGGTGCCGGTAATGAGCACGCGATCTCCGATTTTCAGCTGCTTGACCTTATCCTTGGTCAACGGGGTAGTGAGCCGGATGGGTTCAGACATGAAAGAGCCTCCTTTGGGCAGTCAGCTACAGTTCGACTTCCGCGTGCCGCGCTGCGTTGCAGTTGATGTTCACGGCCACGGGGAGGCTGGCGATGTGGGTTGCGCAGAACTCCACGTTGACCTTGAAGGCGGTCGTCCGTCCGCCAAGGCCTTGCGGTCCGGTCCCGATCTTATTGATCAGCTCAAGGAGTTCCTCTTCCAGCGCCGCATAACGCGGATCGGGATTGCGGCTGTTGATGTCTCGGGCACAGGCCCATTTGGCGCACAGGCAGGCTTTTTCCATGTTGCCGCCAATGCCGACCCCGACAACCATGGGCGGACAGGGCGAAGAACCGGCGTGGCGGACGGTTTCGACGACAAAGCGTTTTACGCCTTCGATGCCGTCGGCAGGCACCAGCATGGCCAGCGCGCCTTTGTTTTCGCTGCCAGCGCCCTTGGGGGCAACCTTGATACGCAGTTTGTCGCCCGGCACAATCCGGGTATGGAGCACCGCAGGCGTGTTGTCGCGGGTGTTTTTGCGCTCAAAGAGCGGCTCGGCCACAGAGGATTTGCGCAGATACCCTTCGGTGTAGCCTTTGGCAACTCCGGCATCCACGGCGTCCTCAAACGCGCCGCCCACGATATGCACGTCCTGGCCGACTTCGGCAAAAACCACGGCCAGTCCCGTGTCCTGACAGATGGGTGACATGTCCGACGCCGCAATTTCGGCGTTTTCGACCAGCTGGCAGAGCACGTCTTGTCCTACAGGAGAAGGTTCGTTTGCTGCGCTGGCGCGTAGGACGTTAAAAAAGTCTTCCGGCAGAAGGCAGTTGGCTTTGATGCACAGCCCGGCTACCGCGTCCCTGATTTGATCCACATGGATTTCGCGCATGGGCACCTCCTTGAATGCGATCTGTATTTTCTGTTGTCGCTTGCTTTTCGGCACAGCGCAAGCAGGAACGACAAGGGGTTTTTAGTTTGTGCACAATAGATCAAGCTTTGTTATCAGGCAAGGAATTTATTGTTTTTTTATTTAACCAGTTGATAAGAATGTAAAATAAAATGGAATGCAAAGGCATTCCCGGTCTGGAGAGGACGTAAGATTACGGGTTATATGGACATAAAAGTCAGATAATATAATGAGATAACAAATAAAAAATAAAAATATTGTTTCAAGGAAGTGAAAATGTGTAAC
>DVMI01000112.1 GCA_018715085.1 Candidatus Avidesulfovibrio excrementigallinarum | reverse complement strand
CCGAATGCGGCGATGGAAAGGGGGGAGGGGCGCTTTTTGGCCAAACTCACCCGTCGCCGTCTTCCATACCGCGTGACGTTTGTTCGCGCAAGTCGTGCCTATGATGAATCAGCATCGAGTCAGAGCGCAGGATTTTGGCGGCCGCTGGATCATGCATGTGGATATGGACGCCTTTTACGCGTCCATTGAGCAGCACGATTTCCCGGCGTTGCGGGGCCGTCCGGTCATTGTGGGCGGCGGATTGCGGGGGGTGGTCAGCGCGGCGTCCTACGAAGTCCGCCGGTACGGCGTCCATTCGGCCATGCCGTTGTGGCAGGCCCGGAGACTTTGCCCCCATGCCGTGGTGCAGCCCGTGCGGATGGCCAGGTATGTCGAAATTTCCCGCCAGGTACAGGCTGTGCTGCACCGTTTTTCTCCCCGGGTGGAGCAGGCTTCGGTGGATGAAGCGTATCTGGATGCGACGGGGCTTGAGCGGCTGTTCGGCCCCGTGGACGTTCTGGCCCGGGCCATCAAACAGGCGGTGTTTGAAGCCACGGACGGGCTGACCTGTTCCGTCGGGCTGGCTCCCGTCAAATTTCTGGCCAAAATCGCTTCGGATAGGGACAAGCCGGACGGGCTGACCATTCTTTTTCCGGAACAGATCGACAGTTTTCTGCACACGCTGCCTGTGTGCGACATCCCCGGCGTGGGCAAAACCTTTCTGGAAAATCTGCGGGGGCTTGGCATTCACACCTGCGGCGACGTGCGCCAGCGTCCGCAGTCGTTCTGGGAGCGGCGTTTCGGCAAGGCCGGCGTGGTGCTGTGGCAGCGTGCGCAGGGGCTTGATCCCCGTGAGGTTGAACCGCAGACACCTCCCAAGTCGGAAAGTGCGGAAAACACGTTTGATGAAGACACGCTGGACAAGGACGTGCTGCGCGGCTGGCTGTTCCGGCAGGCTGACAGGGTAGGCCGTTCCCTGCGCAGGCAGAGACTGTGCGGGCGGGTTGTGACGCTCAAAGTCAAGTACGCCGATTTCAAACGGGTCAGCAGACAGATGTCGCTGCCGGAACCCACCTGTGCGACCCAGACAATCTATGAAGCCGGCTGCCGGTTGCTTGACGCGCTCGATCTTGTGCGTCCTGTGCGGCTGATTGGCCTTGGGGTTTCGCATTTTGAGGAAGGGCGGCAGCAGGGCTTTTTGCCCGAGGCCGTACAGAACCATGAGCAGGAAGTGCGCCGCACCAGGCTGGATCAGACTTTGGACGCGCTGGGCGGCAAGGTTGTGCGGGGCCGGCTGTTTGTCCCCCGGGACGATTCCTGAGGCGGCCGGAGTTTTGGAGAAGCCCGGGCGGACGTGTCCGGCAACGTCGCCGTAAGAAGGGGCCGTGCCGGCGGCTGATGCGGCGTGCTGCCCAGGCAGGCCGGAAACAGAGGGCATGCCGGGCAAAGGGGACGCCGTCCTCCGTCTTGTTCAGGCGGAAGGCCGGGCGTGCGGCTGTTGGCAGAGACAGACAGGCTCAGAAACGGAAGGATCCTGCGATCCCGTTTCTGAGCCTTTGTTGTCAGCAGGCGTCAGACAGGCAGGGCCAAAACAACGGCAGCCAGCCGCACGGGGCGTGCCTGCGGAGTCAGCCTCACCTATTCTTGCGCGGATGCGGTGGTGCAGGGCTGCGGCATTACCGGCCAAGCGCCGTGTCGATCTGTTCCTTGAGCATCTTTTGATCGAGCATGCCCGGCCCGCCATAGACGATCTCGCCGGAGCCGTTGAGGATGATGTTGAACGGGATGCTGCCCAGCCCAAGCCCCCGCGCAATGCTCCCGTCATCCCTGAACACAGGATAGTTGAACCCCTGGGTTGCCGCAAAGACGTCCAGGGCGGCGCTGTTGGAATCAAGGGAAATGCCGATGATGTCAAGCTGCTGCGCGGGGTATTCCTTGCGCAGGGCAATAAGTTCCGGCAGCTCCTCGCGGCATGGGGGGCACCATGTGGCAAAGAAATTGATGATGACGACCTTGTCGCCTGTCTTTTGAAGGAGTCCGTCCAGGCCTTCCATGGAAATCACAGGAACAGACGGGCTGTTCTCTTCGGCCCGGGCTGGGGCGGAAAGGACAGATCCAGCGCACAGGCAGAGCAGAAGCAGGCAGCAGGCCAACGATGACAGCAAACGTTTCATGGAAATCTCCAATATAGTCGGGATGGCAGGAGCCCTGTCGGGCCCGTATTATGCAACCTTCCCTGTTTACTAGGAAAGTGTATGGAAGGCAAGAGGGCAGCCGGATTCGGTGTGCAAAAATATGTGTTTGTTTATAGTTGTAATTTGATAAAGTATAATCTATATTCTGCTGACCAGACGTACCCCCGGGTTTTTGCCTGGGATTCCGGCGGGGCGAAGGCCGCAGCGCCATGACAGGCCGATAAGGAAGGCGTGTGCCACGGTATTGGAATCCCTTTTCCGGAGCCGTTTCGGTGGACACAACCAGGGACAGCGCCGCAGGCACAGGCGCGGCAGAGACTTTTTTGCTGAGAACCCGGGCAAGCCGCTTCAGGGCTGTCATGGCTCAGCATGGCCGCACACAAAGGGAGGGATATGTAAGGACACAAGGAAGGAGAGGAGAACAGGGCCGTCCGGGATGGCGGGAAACGCTTCCCCATGCTGCTGACCGGCACGGGGATGATAATATTTCCGTTTATCATTGCACCAGGTTGCGGCCTTCACTAGGATAATGGAGAAAAACGCGGACATACTGCTGCAGTACAGCACTGAGGAGGAGATTATGGATAAGGCCTTCATTAGCAGCATTCACGAGCTTGTTCTCGACAGTCCTCTTGGAGCAAGGCAGATCGCACAGGCCGTCGGCAAGCCGTATTCGACGCTGTTGCGTGAGGTCAATCCTTACGACGCCGGCGCTAAACTGGGTGCCGAGACGCTGTTGAAAATCATGAAGATTACGGGGAATGCCGCGCCACTTAAGCTCATGGCCGATGAAATGGGATTTCGCCTTGAGCCCATTGCTTCTCTTGATCAGAAATCGCATGAAGCCTGACAGATTGGAGGTTTGCTATGGACAATGCTCTCGCCAACAGTGTTCATGATCTCGTATTAGAAAGTCCGATGGGTGCCAAGGGCCTGGCCCAGGCGGTCGGCAAGCCGTACTCTACGCTGTTGAGGGAAGTCAATCCCTACGACGCAGGAGCCAAACTCGGCGCAGAAACGCTGCTCAGCATCATGAAGGTGACAGGCAACATCGCGCCGCTCAAAATTATGGCCAGTGAAATGGGCTACAGCCTTTCACCAAGTCAGGAGTCGTCCGGCAGCAACTGAGTCGTCAGGTTTGTCCTCGAAACGATGATCAGTTATGGGGGAGCAGTCAGGGCGTTTTCTGTCTGGAGTGCCGTTTGAGAAACAGCGTTGAGCGAAAAAGAGCCAACAGCGCCGCCTTCACGCTTGTGTTCTGAAACGACCTGCCACGTCCGCACTTGAAACCGCCGCCGGCCTATGCCGGCGGCGGCTTTGCGTCGGTCTTGCGCCATAAGGCCCGGGGAAGCGGCATTCTGACAGCGCTGAAGCGGTGTCTTGGCGCGGTGTTGCAGGAACGGCCGGCGCAAGCTTGCGGCACACAAAAAGGCCGTACCGCCGGGGAGGCAGGGGACGTCACCGCAGAAAAGATCGTCCGGCCGGCCAGACAAACCGAGAGGGAACACGGCACGATGCTGGCAACAGGGTGCATGTTGCGCGAAGGAACGCCGGCCTGCGCCGCGTTGACCTTATGAGGCGGGCGGGAAGAGGCCTGGCGTATTCAGGCACAGAGAAAACAGGGGCAGGACAGCGCTGACAACGCCTTTGGCAAGGGAAAGGGCGCAGGCGCGCTGCGGCAAGCTGTGTGAAGGCCGGAGGGGCAGAAGCGGGGGAGCAGAAAAAAGGCCGGGGAGAAAAGGCCGGCCATTTTTTCAAGGCAGGCACCGTTCTCCCCGGCACAGACTCAAAAAGAGCGCGCCCTAGCGGGCAAAGGATCTGGCGAACAGATCGGCGATGGCTTTGCGGCCGTTGGCTTCCAGGAAGCGCGTGCCGGTCGCGGTAAAGCGGGTGTGAGTCAGAATCGGATCGGTGGTCTGGGTCCAGTCTTCCTGGGACCAGGTGAACCATTCGTTCCTTTCCTGGTCAAAAACCAGCAGCGGCTTGTTGCAGATTTTGGCGAACTCGGCGCCCCAGCCTGTACCGCCCTTCACCGTATTGTCGGGCTGGATGGTGCCGACGACGACGACTTCCTGTCCGCTGCTGACCTGCCAACAGATGGACTGCAGGACCTTGCGGAACAACGGCGCACGGGTGAACTCGCGCCCCATGAGCTTGGAGACATAGGTCAGGCTGACGTCCTTGAGGGCCAGCTCTTCCGAGGTGAGCACGCGGACACCGCGCCGGCGTTCGATCTGGTGGCCTTCAAAGCTGTAGTTGACCTCTTCAATGCCCCAGGCTTCCGCCTGCGCGCCAAAAAACTGTTCGGTTCCGGTGGCGCCGCCGCTGAACAGCACACACTGTTTGGGATCCAGCATGAAAACTCCTTGTGATTTAAAAACGCGCAAAAATGACGGCTGCCAGCCAGCGCCGCGACGAGATTCGCCCGACGGCAGCCATGCAGCGCAAAAAACTGCGAACACCCTTTCAGGATAAAAAATTTTCGCGCAGTTGGCAACGGACTGGCGTTGGCGCGGCGCGTCTGCGGGTGAAACGGCGGAAGCACTGTTGAAAAAAACTGGCCCTTTGTTGCTGTCTGAGATATGTTTAAGGCAATGGGTATGGGAGAGGCAGATGTCCGGCGGACGCATGGAGGCCAGAGGGCTTTAAAAAGCGGCGCAGATGCGGCAGCGGACAGGGGCAGAGCCTCCCATGCGTCACAGGTGCGCCGTTATTGTACAGAATGCGGGGAGGGCGCCTTGTGGCAGGCCTGCCGGCGTTACTCCTGCCCGTACTGTGAAAGGGGCCTTTTTGGATGCGGCTGCGTGCGTCATCCCTTTGACAAGGCCGCAGTTCGCGGTTTGTCTGCGGACACAGGGCCAGGGGAGTGCGCGCGCCTGACCTGCCGGAATGCCCGGGCCGTTGGGGGCGGCTTTCAGCAAGGCACGCGGTCTGCCCGCATCTTATAAACCTGGCACAGGCCCGGGTTGGGGGAAACGTTGAGGGCGGTTTGTCGCCGCACCTGCGGGGCAGGGCAAAAGGGGTGCGCTGTTGCCGGATCGGGCGTGCCCGCGTTGAGCGCTGCCGTGTAGCGGACGGCTTTTTTATGGCATAAGGCAGAAGACTGCGGGGGGGACGATTGGCGCACGGAGTCCTGCAGTCAGGAATGCAGGGCTGGTTTTGTGATAAAAAATACAAAATAGCCATGCGCGGCTGTCGCGTGGCGGCGGTGCGGCGCAAGACGACTTGACAGCGGTCCGGCAGGTCTTATTTGGGTTGCAAAAAAGCAACATTAAAGGGTGGCTTTGGTTGGATGTTGTAAATTTGCAACATAAAAAAGAGACGAAGTACAGGGTTTGACGAGGTGTGTTGCAATTTTGCAACTTT
>DVMI01000111.1 GCA_018715085.1 Candidatus Avidesulfovibrio excrementigallinarum | reverse complement strand
TGTTCTATCTATCCTCTTTTTGTGACAACATACACATATCATATCTTTTCAAATGGTTCTATGATCCAGTCTTTACATGAGCAGGCGTTTCCCCTAGCTTGTTGAAACGCAATGTTTCAGAAGAAAACCATAGCTGCCCGCGCGATCTGCATCCGCGGAACGGCTCTGGCAGGCACGAAGCGCAAGGCGGCACGCTCCCCCCCGGCCCCTGCATCCCGCAGAGGGCGCTTGCAGGACCGCAAAGGGCTTTAAGGGGAAGAGTCTCCGGCCGGATGCCGCGGAGACAGCGCCGCAAAAGGATCGCCTCGCGTTTCCTGAAGCCGGCTTCCCTGCCTTTGGGCGGCGCAGCGGGCAACCCGCCCTGAACGCGGGGGAAGCCGGCGCCGCCGGCGGGAAGAGACGCCTGTCCCCCCATGGCGCCGGGTTACGCCCGACGGCTTTGCCGGCCTGCCGGCTTTTTTCTGGATCTGGCCCTGACAGCCATCCCCGTTGATTGATGTTCCCGTTTCCGTCACACGTCACAAGGAGGTTGCCATGAGCTTTATGAAGCGACTGCTTTCCATCACCTGCATCCCCCAGTGCGAACGCTGGCTTGGCCTGATTGTGGGACTTTTTGTCCTGCTGTTTTGCGCGCTCACAGATCCGCCGGCGGATCTGCCGCTGCAAGCCTGGCGCTGCATCGGCATGGGGACCATGATGGCCATCTGGTGGGCGACGGAGGCCATGCCCATTCCCGTCACCTCCCTGCTGCCCATCATTCTCATCCCCATTCTGGGGCTGGGATCCATCAAGACGGCGACAGCGCCCTACGCCAACCCGACCATCTATCTGTTTTTCGGTGGTTTTCTTCTTGGTCTGGCCATGGAGCGCTGCAACCTTCACCGCCGTATTGCGCTCAACATTTTGAGCCGCGTCGGCTCAAGTCCCAGACGCCAGCTGGCCGGTTTCATGATCGCTACGGGCTTTATCAGCATGTGGGTCAGCAATACGGCAACCGCCATCATGATGCTGCCCATCGGGACTTCTGTCTGCGCCGTGGTGACCCAGGGGCAGGATCCGCAGGAATCCAGACGCTTCTCCAGCGCGCTCATGCTGGCCATTGCCTACTCTGCCAGCATCGGCGGCATGGCCACCCTCATTGGCACCCCTCCCAACGCCATTCTGCGTGCCTTCCTCGCCGAGCATTACAACATCGTCATCGGCTTCGGGGAATGGATGCTGCTGGGCGTTCCGCTGTCCCTTGTCCTGAGCGTTTTTATCTGGTGGTGGCTCAGCCGCGCGCCCTTCCGTCTTGAAGGCAGCCAGGTCAACAGCCTCATTCAGGAACAGGTCGAAAAGCTCGGCCCCATGAGCCGCTCTGAAATCATGACCGCGGCAGCCTTTGGCGCCGCCGCCGTCTGCTGGGTCTGCCAGCCGCTGATTGCTTCCTGGCTGCCGTTTGTGGACGACACGCTGATTGCCATGTTCTTTGGCCTGCTGCTGTTTATCCTGCCCGTCAATCTGAGCAACCGCGAATTTCTCCTCGACTGGCGCGAAGCCAGCCGCATGCCCTGGGGCGTCCTGCTGCTGTTCGGGGGCGGTCTTTCCCTGGCCGGAAGCATCACCGCTTCGGGACTCTCGACCTGGCTGGCGCAGGTGCTTGGAGGGCTTCAGGCCGTACCCATTTTCCTGATGCTGCTCATCATCGCCTATCTTATTCAGTTCCTTACCGAATTCACGTCCAACACGGCGACCGCCGCAGCCTTTCTGCCTCTGGTCGGCGCCATGGCTGTTGCCCAGGGCATCCTGCCGTCCACATACGCCATCCCCGCGGCGCTGGCCGCAAGCTGCGCGTTCCTGCTGCCTGTCAGCACGCCTCCCAACGCGCTGGTCTTTGGCAGCGGCGCGGTGACGATCAACGAAATGATGCGCGCCGGCTTCGCGCTGACGCTGTTCAGCGGCGTTGTTGTGGCAACCTTTGCCTTTATCCTGGTGCCTGTCCTGTTCTGATCCGGTATCTGCACAAAAAGGGTGCGGGCAACGCCCGTCAGGGCCCGCACCCCCCTCAGCCGTCCCCCCTCCCCGCCCCCACCAGGGGGGGACGGTGCAGGCCGCCGCGTCTGCCCCTGCCTTTTGCAGTCAGTGTGCCCAAAAGACAGCCTGCCTGCTCTCTGCCCCAGCACGCCGCGCCTCTCCACAGCGTCAGGCGGCACTGCCCTTCAAAACGCACCCGCGGTGCGCGCCGGCCGGCCTGCATGTTGCCGCCTCCTCGCATAAATCTTACGATATTCTTATAAAAAAAGAGGTTACGGCGTGACGCCCGGTTTACGCGGCGCGCCGTCAGGCGGGTTGTCCTGCTGCGGCCTTCCGCCTTTCTCATGACTCCGGCAGGCGTACAGAAAAGGGCAGGGAGGCTTCCTGCACAGGCCCGGACGCAGCCTGCTTTGCCGCAAGCATCCCCGTGCGTCCTGTATTGATCCTTTTATCTCAAGCGTCTTGCGGCGGCATGATAAAAAAATTTTTTCAATCTCCGGGAGCGCCCCTCGCACCTGCAAAAACGCGCACGGCGATCCGGCGGCTGGCAGCCCGCACCGCCGGCCGGAGAACAAAATTCCCGTAACTGCCATGAAAAAAGTCGTTTTTATTTTCTCATCATCCTGAAAAAATTTTAAAACCCTGCCCGGACAGCGCCTTCTTCTGCGCCGGCCTGCAAAACGGCATGCCGCGCCGGTTGCCTGCGCCACACCGTGCTTGTGACAACTTCCACACAGCCGCAGCTTCCCCATGGTTTCGGGGGGGCCTCTTTACATCAATAGATATTTTTTCTACGATTTATAGAAATAGGAGTGTATTGTTTCGTCTGACGTTGTCATCGGACACTCCTGCCGGTTCTGCATGCCATGCCCGGACGGCGTCCAGTCCCCTGCAAATGACAGGGGAATACGGACACGACACGCGCGTTTGGGACGGCCTTTGACCGCCTTGGACGCCATCCGCGCGGACACCGCGGCGGCTTGCCGCCATTGCAGAACGCCCGTCATGCAGGCCGCGAACGGGATACTGCCCTTTTTGCCGCGCGGCCGCGGCACTTGCCTGTTAACGGCGACTGGCGTCGTTCCAGCGCCGGCAATATTTTTCCGGGCATGCTCCCCCGGAAGTCATTCAGGTATGGCCCCACAGCCATGCCTCGTCTGAAAACTCCCTGTCTTTTCAGACGGAAGAGGGCACGGCTGGATGGTATTTCGCACGGCATCCGCGAAGCACCATCCAGCCCTTTTTATGTTCCGGCTGCCTTTCGCGGGTGCCCGCCCTTTCACAGCATGTTTTGAGCTGCGCGGCGTTTTCCCCTCTCTGACGCTCTGTCTGTGTTCTCCCGTCCGGCCTCGCCCCAAAACGCCCCCTGCGCAGGCTCTGCCGCGCAAAAGCACTTTCTGTCCGCGCGCCTTTCGTCTGGCGCAACAGGGCCGCACCAGGCTGGCGGCAACTGGCGGCAAAAAAAGCCCCGGCAGCCGTCTTGCGGCTGTCGGGGCCTTGTTTGTTGCGCAACGCGCGGGAACTAGAACTTATAGGTCATATACACGCCGGCCTTGTAAGCCTTTTCCTGATCGCTGTCGATCGGGCCCCAGGTGGCGCCGTCAAGATCCAGCTTGATGTAGGACAGTTCGACATGCATAGCCAGGTTCTTGTAGATCTGGTACTTCGTGTCAAAGTCGATTTCCCAGGCGCTGTCGCTGGTGGTCAGATACAGGCCGTCGGTATTCCAGAGGTCGGCCACCCGCGCCATTTCGGTGTTGTTGGTGCCGCGCAGGTAGGTGAAGCGCAGATCGTGCCGGAGCTGTTCGATGAGCGTGATGTCATCAAAGTGCAGGCCAATGCCCCACTTGCCGGCGCTGCCCTGCGAAATCTGGTCGGCGTCAAACCAGCCGCCGTCAAAGCCGAAATTGGTGACGTCGTTGGAGGGATAGATGAACGGCATCCGTTCAGAGCCGTCGTTCAAGTTCCCGTTATCGCCAGAGGCATACCAGAACACCAGCTTGGGCATGACCATATCCAGATCATACGAGGCCTCGGCCGACACCACCCAGCCCTTGCGCTCGAGCGAGAAGTCCGGATCGCCCATGGCCGATCCAAAGTCCACGCTGCCGTAGGCAAAGTCCATCGCGACGCGCAGCGGATCAAACAGGGTCAGCTCGCCGCCAATGCCCAGCCACCAGGCATTGCCGTTGCTCTTGCTGCCAATCAGCGCGGGCGCATTGGCCGGCAGCAGCCCCTTGGCCAGCCAGCCAAGGTTGGAACCCATGTCCGAATTCCATTCACTGCCAGCCACGCCATACCGGCTGATGCTGCCATACACGCCGTACGGCGTCACCTGGAAGCCTTCGCCCTGCACCGGCACGCTCAGCATGAACAGGTCGATGGCGTCATGCGCTTCGTCGTAATCGTTGTAGGGACGGGCCCAGGCCAGCGTCACGCCCACCATGTCGTTGAACTGGTAGTTCATGGTGATCCCGGCCACGTCGTTATCGGAAGACATGATGGTTTCGTTGAAGGTGAACGCCGGCGTGGCAATGGGCTGCAAGCCCATGCGGACCTTGATGTCCGCACCGGGCACCACCCAGTCCACATAGCCGTAGCGGACCTTTACGTTGATCCCGTCGGTGCCCATGGCAAAGCCTTCAGATTCGCCCCACCAGCCGTTGCCGATTTCCAGCATGAGGACGCCTCTGAGGTCCTCGCTGGCGATGAAGTTAAACTGTGTGCGCATACGCTGCACGGCATTGAACGTATCCGCGCCGTTGTCAAACACATCGCTCCAGGTCCATCCGAACTGCCAGGTTCCGTTGGCAGTCAGTTCCACAGCCTTGGCCGTGCCGGTCATGCCGCCAAACGCGATTCCCGCAGCAAGCAACAATGTAGCAAGACGTTTCATGAGAAGCCTTCCTTGGTTATAGTTAATCCTTCATCCTGCTCTGACGACACTGTACAGTGTGTCTTCTTCCGGTATATCCGGTTCCTATCCGGACACGACTCCCTTATGTCATAAGGCTGGAAGGCCATCTATCCCATTAGAGTACAAATCTTTTTCCTGTTATTTCTTCTTCTGTTAAATTCTAATTACTCTAATGCTCCTATAATACTATAATGAATAACTATCATATTGCAGTCATGATAATGTGTCATACAAAAAAATTTTATTT
>DVMI01000110.1 GCA_018715085.1 Candidatus Avidesulfovibrio excrementigallinarum | reverse complement strand
ATCGCCCCGCAATGCCGCGCCATGACCGGCTTCATGGATGGCAAACCCATTATATGGAGCCGGGATTTCGGGCTGGTGCGCCTCATCCCTCCCGAGGATTATTACGGCGTGGGCAATTTTCTCAGTGACGACGGGCACCGGATGGCCACATTTGCAAGGATCAGCCAGGAAAGCCGGCCAATCGAACCCGGCCTGGTCTATCCGCGTCACGGCTTTCTCTGGCGCTACGGCAAGCCGATGCACGCCATGACCGACCACAAGGTTGTGGATGTGGCCTGGTACGGCCTTTCGGCCGACGGCAGGATTGCCCTGGGCTACGGCCAAAGGCCCATTCCCGGTGCGCCCCCCGCAGACGCGCCCTTTGAGGAACACGCGCGCTTTGCCGAGACGCCCGAAGGCAAGGCCGCCCGGAGCCGGGGCTTTGTGACGCATACGGCCTTCTGGTTCTGTATCGAAAACGGGCGCTACCGGCAGCTGGACGAGCTTGGCACCGGCGGCATAAGCCCGTACTACAGAATTCTGAGCCGCGACGGCAAAAAAATCATGTACAAGAAGGCCAATAATGCCGTCTACATCGTCGATCGGCAAAGCGGCAAACGCCGCCAGCTGACCTTTGGCGGCGCCATCCCCAGCCCGGCCTCCAGGCGGCCCATGCAGGAAGACAGCGTTGTGCGGGCCGGCGATCCGGCAAGCCCCCTGTTCCGCTGGGGCTACTGGCACGGCTTAGGCCGCGGCCGCCTGCTTGCCGAAAGCGAGCTGGCAGATGCCGGGCCACGCAGCCCCATGTTCATCAACTGGAGTCTCAATGACTTTTTCTGCTACATCCCCAGCTTTGACGCGCGCTTCATCCTGGCCGAAGTCTATCTGAAAAGCCTTGACGACCCCGTCCTCCGGCAGATCATGCACGAAACCAAAAGCCTCACGGTGCTGGCCCGCCTGGATGCAAACGGCAAAGACACGGTCATCGACGACGGCAACCGCCTCATGGGCCTGGACATCAGCGACAACGGCCGGATCGCCCTCTATCAGCGCGATCTCGAAATCTGGATCTGGAACGAAGACCTCATCCTGCCCGGCGACACCGCCCCCCGCTCCATGCCCCTTGCCAAATACCTGAAACGGTACGGCCTTGTCCTGCCCGAAAACCTGGAAATCCACGACGCCGTCATGAGCCCCGACGGACAGTGCTTCTTTTTGGAAATGGCCGCCCGCGGCAGCGACGTCTATCCCCACAGCCAGTACCTGGCCTGCATAAACCCGGCCGTCGACCCGCCGCGCTGGAAACGCTCCAACCGCGACACCGCCAACCCCTAGCCCTTCCGGGCCCGGCGTTGCCAGCTCCTGGCCTGGTGCGCCGGGCCTGGTGCGCCGGGCGGCCCCAGCCCCTGCGGGACAGGGCGGAAACCGGCCGACAGAGCATCGTTGCAGGGGGAAAAGGCAGGAGAAAGTTGAGGGAAGCCTGTTGCAGGGGGAAGGAGGAAACCCTTTGAAAAGGGTTCTCCCCCTTCCCCCCGCGCCCCCCATTCCTCTTCCTAAACGGTATCTTTTTTAGGATGTTGTATTTTTTGGGGCGGAACCGGCGGCAGCAGCACCCACGGCCTGAAACACAGCCGGAAACAACGCCCCCCAGCCTGCACGCGTTGGCAGACTGCCCGTCCCTTCAGGCACTCAAGGGCGCTTTACCACGCGGACGGCGCGCGCTTGTGGTCTGAACTGCGTGACCGGACGGCGCTGCGGTTTGTACCCGGCAACATGCGCGCCTGTGGGCTGACGGCCAGCGGCAAACCCCGCAACGGCGCAGCTGGAGAAAAGAAAAGCCCGCCCGTGCGCTGACCTCGCAGTCAGCCGCACAGACGGGCAAAAAACGCCGCGCAAACAGCACCTTTCCCGCGGCCGCGCCGTAAGCCACAAGAAAACAGGGCGTCCGCTGAAAACCAGCAGAGGCGGCAAACAGCAAACGGGCTGCATCGTGTGATGCAGCCCGTTCAAAGTTCTGGCGCGCCCGGAAGGAATCGAACCCTCGACCAAGAGCTTAGAAGGCTCCTGCTCTATCCGACTGAGCTACGAGCGCGCAGCCATTCCCCTGCGTATAGCAAAAGTGCCAGCCAGTCAAGTGCCGCGCCGGGAGCCGCCGGGCCTGTCCGGCTGATCCTGTCATTCTTTACGGTTTCAGGCCGGGAGAGGATGCCGGCAGGCGCCTGTCAGTACTCAAGGCTGCGCCTCTTGCCAAATTTCCGTTTCTGCCATTCATACAAAAAGCCAAGAGACTGTGCCGTGTAGGGCTGCAGCAGCGGGAAATCTTTATAGGCCCTCAGTCCGGCCTTCAAATCCCGGCATCCGGCAATGGCACATGCGCGCTTCCAGTGATGGGCCAGGCAGCGCAACAGGGCGGCCTCGTCAAAAAGGTGTTTTTCCCGGTTGGTCTGGGCAAGCAGCAAAAACCAGTCCCGAATGCCCGGCACATGCTCCGGGGACAAGGCGGAATCTCTGTGGACCACAAGCGCATGGAGCTTTTCCTGCTCGGGCGTGGTTTCGGGAATCAGCCTGTGCACAGCCTCAAGGGCGGTTCGTGTCCGGTTGTTCCAGGCGGCGCGTTTAAACCACCGGGAATTGCTGTTGCGCAAGCGCCGGTAGCGCAAAAACGCCTCCGGCAGGATAACCAGCCTGGCGCCCGCGGCAATCAGCCGGTTATAAAAAATGTCGTCCGATCCGGAACGGAACTGAGGATCCCGCCAAACCGGAATGGTGGCAAGCAGCGAGCGCTTGAAACACATGGTGGGGTTGTACACCTTGCCGCCAAACAAGGTTTTGCAGGCAACTTCTTCGGAAGGCACAAAGCGCGATCTTGCCTGCCTGATCCAACGCTTGAAAAGGTCAAACACAGGTATGGGCGTCATGATCACATGGCCGCTGCCGCATCCGTCAACATCATGAGTTTCCAGATAGCGCACCTGGCACTCAATGCGATCGGGAAAAGACACATCGTCCGAATCCATGACGACGATGTATTTCCCCCGGGCTTCGCGCAGGCCCGCGTTGCTGGCTTCGGGATTGCCCCGGTTTTGATCAAACGAAATGAAGTGAATGCGCTGATCCGTATACCGGCGGATGACCTCTGACGTTGCGTCGGTGGATCCATCGTTCACGACAATCAATTCCCAATCTGTCCACGTCTGCCGCAGCAACCCATTCAGAGCTTCGCCGACGACTGCTTCAACATTGTAGGCCGGCATCACGACGCTGACCAGAGGTGCCTTGGCTTCTATCACAATTTCCTTAATGATACAACGATGTTAAAATATATTTTTAAGAATATTCTGCTCCAAAACTCCGGCACGGTGCCGCCTGGGCGTCCGCAACAGCGCCTTCGTGACATACAGCACAATATGATGATGCCTTGCCGACAATTAAGCCGTACCCCTAATGTGGGGATATGTGAATAGCTTTTTGCGGGATCAAACCCGGAAAGCCGGAGGAGGGGACAACGGCAGGGCAGGCATGCCCCCGCTCCCCAGGGCAGGATCGCGCATGCGGTCGTCGGGCGGCGCAGAGTGGAGGCGTGCCCCCATTCCCCAGGGCAGGCCCCTCGGTTCTGACGGTGCGCGACACCACGCCGGGTTCCCGGAGAGCCTTGCGGAGCGGGCAAACAACTGCGGCCGGCGGCGGACAATACAATCCCCTGCCGGGGGATTGTTGTGATGCGTGATAACGGGGCCGGCCCCGCCAGAGGAATCAGACCCCTTGCTGCCCGTTATTGCAGCTCAGCAGTCACTGACTTTCTTAAGGCCCTTCCCATACAGTGCTTGTCTGGAATCTGTGCTGGAAAAAGGTTGTGCGCTCGACACACCATCTGTAAAAGATCTTCTTTGGATATGGTTATCTGTGTTGTGCACAAACAGAGCGCCAGTCAGGGCCGTTGCGCCTTGTGACGCAAAAAGATGTTGCAGACGCTCAAACGCAGCCTTGCTGAAGCACGATACAAAAGACAGGTTCAGGCGCGCCGTGCCTTCACGCCGTCCGTCAGGGCGCTGGCAGGCGTTTCGGGCAGGGGGCACGGCAGGCGGGGGAGCTGCCACAGCAGGCGGGGAGCTGGCGCAGCGGACAGGAGGGCTGGCGCAGCAGGCGAGGGCTGGCGCAGCAGGCGAGGGGCTGCCACAGCAGGCGAGGGGCTGCCACAGCAGGCGAGGGCTGGCGCAGCGGACAGGAGGGCTGGCGCAGCAGCAGTCCGGCTGGCAGGCCCCGGCCCCGTGGTGGAGCCGGGGCCGTTGGCTTACAGAATGTATTTGCTCAGTTCCACGTCTTCGCGCACGTCTTTGAGGTGTTCGGTCACATAGTTTTTGTCCACCAGCACGGTTTCTCCGGCGCGTTCGGGCGCGTCGAACGAAATGTCGGAGAGGATTTTTTCCATGATGGTGTGCAGGCGGCGTGCGCCGATATTTTCCTGTCTGGTGTTCACTTCCTGAGCAAACAGGGCGATTTCGCGCAGGCCGTCGTCAGTAAAGCTGACGCTGACGTTTTCGGTGCCAAGCAGGGCTTCATACTGGCGGGTAAGGGCGTTGTCCGGCTCGGTGAGGATGCGGTAGAATTCTTCCGCGCCCAGGGCTTCGAGTTCCGCACGCAAGGGGAAGCGTCCCTGCAGTTCGGGAATAAGATCCGAGGGCTTGCTCATGTGGAACGCCCCGGCGGCAATGAACAGGATATGGTCGGTGCGGATCATGCCGTGTTTGGTGTTTACGGTGCTGCCTTCCACAATGGGCAGCAGATCGCGCTGCACGCCTTCGCGCGAGATGTCCGAAGAGTGCTGGGCCGAGGTGCTGGCGAGCTTGTCGATTTCGTCGATGAACACAATGCCCATCTGTTCTGCGCGGTCGCGGGCAATGTCGGTGATTTTGTCGTTGTCCACCAGGCGGGAGGACTCGTCTTCAAGCAGGTGCTGCCAGGCCGCGCCGATTTTCATGCGCTTTTTGTGCTTGCGTTCGGGGAAAAAGCGGCCAAGGGCGTCCTGTATCTGATTGCCCATCTGTTCCATGCCCGGCATGGAGAGCATCCCGATTTGCGGAGCCTGTTCGCGCACTTCCACTTCGACCTCGCGATCGTCAAGATGTCCCTGGCGGAACAGGGTGCGCAGCTTTTCGCGGGTGCCCTCGCGCGAGTCGTGGCCCGAAGGCGGCAGCAGCAGATCGAGCAGGCGTTCTTCTGCGGCGGCTTCGGCGCGCTGGCGGACCTTGGCGGTCTCTTCCTCGCGCACCAGGGCGATGCTGATTTCCATCAGGTCGCGGATCATGGATTCCACGTCCCGGCCCACATAGCCGACTTCGGTATACTTGGTGGCTTCAACCTTGACAAACGGCGCATGGCAGAGCTTGGCCAGACGGCGGGCAATTTCGGTTTTGCCCACGCCGGTGGGGCCCATCATGATGATGTTGCGCGGGGCAACTTCCTCGCGCAGCTCAGGGCTGAGGCGCTGCCGCCGCCAGCGGTTGCGCACCGCAACGGCCACCATGCGTTTGGCCTGTTCCTGTCCGACAATATATTTATCCAGTTCCGTGACGATTTCACGAGGAGTGAGTTCGCTCATCAAACAAGTCCTTCAGGTTGCCTCCCCGAACGGGAAGGGAGAATCCGGATTCTGCCCGCCTGCGGGCCGGATCCGGGGCGGATTTGATGCGTGCAGAGCAGCGCGCGGCCGGCAGGGACACAACGGACGTCGCCCCGCCAGGTGCGTGCGGACGGCTATACCACCGCACCTACATACATAGGACAGAAATGCAAAAATGCAAGAGGCCGATCCCGCAGAACGCTTCCGCCGCCCTGTCTGCCTCTGTTGCCTGCCCACGCGGACAGGCGGCAGGCGCGCACAAAAATCCCTCTGTAACGCTTGCTGTTTTTGACCAGCGCGGCAGACGGCAGGACAGCCGCCCCCCTCATGCAGCGGTTTTAGGAAGGCGGAAGGGGGGTGCGGGGGGAAGGGGGGCAACCCTTTTGCCGAAAAGGGTTCCCGCCTTCCCCCTGCCAGGAACTATGCGAGGGCTGTTACAGGCGCTCAGGCTGTTTGGGAGGATGCTGTGCCTGCCGGGGCGGGGTTGGCACGCAGTTGTTCAAATGTATCATGCAGTCCGGCGGTAAAGCCGAGGGCTTTCATGTTGCAGTTTGGCAGTCCGGCGGGCATGGAGTTCAGGGTTGTTTCGACTCTGTTGAGCCAGGTGGAGGCCGGGCCCATGCGCCGGATCAGAAACCAGAGGACGGCAATGAGGCCGGCAAGGCGTGTAGTGTCCACAAGGGGGGCATTTTGTGCGAAATAGTCAATGGATTGTGGAAAAGAGAGAGGCATGCTGCTCTGGTTCCATATCCTGTTGTGATGGGCGCACCTGTTGCGCAGGAGGTTGAGCGCATGGAGCCAGTTGTTCAGGTCTTTCGGACGGAGCCCGGAGCAGATTTCTTTGCAGACAGCGTTTTGATAGCGGCCGTTCAGCATGGAGACGTATTTTGACAGTGTGCCGAACTCCCATATTTGCACGCTTACCCATATGGGGATGTCGTGATGCTCCGCGCGATACCAGCAGATGCAGTCTTCTCTGCTGTCGGCAAGCTGTGCGGTCAGTTTTTGTGACCAAGCGTCCCATACAGACAGGGTCTTGCCCGCCTTAGGGATGCGCCATTTAGGGTTGATGAACGTCGTACTGGTATAGGCGTAGGGGTCATGGCTGCCCATTTCGTGGGCGACGAGGGAGCGCAGGCAGATTTCCACCCGTTCGAGGGCATCGAGCATCAGCAGGCGCAGGCTCTTATCAAACAGATAGAGGGCAAAAACCTTGTTGAACGTAGTGCCTGCAAGGAAATCGTCAGCCCGGCGCAGCACGGTTCCCCCGACGTCGGATACAATACGCTGGCCGTTCGTGTCGTTCAGGAATTTCCGGCAGGGGTACCAGAAGCCGCTCAGGCGGTAGTAGCCGACATCCTGAAGCTTGCGGCGGGCACGGTCATGGTCGTCGATGACCATGCCCCGCCGCTCAAGCAGCGAGATCAGCGCGCTGTATGTCATGAACGGCTTGTCAGACATGCTTGCCTCGCAGGGCTGGATCAAGAAGGCCCGTCCTTGAGAAGATCGGCTGACGCCGAGTTCACAGAGGGACGGGCACGGTTAGCAGTTACTTTATGTCTGGCGCGGTATTCTGTCAAGGGAGCAGCGCGGGACAGCGGTGCCCTGCCTGTCGAATCGTTCCTTACTCCTGCCTTTTTGAGCGTCTTCGGCTGCTTTCTCTTCCGTCACTTCTGCCGTTGTAACTGGCTGCTGTATTGCGGCTGACCTGCCGGCCTTTTCGTTCCAGCATTGCGGCCCGGCGCACGGCGCCTCTTTTTTGTTGTCGTGCTTCTGTCGTGTTCAGGCCGCCTGTTCAGTTCAGGGGCAGGGTGTGGGGAAGAGGGGCGGGGACAGGCGGAGCTGCCTTGAGTGCACAGTTTGGGGGTAGAGGTTTTAGGAAGGCGGAAG
>DVMI01000109.1 GCA_018715085.1 Candidatus Avidesulfovibrio excrementigallinarum | reverse complement strand
GATGGTGAAATCGATGCTGCGCATGACCGAGTGCACGGTATCCTGCTGCGGAAGCCGATCAAACCGGTAATACAGCCTATAGTCCGGATAGGTCCCCACAAGGTAGGGCTTGTAATATTTGTAGTTTAAGGCCTCGTCAATTTCAAGGCTGTTGTCCTTGAAGTCGTTGTGCGGCAGAATCCCCAGGATCACGACGTCGTGATCAAACTGTTTGACGAGGTATTTGTACTGCAGCCATTCCTGGATGGTCCCGAACCCGCCGGACGTGCCGAAATTAAGAACCTCTGCCTGCAGCCGCTCTTCAAGGATGTCAGAAAGCCGTGCGCCGTCCGGGATTCCCCAGCCTTCAATGAACGAATCCCCCAGGATCACGGCGCGCGGTGCCGAAGATCGCTTGTCGCGCTCCTTGTCGCGCATGCCATGGGCGTTGGCCGTATAGAATGCGGTAAAGCACGCCTTGTTGTGCAGGTACGTTGCGCCGGGCTGATGCCATACGCCAAAATGTTCGTCAAGATCGCACCAGAACCGGTTTGACGCGTTGATGATCCGGTATGTGGGCAGGGGAATGTTGGGATTGACGAACAGAATATACAGGTATGCCGCGCCTTCGAGCAGCAAAAGGAAAATGACCAGGCTGAGCGCGCAGGATTTGAGAGCCTGTTTGAACACGGGGAGACCTGCCTTGGCTGTGAAGTTAGTAAAAACTGACACCGCCTGCGTTCCCCGCAGGGGTGAATCCAGATGGCGGCCGTCTGTCTGCCGCACAGGCCGCCTGTCCTGCCGCAGGCAGGTTCTGTCCGCAGGACGTCACGCCTGCGTCTCCCCCGGATGCGTGTTTCGTGAAGCGTTTTCCTCAGTCCCCCCACCGTATGTGCATCGGGCTGCCTGCCAGGATTGTTCCAGGCGCAGTCTGCCCTGAGACTGCGGAAGGAAAAGGCAAAGACAGCCGTCCGTAGTGCAAGGTGCCCGCACACAACGCACTTGCGCGCTTCGCGTGGACGCCATACGGCCAAAACGCCTTTTTCACAACAAAGGCCTGCTGGCGAGAGTCCCCTGTCCGGGGACGCCAAGAGCAGGCAGTATTTTTTTTTGGAATTACAGGACGTTTTGTCAGAGGAAAGCTTCGGCAGAATGATAATATACTTTTATATATTGTCAAAATAATTCCGTATTGCGTAAAAAATATAATAAATATCATTAAAAATAGATAGTTAAAATATTTTTTCCGGACGTTGCGGCAGAGGACCGGCGTGCGCATGCGCAACCGGTTGGGTCGGCCATGGCCGGGCGTCTTATGCCGCTGTGCGGGGAAAGAACGCGGCCGGTGTCCTGGCCTGAGTCCTCCGTCCGGCTGTGGCAGGTGTCTGGCGCTGCGTGCGGCAGCGCGCCTTTTACATGGAGGGGCGGTCAGACAGCCGGCAGCAGGCGGCCGGAGAATATTCTTGTGCAGGCGCGCGTGGTGCGGCCCATATGCCGTTCTGGAATGGGAACGGGGCGGATACTCTGCGCCGGCGCGTGCATGGTACGCTGAAAAACGGCAGCGCGCAGGCCGGGTGACGCCCAAAGACGGGGCGGCATGGCCGGGCGCGTGGGGCGCGGCATAACGGCGTGACGTCTGTGCGTGGGAAGCGGCCGTGATCGTCCGGATACGGCGGTGTGTTCTTGCGTCTGTGCGCATACAGGCGGCGGGCGGCCATGCGGCACAGGCGGCAGCGTGGTTGCGGCCTGCCGGGCCGGGCCATGGCGGGCGGCACGGGAGGGAGGCGGCTGTCAGTGCTGCGGCGGGCCAGTGCGCAAAGCAGATACAAAAGACGGCGGCCACGCACGCATGGCCGCCGTGTGCACAGCGCATAAAAGGCAGCGGGGAAACTCAGGCAGGCGTGCTGTCAGCGCAGACGGGCGTGTTGTCTCCCACGGTGAAATTGTCCAGCAGGCGGGCGGCGCCCACATAGACGGCCATGGCCACAAGGACGCCCCCGGTCAGTTCGGATACCGGTTCCATGGTCACGCCGTCAACGGCTTCCACATAGTCGATGCGCGCCAGCGGCTCGGCTTCGATCAGGGCTTTCATGGCGGCAATCAGGGCGGCGGCGTCGCGTTCGCCTTCCTTCACCCGTTTCTGCCCCAGCGCAACAGCGCGGGAAAGCACGCGCGCGGCAATCCTTTCCTGTCCTTTCAGATAGGCGTTGCGGGACGATTTGGCCAGGCCGTCAGCCTCGCGGACAATGGGGCAGCCCACAATTTCCACCGGCATGGAAAGATCGCGCGTCATGCGGCGGATGATGGCCAGCTGCTGGGCGTCTTTCTGCCCGAAGAAGGCCATGTCCGGCGTGACGATGTTGAACAGCTTGGTCACCACCGTGCACACGCCGCGGAAATGAATGGGCCGGGTCTTGCCGCACAGCCGTTTGGGCATGTCGGAAAGAATTTCCACATACGTTGCAAAGCCCGGGCCGTACATGGTCTCGGGCGCAGGGTGGAACACCATGTCGCAGCCGCAGGATTCAAGCAGCGCGCAATCCCGTTCAAAATCCCGCGGATAGGCCTCCAGATCCTCGCCGGGGCCGAACTGTGTGGGGTTGACAAAGACCGAAGCGACGGTTTTGTCGCACCGGGCTGCAGACGCCCTGACAAGCGACGCGTGCCCTTCGTGCAAATAGCCCATTGTGGGCACCAGTCCCACGCGCAGTCCTGCGCGTTTCCATTCGGCGACCTGAGCGCGGACGCCTTCAATAGTGTCAACGACAAGCATGGCAACCTCACTAATCAGACATCGAATTGTTGTGCAACATGTGGCATTGCAGAACAGCTGCGCGTCAGGCGGCGGCCCCTGCACCGGGGGTCCAGGGTCCTGCCCGGCAAAGTGCAAGGCCCTGCACCGTTCCAAACGTCAGCGGCTGCCGGCCTTGGAAAGGGTCACTCGGGAACAGTGTCGTGGCACGCGCGTTCAAGCCGGGTCAGGGTTTCGTCGTCGCAATCTGCATTGGCGAAGGTGTGCGCGCCGGTCGGGAAAGTCCCTGTCCTGACTTCTTCCACATAGGCTTTGAAGGCGGTCCGCATGGTTTCGCCGGCTTCTGCAAAGCGTTTGACGAAGCGTGGAGTAAAATCTGTGAACATGCCAAGCATGTCGTGGCTGACCAGAACCTGTCCGTCACACCCTGCGCCCGCGCCAATGCCGATGGTCGGGATATGGAGCGTGCGCGAGGCCAGCGCGGCCAGCTTTGGGGGAACGCACTCCAGCACTACCGAAAACGCGCCTGCCTGTTCCACGGCCAGGGCGTCCGCCAGGAGCCTGCCGGCGGCCTCTTCGCCTTTGCCCTGCACCTTGAAGCCACCCAGGGCGTTGACAGACTGGGGCGTCATGCCGACGTGCGCCTGCACGGGAATGCCCGCTTCGACGATGGCTCTGATTTGAGGGACAACGTGCGCGCCGCCTTCCAGCTTGACGGCCTGGGCGCCTGTTTCCTTGAGCAGGCGGCCGGCATTGGCCACCGCATCGGCAACAGAGATCTGATAGGACATGAACGGCATGTCGACGACAACCAGCGCCTGCTGGCAGCCACGGACAACCGCCCGCGCGTGATGGATCATGTCGTCCACAGTGACGGGCAGCGTGTCCGGGTATCCCAGCATCACGCAACCCAGCGAATCGCCAACAAGAATGGCGTCCACGCCGGAAGCGTCCAGCAGCCTGGCCATGGTGTAGTCGTAACAGGTCAGCATGGCAATGCGTTTGCCCTGCCGCTTCATGCTGACGAGATCAAGAATGCTTTTGCGCATGACATCTCCGCAGCGGCCGGAAGTGTATTTCCGGCAGGTCGTTATCGAATATGTCCCGTAGAGGCGCAGGCGGCGGTTTGCCGGTCATGCTGCCGGCTGGCAAAGCCGCCTTGCTTTGGTGTGCGCTGCCAGGGGGAGCAGAAGTGCCTGCAGAACGGCACGGCAGCGGACAGTACTCCCCCCGCTGAGGTGTAAGCGCAATGCCCTGACGCGTCAAGCGGCCGGCCGGTTGGCGCAGAGGAGGCAGAGGCGCGATGTCAGGAGAACAGCCGGGAGACTGCCGCGCAACACGGCCTGAGAACAGGAATGGTGCTGCCGCACAATGCAGCAGGACGGCGTCTGTTTTTTGTGCAGGGGCAGCGAAGTGTCCGCCGCCAGCGCACCTGTTGCCGGAGGCGTGGTCTTGACGGGCTGCAAGACGTCCAGCAGGGGAGACGCCCCATGCTCCATGCAGGGCCGGACCGGGATCGGCGCTGGCCGTGTTTGCGCGTCTTGAACAGACGCTGATGCGGGGCGCGCGGGAACGGGACAGGGCCGGAGCGGTCAGCGGCGGCAGGCGCGGGGCGCAAAAAACGACGGGAAAGGAAGCGGGGCGGCAGGCAGGCGAAAGGCGGCAGAGGAGGAGGGCAGCGGCAGCAGAGGCCAAACAGAGAGAACAGGAAAGGGCGCAAACAGGGGAAGCGGCCGCAACCGGCGCGGTGAAGACCCGCAAGACGGCGTGACGCGGCTGCCTGGCAGGAAGCGCCAGGCCATGGCGAAGGGCAAAAGTATATATTTTTTCATTACTGAAAGAAACAGCCCATGCGAGGACGCACAGGAAGGCGGACAGGGCCGGAGCGGGCAGCGGCGGCAGGCAGGGGACGCAAAGAGGAAGGCGAGGCAGAGAAGGCGCAGGGAGCAAAAAACGCTGAGGAGGGAAGCGGGCGGCAGGCAGGCCCTGATCCGGCTGCCGGCCGCCGCGCTGGAGGCTATTTGCCGAAAATATTGCCAAACTGCTGGGTCACGTTGTTCAACTTGCCGCTGATTGACGAGCCGGCATCACGCAGAATGGTTTCAGGATTGCCGTCTTTGAGGGTGGCAGAGCGCAGCACGGCATTGGAGACGTGTTGCAGCACAAGGACGGCCACGTCGGCAATCGTCGTCTGGTTGTTGTCATCCCCGATATTCTTCAGGCGGATTTCCGGCAGTGCCAGGTCGATGGGCTTGTCAATGCCGGGCAGAATGACCGAGATGGAGCCGTCGCGGATGATAAGTTCGCTGATCACGATGCGCGTCGAACCGGCTTTGGCAGCCTGCTGCTGGCCGGATTCGCCGGTCTTGCCGGACTGCGTTGACGCCTTGATGTTGCGGATAAGCGTCTGAATGTTGTCGCCCTTCAGGGTGCGTTCGTAGGTGATGCGCGGGGCCACCATGTCGATCTGCCGGATGACCACGACGTCGTCGGTCAGTGTGCCGGTATCAAGTTCGGCGTAGATCGTGTCCAGGGTGAAGGCGTTTTGGCCCTTGAAGCCGGCCGGGTTGCCAATGGTGAGCCCTTGCAGGGTGCCTTTGCCGTCAAGGAAGGAAATGTCGGCCTTGTCCAGGTGAACGGCGGTCTGCGTAAGTTCGGGGCCATAGGTGTTGACAGCTTTGACCAGAAGCGGATTCACGGATGAAAGCAACGCCACGCCGCCTCCGATGATCAGCGCCACAATGACGATGAGAACAATCAGAAATTTTTTCATGGCAGTTTCCTCCAGGGGGAAAAGGAATGTTGCAGTCGGGGTGGCAGCCAGCCTGAACGTCCGGGGCCAGTCCGCCCGCATGCGCCGTGGCCGGGGCCGTCAGGCACGTTGCCCGCGAGGGGCCTGCGCTGCTCCGGTTGCAGCCGGACGCTGCCGCCATGGCGGTGCTCCGGCAACGGGCGTGCCCGGCAACGCTGAGGCGGCGTTCGTCAAAGGCCGGCACAAACGCCTTGCCGTTCCAGAGCAGCGCAACACGCACGGCCTGTGGCTTTTGGCCGTCAGGGCACTGCGCCGCAGCCCGGGCCGGGGCGGGGCAGACAACGCTGACAGCCTGTTGCAACAGCGGTATCGTTCCTCCAAAAATTCCTTTTGCAGCTGGCGCGCCGTGACAGCTGCGGCCGCAGAGCCGTGCAGGACGGACAGAGCGCCAGGCCGCAGACGGTCCGGGACAGCCTATTTTTCGATCCAGGCGGCCAGACGCGCCGCGTATTCGTCCGGTGCATAGCGCGGGGCGTCGTACATGCCGGCAAGCGCCCTCTGGCGTGCGGCTTCGTAAAGGATGAGCGCCGCCGCCACAGAAACGTTGAAGCTTTGAATCATGCCGTACATGGGAATGTACAGTTCGCCGTCGACAATGTCGTTCAGAGCGTCCGGGACTCCGCTGTGTTCGTTGCCCATGATGATGGCCGTGGGCTGGGTCAGGTCGTAGTCGCCAAGCGGGCGGGAGGCCGCCGAGCAGCTGGTGGCCAGGATGCGCAGGCCCTGGCTGTGCAGCGTTTCGGCAAGCGCCTCTTTGGAGCTGTGGCGATAGGTTTCCACCCATTTGCGCGCCGAGGCGGAGCACTTGCGCCCCAGTGCGGGAAAGGGCGTATCCGTATAATAAAGGTGAATGCCCGTCACGCCGAAGGCGTCCGCGCTGCGATAGATGGCCGAGACGTTGTGCGGATCGTGGATGTTGGCCAGAACCAGAGTCAGATCCGGCTGGCGTTGCGCAAGCACTTTGGCGAGTTTTTCGTGACGGCGGGAAGTGATTTGACGCATGGCAGTATGGAGTGAGTTACAGTGTGCGCAGAGACGAGGAAGGCGTGCCGTGCAACCAGACCGGCCGCGGCGGCAAAGCGGCCCGCAGCAGGCTGTGTCCTGGCGGCCGGGCCGTGGCGCAGGAAGATCGGCCGCAAAAAACGGGCCGATGCCGGATAATGGCAAAAAAAAGTGCGGGCTGCAAGAGGGGTGGATTGTGGCGTGCGGCCGTCCCCTGCGGCGTGCGTGCTGCGCGCCCCGGCCAGGACGCTGCACCCGCCAGGCGGCCGCGGCGCACGCGCACCAACAAGGCGGGACGCCGCTTTTGCCGTCCCAAAACGCGCCTTTTCGCCGGGTGGAGCGGGCAGAGGGCCGCAGGGTGCGGCGCGGTGTTGCGTGCGAAAAGACGGTGACAGGGAAGGGGCATGTCGCGCGGGGCCGGGCCGCGTCCCGGCAGGGGGGAGGCACGTTTTTGTGCGCGGGGTGCTGTCACAGGGGGCCGCTTTGCGCAGATTGCGCACGGCGCGCGCCAGGCTTGCAGGGAATAACGCAGCGCCATCCCGCGGCTTGCGGGCTGCCGCGGGCGTTCGTTTGCCGTCTGACAGGGAGGAGCCAGAAAAACGGGGCCCTCCCGGGCAAAGAGGGTCCCGTCCTTTTGGAGGCATGGCGTTCAGACGGCGCCGGTCAGGCGTCTGCCGCCGCGGCCAGTTCCTGCGCCTCGGGCAGGGTTTGCGTAAAACGGTACAGAAAACACGCCAGAGCCAGCATGTCGGCACAGCCGCCGGCGCTGAGGCGGCCGTCAAGGCAGGTTTGTTCCAGAGCGGCAATCCGGGCCCGGCCGTCCTGCGTGGTCAGTCCTCCGGCCTGCAGGGCGGCGGCAGCCTCCTGGTTGACGCGCTGCAGTCCCTCGGGGCCTCCGCGCTTGATCAGGTTGGTATCGCCGCGCAGGTGGGCCATCAGCGCAAGCGTGGCGTGTGCCCGGCAGCTGTTCCAGTCCAGCCCCGCGGCGCTGTCGCGGTACAGGCGGGGCAGGGCCCAGTGCCGCACGGTGGGGAAGCCTGCCGCAGCCTCGCCGCGCGCACCGGTAACGCCATGCTGAAGGTAGGCCCGTTCTCCGGCTGTGCGGGGCTCTTTGCCGGTTGCAAGTTCCCGCTCCACCAGTCCGGTCGTCATGAGACAGACTTCCCGGCACAGCGCCTGCACCAGGGGAATGGGCGCAGGCTCCGGAGCGCGAAGGATAAGACCGGCCGCCGCACAGGCCAGCCCGAGTGAAAAAACAAGCCCCTTGTGGGTATTGACGCCGCCGGTTGCAGCAAACATGGCCTGTTCGGCCTCAAGCCCCAGCGGCTTGAGACGGTGCAGCAGCAGATGCGTGTCCTTCCGGCTTGTCTCATGGCCGGCCAGAACGCATTCGAGCCAGTAGGGAGCCAGGGCGTCGGAGCTTTTCAGCAGCAGGGCTGCGTCCATGTCGTTGTGTGCGCCGTTGGTGCGCGGCGTGACAAGGCCGGGCTTGGGGTGCGTGCGCACGTCGTCTTCCACGGCCAGGCGTGCCAGCGCAGCCAGGCGGCGCAAGGGAGAGGCGTGCCCGAGATCCGGGTGAATCCGGCGTTCTACTTCCGCGCGGACCTCGTCTGTGCTGTGGCGCCTGGCGCGCACGCATTCGCGGGCCGTCTGGCCGCACACCAGACAGGGCCTGGGCGGCAGGCCGCAGTCGTCGCGCGACAGGGCAAGCCCGTCCGTGCCGGTAACGTCCAGATCGAGCAGTGCCCCGGCCGGTGACGTTTCAAAGTGCAGCGCGCGGCGTTTGATCTCTCCGGCGTCCAGATCGATGGCGGCCAGCAGGTGCGGACCGTCGGCATCGGTTGTGGCGCGGCTGAAGACAACAGGCAGCGAAGCCAGAAACGCCCCTGCCTCGCGCAGCAGCAGATCCTGATATTCCAGCCGCAGCAGGTGCGGCAGGCGCAGGGTCGCGCTGAGTACAGGCCGCTGGTGCGTCCGGGCCAGTTCAAGGCGCGCGTGCCAGCGCTGCTCGCGGGCGTCAAGCACCTGGGGGAGCGGGGGCAGGGTGCCGTCCGGAATGGGAATATAGCTCATGGGGATTCTCAGTTGCGGCTTTGGGGAGCGCAGTCACCCCCGGTTTTGGAACAGTCCTGGTGCGGGTGCAGCCGGCGGGCAACATCCAGGCAGTGGGCGCGTGTTGCGGGCGGCAGAAGCTGGCCCGCTTCTTCAAAGCGGCCTTCTTCCAGCAGGCTGCGGACGCGGGAGGCCGAAATGGCCTGTCCGTCCTGTTCCAGGCGGGGCAGCAGCACAACCTCGATGCCGTGGGGCGGCAGGACGCGCTGCATGGTCTCGTTATACGCGCTGGTTGCCGGGCAATACGGCTCGGTGCCGGCAAAGCGGCGCGTGACGCCCAATGCGGCGGCCTGTCTGGCAAACAGATCGAGATCCAGCTCGGCGTGAACGGCCACACGATCCTGCTGCCGGGTAAAATAGGAAGGGAAGGTGGCCGAAGAGATGCAGTAGGGGCCGCCCGGCATGACGACAGCCCGTTCCGCCTGTCCGGCAGGCAGAGCGGCCACGCCCTCCCTGACCAGGGCGAAGCGGTCGGCAAACGGGAACAGCGAACAATCTTCCTCGACCACAAGGACAAACAGCCTGTCGCAGCGATCAAGGGCCTGCCGTACAAGCCATTCGTGCCCCTTGGTGAAGGGATTGGCATTCATCACAATGGCCCCCGAGACGCCCGCCGCAGGCAGCGAAGCGGCCAGTTCGGCAAGCTGTTTCAACCGCCTGGGAAACAGCGATTCCCATTCCAGCAGGGCAACGCGGCCGGTGTTGGCCACCATGTGATAGCCCAGCGAGGCAAAGCGCGAAGCCATGTCGGCCTTGGTGAATATGCGCAGGTCCTGGAGCGGGCCGGTCTGAGCCGCGTGAGCCATCAACGAGGAAACCAGCTGCGAAATGAGGCCTTCGCCGTCGTGTCTGATATCCACAGCAATGCCCTGAAGGGTGTTTCCCACCAGCGAGCCGGTGGCAACAAGGCGTTCGTCATCGTCGTACAGCCCCAGGATGTAGCGTTCCCGCCCGGGCTCTTCAAGCCCGCGGCTGGCCAGAAGCGCGGCGCGCTCCTTCAGTTCCCATGATGTTGTCAGCTGACGTTCTGAATACATGCGTTCCTCAATGCGTTCCAGAAAAAAGGAGGAGGGAAGAAGGCGTCCCTGTAAAAAGCCTTCTCTCCACAATCGTCCTCCCGGAACGTTCCCCGGGAGGACGGGACAGACCGGTTTGTACGGCGCAATCCGGCAGGGCGCTGCCCGCAGGGCCGGGCCGTACACGCGCAAGCCCTGCTCAGGCCATTTGCGCCAGAAAGCCAGCAGCGCACACGCAATCCGGCGCAGCCCTGACAGTACGGCGTCATCCTGGTTTGTGTGCGCCGCAGCGGGTTGCCGGGCCAAAGTGCGCGCCCGCGCCCGAAGTGAGGGGCGCTGCCGGGGGCGTCCGTTCCCTGGCGCGGTGTGCAACATCCTGAAACACGCTGTGCGGCGGCAGGCGCGGCCTTTGCGCCAAGCAACCGGCGCCGGATCCGCTCGTTGCGGCCGTCCGGGCCGCCCCTGACATGCGCACCGGCGTTACGCTCCGGCGCGCCGTCTGTAAAGCGTCCGCAGACGGCAAACAACGCGGCCGGCACCGCCAACGTGCCCCCTGCGCAACAGACAAGCGGCCGCGCTGCGCCTGCGTCATGCCAAAACATCGCGCGCAACCACGCCTGCGCAGGGCGGCAAACGTCAGCATGCCTGCAAAAGCGCGCAGTGTCCATGCGCGGCACGCGGCGGTGCCGCTAAAAGTCCTGTCCGGCGGTGTCTGGCCGCGGTTTGGCGCAGGTCCTGCCTTACGGCAGCCTGGAGCGCGTTCTCTGCTGATGCGGGCGGCGTCAGAAGCGGCGTGCGCATGACCTCCCGGCGCTTTTCCAGGCAGAGCGGCGTGCACAGGGCGGCCTGCGGCGTTGCCGGCACAGGGAGAAAGGGCAGGCTCCGTTCCGCACTGGCAAACGTTGCCGGGGGCCGGGTCTGCGACCGGCGCATGGCAGGCCCCGGCGTCAGGATGTCCGGCAGCCGCCGGCGTGAACGGCGTCCGCAGCCGGGCGTTGTCAATGCGTTCCAGAGGGTCTGGTCACATCAAAGCGGGTCATGGCCCTCCACAGCGTTGTGCGGCTGATGCCAAGCAGCTGCGCCGTCCGGGCCTTGTGCCATCCGCAACGGTACAGCGCGTCTTCAAGGCGGGATTTGGTCAAAAGCCCGTCGGCAGGCTGTGCGGCGTCGTCAATGGACGGCGACGGCTCCGCCAGATCCGGATTCATGACGTGCAGAAGCTTTTGTGAAGAAGTGCACAATTCAGCGTACAGCTCTTCAAAAATGTTGCGGTCAAACCCCGAGGCAGGGCTTAAAATGACCAAACGTTCCACAAAATGTTTCAGTTCGCGGGCGTTGCCCGGCCAGGCCAGCGCGGAAAGGCGCTGCAGGCAGTCCGGCGGCAGTGTCAGCGGCGGCGTGTGGTAGCGGACGGCCATGGAGTGCAGGAAGGTTTCCACAAGAACGGGGATGTCTTCCCGGCGCTGGCGCAGCGGAGGCAGGTCAATGGTCAGCACGCAGAGGCGGAAATAAAGGTCTTCGCGCAGGCGTCCGGCATGAACTTCGTCCACCAGGTTGCGGTTGGTGGCGGCAATGACGCGCACGTTGACCGGCAGAAGATCATAGCCCCCGACGCGGCGGATTTCCTTTTCCTGAAGCGCGCGCAGCAGCACGTTCTGCACGTTGATGGGAATGGAATTGATTTCGTCAAGAAACAGCGTTCCGCCGTCGGCCAGCTCAAACAGGCCGCGCTTGCCCTCGCGCCGGCTGCCGGTGAACGCGCCGGATTCATAGCCGAACAGTTCGGATTCCAGCAGGGTTTCAGGCAGGGCAGAGCAGTTGACCGAAACAAAGGGACCGCGCCGGCGGGCCGAGGCAAGATGAATGCCGTGGGCCATGATTTCCTTGCCGGTGCCTGTTTCGCCTGTCAGCAGAACGGTCGATTCCGTAACGGCAAACTGCCGGGCCTTTTCGATGGTGCGGGCCATGACGGCGCTGGTGTGGCGGTAGTTTTCAAGCTTGTATTTGGCGACGAGGCCTTGAGAAGCCTGGGTGTTTTTGGTATTTTTAGAAGAAGCCTTGTTGGAGGGGACCAGCGTCGTCACGCCGCCGACAATGCCCTTGCCGGGCAGAGCAATGGGCAGGCTTGAGACCACAAACGAGGTGTCGCGGATCGATTCGACTTCCGACAGCCTCGGCGTGCCGCTTTCCATGACTTCGGGCAGCGGGGAATTGGGAAGGATTTCGCCGACCAGCCGCCCGACGACGTTTTCCGGAACCTGAAAAATGCGCTGGGCCTGCTTGTTGAAAAAGGTGATGTGCCCTTCCTGGTCAACGGCCACAATGCCCTCGGAGACGGCGTCAAGAATGCCGCGCTGCTGGGCAAGGAGCACTTTTTGAGCGTGCTTTTCGCGCGCCATGCGCAGGGCATGATTGAGCGAAAGGGCGATGGTGTTGCGCGAGGGCACCATCAGATAATTGGACAACCCGTATTTTTTGGCCAGACGCGCGGTGGCGCCCCCGCCCACAACGGCCGTGCAGTCCGTGCGGCAGATATCGCGGATGAGATCTTCCAGTTCCGAGAGATTGCGGTAGCGCCCCACCCGGATTTTGGTGTCAAAGGTCTTTTCAAGAAATTCGATGTCGATCTGCTGCTCGTCGTAGACCGTGAGCAGGAAATTTTTTTCGTTCTTGTGGGCCTCTTCAATGACATTAAGAATATCCATGGCCAGGGTGGGGATGCCAATGACCGGGACGTTGGTCGAATCGCGCAGCTGTGCGGCGGTGCCGCGCAGGGAGACAAGCACATCCAGGTGGTTTTTCTGGATCATGCGCAAGGAAGGCAGGATGGCGTTATCCAGGTAGGACTGGACATAGACAAGCGAAAGGTTCAGGGCCGTGGCCAC
>DVMI01000108.1 GCA_018715085.1 Candidatus Avidesulfovibrio excrementigallinarum | reverse complement strand
TCGCTATTGCTTGAAAGGCACACATGGAATAAAGTCAGTTTAAACAAAGACTTATCAGGAAAACAACGCTATATTAAAGCCGTGTTGCGATAATTTGTTTCTTCAGTGTGTATAAAAAGCCACACCTCACACAATTTTAAGCCATACAATATCTAATTGATATCTTTAATTTTATCGTTTTACAACACTATGGCATGAGTCTTGCTATAGTTTGGGGTGAATGGAGGTTTTTCCCATGCTTCAGACTACACTGCAACGCTCGTTCTCCTGCTCTGGTATCGGTCTGCACAGCGGCAAGCCTGTCAGCGTGACCTGCCGTCCTGCGCCCGCCAATACCGGCATCGTTTTTATGGTCGAAACCCCGGAGGGATTCCAGCACATCACGCTGGGGGCTTCTGCGGTCATGGCCACCGAACTGGCGACGACGCTCGGTAACGGCAAAGCCTCCGTATCGACGGTGGAACACCTTCTTGCGGCTCTCCGCGGTCTTGGCATTGATAACGTCGAAGTGCTCACGCAGAGCGAAATTCCCATTCTTGACGGCTCGGCCGCCGAATTTGCCGCCCGCATTGCCGAAGCAGGCATACGCCACTACAACGCATACCGCAAAGTGCTGCGCGTGACCAAGCCCATTGAGCTGCGCGACGGCCGCCGCTACATCTGCGCGTATCCCGTCAATACGCCAGGGGCGTTCCGCGTTAACTACTTTATCGATTTCCCCCATCCTGTCATCGGACAGCAGCAATTTTCGCTTGATGTCACGCCGGCCAAGTTCCAGCGTGTAGCCTCGTCGCGCACCTTTGGTTTCCTGCGCGACGTCGAATACCTGCGCTCCAAGGGCCTTGCCCGTGGCGGCTCCATGGACAACGCGATCGTGCTGGACGACACCCGGGTGCTCAATCCCGAAGGGCTGCACCGTCCCGACGAATTTGTCCGCCACAAGGTGCTTGACTTTATCGGCGACATGGGAATGGCGCCACTGCCGCTGCAAGGTAACTTCACCGTGGCCTGCTCCGGCCATCAGTTCAACAACGTCTTCCTGCACAAGCTGGAAGAAGAAAACGCGCTGGAAGAACTGGTTCTGACCAATCCCGACGGATTATCCAGTCAGACGCCCATGCCCCATGCAACCTATGCCTCGCCCCTGGCGGGCGGTCTGGCTCTGGCCTAATTGAAACACTCCGACTTTTACCCGCATGGCGTCACCTCCGCGCCATGCGGGCTTTTTTGCGCCTTTTCAAGGGAGCTCTCTTCGCAGCCTGTACACATCCATACCCCGCCTGACACAAGGGTGCTGCACGAAAGCGGCCCTGCCCTTACCCAGTCCGTACTATTCTGGTGTTGAAACGGGGCCGGCCGCTTTTTCCGCACTTGCATTTCCGCCGTAAGCTCAGTAAAGAAAACCGGATATACCTGATCGCCATCCTGCCCGTAATCAAAGCCTTTCGGCCAGGCTACAACGCCTGCCATCCAGGCGCTGCCAGATGGCGACATACGACAAGGAGTTCTTCCCGCATGAAACGCCTGCTGTTCATGACTTTGTTCGTTTTAATGGCTACGCCTGCCGCGGCGTCCGACCGTTTCGCACAAATCGACAGCAATGCCGACCAGGCCATCGACTGGCCCGAGTTTGAAGCGGCCATGCCTCAGATAAAAAAGAAGGCCTTTGACCTCATTGATACCGACAAAAACGGACGCATCTCCCGTGAAGAATGGAACGCGTTCGGCATGTCGCACGGCAAACATTCTATGGGACCTGCTGCCGGCAACGCTCCCGCGCCGTCCGGCGACGCGGCCCGTCCTCTCATTCAACCCCCCACCAAGTAAGTCACCACCATGACCAACGACGACGTAGCTTCCACAGTCTCCAGCGACAACGCGCCCGTTGATTTCATCCGGGCGCGCATCAACCGGGATCTGGCCGACGGCCGCTATACCTGCGTTCATACCCGCTTTCCTCCGGAACCCAACGGATATCTGCACATCGGCCATGCCAAATCCATCTGCCTGAACTATGGACTGGCTAAGGATTACAAGGGCCTGTTCAATCTCCGTTTCGACGACACCAACCCCGTGAAGGAAGACACCGAGTATGTGGACTCCATTCGCGAAGACGTGCACTGGCTTGGCGGCGAATGGGACGATCGGGAATTTTATGCGTCTGACTATTTTGACCGCCTGTACGACTATGCCGAACAGCTCATCAAGGCCGGCAAGGCCTATGTGGACAGTCAGACGGCCGAACAGATCCGCGAGACCCGCGGCACGCTGACGACGCCCGGCGTCGAAAGCCCCTACCGCAACCGTTCTGTGGAAGAAAACCTTGATCTGTTCCGGAGAATGCGCGACGGGGAGTTTCCCGACGGCGCCCATGTGCTGCGTGCAAAAATCGACATGGCCTCGCCCAATGTCGTCATGCGCGATCCCACGCTCTACCGCATCCGCCACGCCGAACATCACCGTACCGGCAACAAGTGGAAAATCTACCCCATGTACGATTTCACCCACTGCCTGTCGGACTCGATCGAAGGCATCACGCACTCCATCTGCACGCTGGAGTTTGTGAACAACCGCGAGCTGTATGACTGGGTTCTTGAAGCCCTTGGCGTGTACCGCCCGCAGCAGATCGAATTTGCCCGTCTGGGGCTGACCTATACGGTGCTCTCCAAACGCAAGCTCATCCAGCTCGTCAAGGAAGGCTATGTCCGCGGCTGGGACGATCCCCGCATGCCAACCATTTGCGGATTCCGCCGCCGCGGTTTCACACCGGAGGCCATCCGTGAATTCTGCTCCCGTATTGGCGTGGCGAGAGCTGAAAACCTTGTGGAATACGAGTTGCTCGAGTTCTGCGTGCGCGAACACCTCAACGCCATTGCCCCGCGCTATATGGCCGTGCTCGATCCCATCCGGCTTGTCATCGACAACTATCCGGAAGAAACCGTCGAATGGTTCGACATGCCTGTCAGCCAGGACGGCACCATTCCCGGAGAACGCAAGGTGCCTTTCTCGCGCGAGCTGTATATCGAACGCGATGACTTCCGCATGGATCCGCCCAAAAAATTCCATCGCCTTTACCCTGGCGCGGAAGTCCGGCTCCGTTACGGCTACTATGTGACCTGCACCAGCGTCGAATGTGGCGCAGACGGCACGCCAGAGGTCATTCACTGCGTGTACGATCCGCAAACACGCGGAGGATCCAGCCCCGACGGCCGCAAGGTCAAGGGCACCATCCACTGGGTTTCCGCCGCCCATGCCGTGCCGGCCGAAGTCCGGCTGTACAGCCAGCTCTTCAGCGTTCCCAACCCCAACAACGTGCCGGAAGGGCAGACGTATCTCGATCTGCTCAATCCCGACTCGTTGCAGACGGTTACGGCGCAGATCGAACCGGCCCTGGCTGCACTGCCTGCCGGCAGCACCGTACAGTTTGAACGCCTGGGGTATTTCTGCGCCGATCCCGACGGCACCGCTGAAAAACCGGTCTTCAACCGGACAGTCACTCTCAAAGACTCCTGGGCAAAACAGGAAAACAAGGCGTGAGGCCTCTGCTCGCCGCCCGCCGCGCGCCGCGCGCCGCCGCTTCTGTCCCGCCGGAACCACACACCCCGGCGGGGCAACGTCCCGCCCGGCGCGGGCAGGCTCCTGTCCGCCGGCGTGCGCCCTGCTCCCTCGTGCCGTCTGCACCGGAGCGCCGGTCCCCCGCTTCTTTCCGCCGGCCCGCCATGCGATCGGCTGACCTGCCGGAGGCCGCCGCACCAGAGACGCCGCCCGCTGGCGCCCTTCCTTGCGAATCACACGGCACACTCTCCGCATCCGCTCCGGATCCAATCCTCCCCGACGGGATTCCTCCCGGCTGGCAGCGCGTTGACGACGGCACAACGCCCTCGCAGGAAGATCTGCAACGGTTCGGGGCTGCCGGGCTCCACCGCCGCAGGCTTGACCTGTGGGTTCTTGTCTGCTCTGCGCTGCGCATTCCGTGGAAACTGGGAGGTTCAGGGCTTGAGCGGAGTCTGTACGTCCCCGAAGCCTATGAACATGCCGCCCGGCAGCACCTTGCCGAAGTGGCCGCCGAAGGCCGATTTGCCCAAGCGCCGCCGCATCCTCCGGCACGGCGCAACATACACTGGGCCGTGCTGACGCTGTTCATTCTGGTTGTCTGGTTTGGCGTGGTTGATCGCTGGTGGACTGGCGGGGCCGGATGGCCGCCTTCGCGCTGGATAGAACTGGGCGCACTGGATACCTGGCGCACCCTGCACGGCGAACCCTACCGCGCATTGACGGCGCTCACTTTGCACGCCGACGTGGAACACCTGTTTGCCAACATCCTGTTTGGCTCGCCTTTCTTCATCCTGCTGTGCCGCCGGACGGGCGTCGGACCGGCCGTAGCACTTACCCTGCTGGCAGGAACCCTGGGCAACCTGGCCAACGCGCTGTACCGCCAGAGCGGCCACGTCAGCCTTGGCTTTTCCACCGCCCTGTTTGGCGTGGTGGGCCTTTACGCGGCGCTGATGGCTGCCGACGAGATATTGCACGCCCTGCACTACCGCACCGTTGCGCCCCGGCTGCTGCTCAGAGGCCTGCGCCGGGCGTTGATTTTTCTGGGGGCCGGTGTGGCCGTCCTGGCCATGCTGGGCGCAGATCCGTCTGCCAAAACAGACTATGCCGCGCATATCTTCGGCCTGCTGGCCGGCGTGCTGACCGGCCTGACGGCAAGGCTGCTGCGCGCCATTCTGCCCGCCCCCTCACGGCGTGGCGAAATGGCCTTGGGCCTCGGCGCTCTGCTTGCCATGGCCGGCGCCTGGCTATGGGCCGTCCTGCCCGCCTTGCGCTAGCTCAAGCATTTCTTTTTGAGAAAGCAAGAAGGACTGCACTGCATCGTGCCGTCATCTCCATCAGGAATCCAAACTTCTTGTGGGAGGGAGAGTGCCTTTTAAAAAAGGTTTCTCCCCTGTCGTCCGGTCCCTCATATTTTTCTTCCTAAAACGTCTGGACTGACGCGCGCCAGACTCCCGCGCCGGTTGAAGCGCCGGAGGGAGCGTGTTTCTCCAGGCGGCGCCAGGGAATCCCCGGCACAACGCTGGCCTGACGGTCTGACAACGCGCCGGAAGCCTTTTTATTCTGTCAAAGAGGCATGTCGTGGACGCACCGCACCTCTTCATGCCATAGGCCGGGGTGCAGCCCGCCTTCCAACAGCAGGCGGCGCGCGGGAAGGCCGGCCCGCGTTGTGATCCGGCACAGGCGATACGGGAACAATCCTGCGCCACGCAATGCGGCCAGAGCGTCGTCACGCCGCTCTGCAGCCGTCACCATTGCCACACGGCCATGCTCTTCCAGCAGCGCCGCCGCCGCTTCCATAAAACAGGGAAAGGTCGTTTTGTCGCCAACCAGCGCCGCCTGCCGCAAGGGCGCAGGCGAGACGCGGCACTGCTGCCGCAGCAGCCATGGAGGATTAGCCAGCACAAGCCGCGCACGCCGGGCCAGCCCGGCCACGCCAGGCACGTCAGCCACATCACGGCACACAATTGCATAACGTCCGGCAAACCCCAGACGCCGCGCGTTGACGCGGGCCGCCTGCACAAGGACCGCTTCCCGTTCAATACCGATGCCGCGCAGAGCGTCTGTGCCCCACAGCAACAGCGCCAGCCCCACCACGCCGCATCCTGCGCCCAGATCTGCAAAGCGTGGCGCGGCTTCGCCGCCGGAGCTCCTGGCAAGGCACTCCAGGCCAAACCGCGCCAGCAGCAACGCATCCATGCTGAAGCGAAAACTCCCCTCCGGCTGTTCCAATCCGGCGGGAAAACGCTGCCTGGCCTCATCAATCGCCGCTTCCAGCGCCGCCGTACCAGACAGGGCCTTAGCCTGTACAGCCGGACCATCCGCCAGCACAGGCTGAAGATTCTGACGGCTGACGCCGGAGGTCTCGGGCCGGCATAGCGTCCTCTTATCCCTGGGTATGCTCACTAGGCCTCCGCGCCGGAAACCCGCTGCCGGTCAAAATACCCGCTGGGATGATCGGTATGCACCAGCTGATCGGCTCTCAGGCCCAGCGCACGCAAAATTTGCGCCGCAACCTCGTCGGGACAGGAACCCAGCTGCAGCATCCAGCCCCCTGACGCTGTGGCCCGTATGCGAAAATCGGGTATTTCGTCCAGACAGCTTTGTAAAATGGCCTCGGTCCTGGCCTCCATATCCTCAAGCATCCGCAACGCAGCAAGCGAAGGCTGTGTGTCGTAGGGGAAGCGTGTCAGCAGGCAGGGACGGGCCGCCTGATCCGGGCGTTCGAGGCCGCTTTCCACAGCCAATGTCCGAATGTCCTCCTTGGTCAACCCGGCCTCATCCAGCGGCGAGCGCACGCCAAGCTCAGCCAGAGCGCGCAGGCCAGGACGGAATCCCCCGCGATCCGACCGGTTTGAACCGTCGCACACGCACGGCCGCCGCCCTGCAAAGGCTTCGGTCAACGCGGCAGTCAGTGCTGTGAACAGGGCTTTTTTGCAGTGATAACAGCGATCCCTTCCGTTGCGTGCGACAGCGGGATGCTCCAATGGATTGAGTGCAACCAGCCGCAGCGCAAGCCCTTCTCTGCCAGCCCACGCTACGGCCGACGCTGTTTCCGCCTTCGGGACATGGGGCCCGGAAAGGTGGGCAAGAAGGGGCAATGCCAAGCCCTCTGCCCGGGCTGTCAGAGCCGCCAGATGAGCCAGCAGGCGGCTGTCCAGACCGCCGGAACAGGCTATCCCTACCGGCCCCTCCGCCAGCGTCCGCGCCAGCAGCGCCCGCAGCGTCCGCGCCTTGCCGGCAACGGAACCTGTCGTCCAGGCCATTTCATCCATAGGGGATTTCCTCCTTCCTCTCTTCCTTATTCTGCGACAACGAAGAGGGTGACGATCAACACCGCTCTTCACTGCGGGAAACACATCATCCAACAAGAGCACACCGTCTGCACCGGCGCCGCGCGAACAAAGCCTGGCAGAACGTTGCCAGCCGCCCTGCAATCTTTTCTTTGGCAAACTCTTGAAAATGGCCGGAGCCGGCACAGGGATCAACATCCCATACCGCAGGCAGCAGTCCTCTGCCTTTCCGGCTGGCACAGCGCCAGCCTGGTCTCTGCAGGCTCTTCCATGTTGCATGAAGGCGGGTTCTTACGCGCTTGCGCCCGGCAGTCCGGAGCAGGGCGGCGCATACCTGCCCACACAGCAGTGTATCCAGCCTTTTTTCACCCGGCAAGGGGCCCTCTTCGTCCATTGCGCCCCCGCAAGAGGCATGCTATATGTTCGGCCAACCAAGAATATCCCCTGCCGCAAGGCGCCACGCCGGCCCGCCCCCTGACCGGCGCGGTTCTGACCCGGGGCAGTCCAAGGAGTTTGAGCATGAGCATCATCTCGTCAGTCTGGGCGCGTGAAATTCTTGATTCCCGCGGGAACCCCACTGTGGAAGTCGAAGTCTCCCTTGATTCCGGCCATGTGGGTCGCGCCGCTGTGCCCTCCGGGGCGTCTACCGGCAGCCGCGAAGCTCTGGAAATGCGCGATGGCGATAAAGCGCGCTACATGGGCAAGGGTGTCCGCAAAGCGGTTGAGCATGTCAACGGCGAAATTGCGGAAGCCATCGTGGGCATGGATGCCCTGCGCCAGGTGCAGATCGACAATACCCTCATCGATCTTGACGGAACCGACAACAAATCGCGTCTGGGCGCCAACGCCATGCTTGGCGTGTCCATGGCCACCGCGCGTGCGGCCGCCGAAACTCTGGGCCTGCCGCTGTACCAGTATCTGGGCGGCGTCAATGCCAAGGTGCTCCCTGTGCCGCTGATGAACATCCTCAACGGCGGCGCTCACGCGCCCAACAACCTCGACATCCAGGAATTCATGATCATGCCCATCGGCGCAGAAACCTTCGCCGACGCGCTGCGCATGGGTTCCGAAGTGTTCCACACGCTGAAAAAAATCCTTGCCGCTGACGGTCACATCACCAGCGTCGGCGATGAAGGCGGCTTTGCCCCCAACCTCAAAAACCACGACGAAGCCTTCCGCTACATCCTCAAGTCGATTGAAGAAGCCGGCTACAACCCGGGCAGCGAAATTGCCCTGGCCATCGACGCTGCCGCGTCCGAATTCTACAAGGACGGCGCTTATGTCCTTGCCGGTGAAAACAAGCGCTTCAGCAACGAAGAAATGATCGACTGGCTGGGCGAATTCGTTTCCAAGTACCCGCTCATCTCCATCGAAGACGGGCTGGCCGAAAACGACTGGGACGGCTGGCGCAGCCTGACCGACGCCCTGGGCGACGACGTGCAGCTTGTGGGTGACGACCTCTTTGTGACCAACCCCGACATTCTGGCCCAGGGGATCGAGGAAGGCGTGGCCAACTCCATCCTGATCAAGGTCAACCAGATCGGCACGCTGACCGAAACCCTCGACGCCATCGAAATGGCCAAGCAGGCGGCTTACACCACGGTGATTTCGCACCGCTCCGGTGAAACGGAAGACAACTTCATCGCCGATCTGGCCGTAGGCGTCAACGCCGGCCAGATCAAGACCGGTTCGCTGTGCCGCAGCGATCGCCTGGCCAAGTACAATCAGCTGCTGCGCATTGAAGAAGACCTGGACGACACGGCCGTCTATTTTGGCCCCGTGCTGGCCTCCATGCAGCAGAACCCGTCTGAAGACTAATCCTGCTGCGTTCCACGCGGCATGCTGACTGCGCCCGTCGTCTCCATGGAGGCGGCGGGCGCTTGTCTGATTGGCGTGCCGGTCTGTAACGCCATACAATGCCGGCAACGCGCTGCCGCTCAAAGGCCGCAGATTTGACGCCCGGGGTTCTCCCCGGCAAGGGCGTCCACTCCCGGCGCGAAGGCTTCCGCCGCGATCCGGCACTCCCCTGCCCCCGTTGGCACACCGGCGCACAAGACCGGAAAAACTCTGTATGTCGCGGACGGCGCTGCAACTGCAATCCTGGCGATTGCGTCGTCCGCACGCGCCAAAAGTTCCCGTCCGCTCAGCGGGGCTGCCCCTCAATTTTTACGATGGAGCGCCTGGCCTTCTGGTCAGCCTTCTCTGACGTGCAGGGCACCGCACACCTGGCGCACGCCTGCATGGCAATTTTGGATCGTCCAGGCGCGCCGCGGATCTGCGGCAGACGACGCTGTGCACAACGCAAGGACGCCGCCTTCCCCGGAAGGGGAAAGGCGGCGTCCGCACTTTCTGGTTACGGCACCTGCATGCCGTTTCTGTCAGCAGAAACTACTTTTTGTTGGCTTCAAGCCAACTGTGCATGCGGCGGGCAGCTTCCTGGAGGTTTTCCATGGAGTTGGCATAGGAAATACGGATAAAGTCCTTGCCTTCCGCGCCAAAAACCTTGCCGGGCGTGGTGGTCACGCCGGTTTCTTCCAGCAGGCGGTTGCACAGCGTCTCGGCGTCATAGCCTGTGCCGGCAATGTTCACAAAGATGTAGAACGCACCGTCGGGCTTGCGACAGCGGCAGCCGGGCATGGCGTTGAGGGCGTCGACCATGAAGTCGCGGCGGCGGCGATATTCGTCCACCATCTTCTTGGAGGGCGTTTCATCGCTGGACAGGGCCAGTGCGGCAGCGCTCTGGATGAAGGTGGTCGGGCATGCGATGTTGTAGAAGCTCAGACGCATGATCGGATCCATGAGTTCCACGGGGCACATGATATATCCGATACGCCATCCGGTCATGGCATAGTACTTGGAGAACCCGTTCAGCACCATGGTGCGTTCGCGCATGCCGGGCAAAGCGCCGATGCTCGGCGGCAGGTTGCCGTCATAGACGATGTCGGAATAAATTTCGTCCGAAATAACCAGCAGGTTGTGCTTGATGGCCACTTCGGCCACGGCCTTCAGAGAATCTTCATTCAGAATGGAGCCGCTGGGGTTGCCAGGCGAGGCAATGAGAATGGCCTTGGTGCGGGGCGTGATCAGCGCCTCAAGCATGGGCACGTCAAGCTGGAAGCCCTTGTCTTCGCGCAGCGGATACGGAACGGGCTTGGCCTGGGCGATGTTGGCGTCGGCTTCATAGATCAGATAGCCCGGATCGGGGATGAGAATTTCGTCGCCGGGATCCAGGTAGGCGAGCATGCACAGCATGACCGCATGCGCCACACCGGTGGAAACGAGCACTTCTTCCGGCTTGTAGTCCAGGCCGTAGCGCTTGCTGTGTTCGGCAATGGCCTTCCGCAGTTCCATGGTCCCGGGGATGGGGCCGTAGTGCACTTCCTTTCTGTCCAGCGCCTGCTTGCAGGCGTCGATGATGTGCTGAGGCGTATCGAAATCCGGTTCGCCAATTTCAAGATGGATGATCGAACGCCCGGCCTGTTCCATCTTATTCGCCCGGGCAATAATTTCGCGCACCTTGGACAGGGGCGCGTTCTTCATGCGATTGGCCTGACAAATCTTTGAACAACCTGTGGACATAGCTTCTGCCTCTCCTGGTTAGCAAAAAAATTGACGAACTCTGCCTTCTTTTACACGTATTCTGTCCGTCACAAACCAACTTTTCTATCTGATGGAAAAAACTATCAATGTCAATACCGCGCTTTCTCAAATTCCTCTCTGACAAAACGAAATCCGGCAACGCGGCCAGCCTTTCCGGTCCGGCGTTTCCGGCGCGAAAACACCAAGGATCCGCGAGCACGCCTTATGTGCCGCACAACGCAGCGGACTGAATCCGCCCCGGCAGTTTTCCCCGCACGGCAGGAGGCCTTTCCCCAACAGGACCGGCAAAAGCCTGACCGGCATTCCGCCGGACAAAACTTCTGCCCGGCTCATCCCCGGCACGACGGCTTTGAGCGGTCAGTTTGCCAGCAGCGGACAACGGCACAGCAAGGCCCCCTCCGGCACAACGCGCAACGCCAGGTTCCGCAGGCGTGTACAGCACACACCGGCAGCCGGAATCGGGGGTCCTGCCCGGACAACTTGCAAAAGCGCAGCCTGTTGCCCCAGGCCTGACCCCGAATACGGCGCACAGATCCCGCGCACACAGGATTGCCCGGCACGTCAATGCGCATGAGCCGGCACGGGGATGGAGCCTGTTTTCAGCGCACCATGCGCCGCCACAAAAGGTCAGGCTTTTGGCCTGCCCCCCCGGGAACGCCGCCTGGCGATGGTAACGCCAGCCAGCGCGCCGGCAATGCCGCCGACGAGAAACGCCCGTCCAAGGCTGTCGGAAAATCCCGCAAGCGCCAGGATGACGCCCAGGGAACAACCGATGAGAATGCCGCGGAATACCAGTTCTTTCATTGTGCTTCCGTTTTGTTTGAGCTCCCGGCCGTCAAGGGCAGTACGCCCCTGCCCTGCCGGAAAGGAAAAGGGGGTGCTGGGGATTGAGAGGCAAACAGGACGTTTCCTTTTTCAGTACAGGACAACTGTCCAGAAAGCCCATGGGCCTCTTGCCGCGCGCCCTGTCGTGAAAATTGACGGCCGGCAACCGCTGTAGTGTTATAATCTCCTAAAATCATACCTGTTATTGCCGAACACGTGTAAAAAAAGACTATAGGGTTCATTTAACGCTGTCAACGAGGCGCCGTTACGCCTGGGGGATGCGACATCATGATGCAACTTGTTTTATGCTGTGCGCGGCACATCGCTCGTGTAAAAAAGACCGCCTGCCCTGCAGCCGCAACGGCTTTGGCCTGCCGGCCCGTCAGCCTTGGCAACGCCTGCGCGGCGCGTGCGCGCCTTGCCGGCCCCC
>DVMI01000107.1 GCA_018715085.1 Candidatus Avidesulfovibrio excrementigallinarum | reverse complement strand
GGCTTGCGTCCCTCCCTCACTGGATGAAAAACTCACACGCCCGGGACCGCTTAGCAGCTTTTTAGATAAGTGGCAGCCAGCTCCGGCGTGCTGTATTTTTATAAAATCCGTAAGGGTAGTAACAATTGCCTGGAATACTGTGATCCTCGTGCTGTATGGCATGCCGGCCCTTGCAGGGGATGGCGCCATCCCTTTTCTGCACGAAATTCAGCAAGCCCCCTGCTGGAGGAGGTCTGCCAGTTTCCGCAGAGCGTCCTCAAGCACCGACATATCTTTAATACCAAGCGCAATGCGGACTCCCTGCTCTACAGAGGAAGGCGTCAACGCAAAATGCGAACTGTCTGCCACCAAAACGCCCTTGCGCCGTGCTGCGACCGCAAATCCCTCAACTCCGCCGGGAAAATCCGGTATCCTGAGCCAGCAGAAGAATCCTGTTGTCCGCGTTTCAAGCGAAAACCCGTCCAAAAGCCGTCTGGCCAGAACGTTTGCCCGTGCTGCCTCGCGCCGTTTTGCGGCCAGGATGTCGTCAGCCGTGCCATCCCCAATCCACATGGCTGCCAACTCGGCCATAAGCGGCGGAGCCATGGAAACCGTATAGGAAATCGTCCGTTCAAGCCGGTCGTAAAAGGCTTCAGGGGCGCACAGGTAGGCAATGCGCAGCCCTGCACAAAGAGCCTCACTTGTTGAAGCGATAAAACAGCTTCGCTCTGGGGCAAGCCGGGTCAACGGAGGCAAACGCTGATCACTCGTCAACGCATAAACGTCATCCTCAATAATGATAAGATCGTCCTTGCGGCAGAGTTCGACGATCTCTGTTCGCCGGTATTCGGGCAACATGGCCAGTGTCGGATTATGGCAGGTGGGCATAAGGTACACGCCTCTGACATCCCCCGCACGGCAAGCGGCTTCAAGAGCCGATGGCAGCATGCCGAACTTGTCCATTTTTATGGGAATCAAAGTGAGCCGCAGCCGGCGCGCCAGAAGTTTGATCAAAGGATAACTGAGCTGCTCGACCGCGATCCGATCCCCCGGATCAAACAATGACGCCAGCACCGTCAGCAGTGCGTGCTGAGCGCCAGCACAAACCAGCACGTTTTTGGGAGAAACCGGCAGTCCGAACCGCGCTGCCCACAACGCCCCCGCTTCTCTATGCCGATCCAGCCCCCTTGCCGGCTGGTATCCACCAAGTGCGTTCAGCCCTGTCTGGCCTGCCAGCCGCCACACTGCTGTCTGCAAATCGGGATTCAGATATTCAAAAGGGGCAATAAACCCCAAATCTGTTAGTACGGGAGGATTGTCAGCGTGCCTAACCCCATTTTCAGGCATGCTAGGAGGCACATAAGGCGCTGCATCAAACATTTCTACCCGGCCGCGCTCTGGAACGTTGACAAATGTCCCTCTGCCCACCACACCAGACGTCAGATTCCGGCGTGCCGCCTCCGCATACGCTCTGCTGACCGTACCTACAGTGACGCCTAGAACCTGTGCGAGTTCTCGGTGTGTCGGCAAGCGGTCGCCAGGCCGGAATACGCCCTCCTGAATTCCCTGAGCAATGGCCGCCACCAGCATTCTCCAGCGTGTTGCTGTCTTCTGCTCCATGCATTGTTTGCTATATAGTTCAATCAAGTGATCTACCATACATATCTCCTGCAGATCATATGCCGCATACAGACTACGCCGGAGCGCTGCCGCCAAAGCCCTCAGACCAGCCGTACGGTTCAGGCCAGCCCCAAGTGACAGCAATGCGCTAACGCCTCTCTGTTGTAAGGTCAATACAAATTGATACCATGACAATACATATTGTCATGGTAATGAACTGTTTTGTCCCTGTGGATGAAAAAATGGGCGGACTTTACCCGCGGCGATGCTAAGACCTCTGACATGCATCCGCAATTTTTTTTCTACAAGGAGAACGCATCATGGAAAAAGGTGTCTTTCAGGTCAAATCGGGGCTTGCGGAGATGCTCAAGGGCGGCGTCATCATGGATGTCACCACACCAGAACAGGCCCTCATTGCTCAAGGAGCCGGGGCTTGCGCTGTCATGGCCCTTGAACGTGTTCCTGCCGACATCCGTGCTGCTGGCGGCGTAGCCCGCATGGCCGATCCTTCTGTTGTCTGTGCCATCATGAGCGCAGTCAGCATTCCCGTCATGGCCAAGGCACGAATTGGCCATACGGTGGAAGCCCGCATTCTGGAACAGCTTGGCGTCGATTATATCGATGAGAGCGAAGTGCTGACTCCGGCAGATGACAAGTATCATATTGACAAGCGCCCCTTTACCGTGCCGTTTGTCTGCGGCGCGCGAAATCTGGGCGAAGCGCTGCGCCGTATTGCAGAAGGAGCAGCGATGATCCGTACCAAGGGCGAACCAGGAACAGGCAACGTGGTTGAAGCCGTGCGTCACTGCCGGATGGTCATGAATGAAATCCGCACGCTTTGTGCCCTGCCTGATGATGAAATCCCGTCTTTCGCCAAAGAACATGGCGCTCCTCTGGAGCTGGTTCTCAAAACCCGGGAGGCCGGCCGGCTGCCCGTTGTGAACTTTGCTGCCGGCGGCATTGCCACACCCGCTGACGCGGCTCTTATGATGCAGCTTGGCTGCGACGGGGTATTCGTGGGATCCGGCATTTTCAAATCAACAGATCCGGCTCGCCGGGCCCGCGCCATCGTTGCGGCTGTCACCCACTATAATGACTATGCGATCCTTGCGGAAATCTCCAGAGATCTTGGCGAGGCCATGCCAGGCATCGACATCGCCGCCATTCCAGCCGAACAACGGATGCAGGAACGGGGATGGTAGACATGGCACACCCGCACTCTCCACGCATTGGCGTTCTGGCCTTGCAGGGCGCTTTCCGGGAGCATGTCGAGGCGTTGCACCGTTGTGGGGCAAGTCCTGTGGAAATCCGCACCGCTCAGCACCTTCAAGGACTGCACGGCCTTGTACTGCCCGGCGGTGAAAGCACCGTCATGGCCAAACTGCTTGTCGAAGAAGGTTTGATGGAGCCCTTACGCGCTATCTGCTGTTCAGGCATCCGCGTCATGGCGACCTGCGCGGGTATGATCTTGCTGGCTTCTGAGCTTCCGGGGCACGAAGATCAACCACGTCTCGGCCTCATGGATATCAGCGTGCGCCGCAACGCCTTCGGACGGCAAGTCGACAGCTTTGTCAGCACCCTGTATGTCAAGGGCATCGATCAAACAGGCAACGAGGCAAAAGACTGTAGCGAACCTGTCGAAGCTGTTTTTATTCGTGCGCCGCTGGTTGAACGCGCAGGACCGGACGTGGCCATTCTGGCAACCGTCAACGGTGCCCCGGTGGCGGTGCAACAAGGCAACTGGCTTGCCCTGTCGTTTCACCCTGAACTGACTGCCGATCTGCGCTTCCATCGCTGGGTCAGCAATGTTGAATAGAAGGGTTATCCAGGGGCCTGCCATCTCTGACAGCACCCTCTGCACGGAAACGTTCAGACTCCGGAGAACCAACTTTGGTTGGCAACATATGAAATCACGCCGCCCGTGCAGGTAAAGCAATAAGAAGACGCTCTACACGGTTAAAGAAAATTGTTGCGTCTGCGCCCACCAAAACCCACTCCCTGTCCAGGCTCTCTAGGGCGCATTGCAGATTTAACCAATTTCCCCACCCTTCCGAAAAAACAATAAAAAAAGCCCATTCCGCCCAGAGTCGCTTCACACTGTGGAGTGACTCTGACACGGAATGGGCGTTACTGCATCCGGCGATCTTAGTTTTCAATCTCCAGAACAAGCTGGCGGCTACCCTCTTTGGGCGGAAGGGCAACCACTTTGCCACCGTCTGCAAGCCTTCCAAACAGCACTTCCTGAGCAAGCGGATCTTCCAGCGCCTCACGCAGCAACCGCTGCAGCGGACGTGCGCCATAGGCGGGATCGTAGCCTGTTTTGGCCAGCCAGGCGCGCGCTTCAGCCGAAAGCGTCAATGTGACCTTTTTGGCCGCAAGACCAGACAGCAGCTGTTCCACGTTGCGATCCACAATACGCTCCATCAGCTCGGGCCCAAGCCCCTGGAAGGCAACAATGGCATCCAGACGGTTGCGAAACTCCGGACTGAACAGATTCTCGACAGCCTTCATGCCGCGCCATGCCGCGTCAGAAGCTTTCTTTTCCATAAATCCAAGACTGTTCGCCGCAACCTCACGCGCGCCTACATTTGATGTCATGATGACAATGACATTGCGGAAATCCGCCTTGCGCCCCGTATTGTCAGTCAAGGTGGCGTAGTCCATCACCTGGAGCAGAATATTGAAAATATCTGGATGCGCTTTTTCAATTTCGTCAAGCAGCACCAGGGCGTAGGGGGTTTTACGAACCCCCTCTGTCAGCAGCCCTCCCTGATCAAACCCCACATAGCCTGGAGGCGCGCCAATCAGACGGGCTACTGTATGCTTTTCCATGTATTCGCTCATGTCAAAGCGCAAAAACGCCACGCCCATGCGCTCGGCCAACTGTCTGGCAAGCTCCGTTTTGCCGACGCCCGTCGGACCACAGAACAAAAAGGAACCTGTCGGTCTGTTCTCGCGGCCAAGGCCCGCCCGGGACCGCAAAATTGCTCTGCAAACTTGCTCAATCGCGGCATCCTGCCCAAAAATCCGGGATTTCAAATCCGCTTCAAGCGTTCGCAGGCGATCCCGCTCCTGACCAGAAATGCTCGCACAGGGCACCCCGGCCATGCGCGCCACAACCTTCTCAATATCCTGGCGCACCACAGTTGCCCCGGTGGCACTGCCAGGACGCAAACGCACCTGGGCGCCGGCTTCGTCCATTACATCAATAGCCTTGTCAGGCAGCAGTCTGTCCTGCACATAACGTGCAGACAGCTCCACCGCGGCCGAAATGGCTTCTGGATCGTAGTGAATGCCGTGGTGCGCTTCATACCGGGCCTGAAGGCCTTGCAAAATGGCTTTGCAGTCCTCCTGCGAGGGTTCGCGGATGTCAATGCACTGAAAACGTCTGGCAAGAGCCCGATCTTTTTCAAAATGATTTCTGTACTCCTCATGGGTTGTGGAACCGATGCAACGCAGTTTGCCCTGGGCAAGAGCCGGCTTCAGCAAATTGGAAGCATCCATGGAGCCGCCAGAAGTACTGCCGGCACCCACAATGGTATGAATTTCATCAATGAACAGGATGGCGCCAGGTTGTTTCTCCAGCGCGCGAAGCACACTTTTGAGCCGTCCTTCAAACTCGCCGCGATAGCGTGCTCCAGCCAGAAGCGCACCTAAGTCAAGCGCGTATACCGAGATGCCCCGAAACATCTCCGGAACGTCGCCGGCCACAATGCGCAGAGCCAGTCCTTCGGCCATGGCGGTCTTTCCCGTGCCAGGCTCGCCAATGTATAACGGGTTGTTTTTCCTGCGCCTGGCAAGGACTTCCAATGTCCGCTCAAGCTCAGCCCCGCGCCCGATCAGAGGATCAAGCTGTCCCTGACGCGCCCGCTCCGTCAAATCGACGGTAAAGCGAGACAGGGGATCCTTTTCTTCCCCTTCAGAGCGCGCCGGGTTGCCACCGTCTTCTCCACGACCGGCCTCTTCCTCCTGTCGCTGTGCATCCTGCTCTTCCGCCAGCCGTTCAAGCACCCCGAGTCGGGTAATGCCCTGCCGTTTGAGGCAAAAGGATGCCCAGGTGTCTTCTTCATCCAGAATAGCCACAAGAACGTCACCAAGCTCGACGCGTTCCTTGCCTGCGGCGCGTACATGATCCAGCGCATTGCCCATAACACGCTGCACGGCAAGCGTCTGGGTAATGTTGCGGATATCGCCGGGCTCGTCCACTGTTTCGAGATTGTGAATGAAGAAATCATCCAAACCCAACCTGGTGGCAGCCGAGCTGCCGCCGCAGGCATTGATCAGCCTCTTGCCCGCAGGGACAGTGGCTATTCCATAAAGGACATGCTCCAGTGTCAGGTACTCATGCCGGCGTTGGCGGGCTTCACCCACAGCAACGGCCAAGGCATCTTGCAATGGAGGACTCAGTGTCATTGACCTACCTCCTGAAGGGTACAACGCAGCGGAAACCCGGCCTTGACGGCCCGATTCCGTACCGCTTCCACCTTCATTTCAGCGAGTTCGTATGTATAAATGCCGGCAATGCCCACGCCGCGCTTATGTACGGCCATCATGATGGCTGAGGCCTGTTCCCGCGTTTTGTGAAATATCTCAA
>DVMI01000106.1 GCA_018715085.1 Candidatus Avidesulfovibrio excrementigallinarum | reverse complement strand
GGGCGAGCAGGCCGCAAAGCATCAGAGGGTTTCGCACTGTTATTTGCGTCCGTCCTGCGCGGCGGACTGGCCATATACGTTGTACACCATGGTGCATGGTCGCTCGCCGGAAGAGTGCCGGGCCACGGTGGACGAGCTTGGGCAGATTCCGGGCATGGGCGAGTTTGCCATGCTGGAGAGCCTCAAGGAATTTAAAAAAACGTCCATGACGTATTTTTAGACGGGGTCATTGCAAAATGCCGCCTGTGTCCTGGCCGAGGCGCGGGCAGCCGTCCGGATTTTTTGGTGCCGGCAAGCGCCGCATTGTGGGAGGCGCTGGCGGGGGCGTGCATTTTGGATTGAGCCAAAGGCGGTTGTTCTGGCGCCGTTTTTTAGCGCACGGCGCAATTTTTTTGGAAGCCAGCCCTTTGGGGCGGAAGGAAAACGCGATGAAGTCGTCAGCAGAATTGTTTAAGGAAGCCAGGGAGTTCATCCCCGGAGGAGTCAACAGCCCTGTCCGTGCCTGCCTGAGTGTGGGGTGCGATCCGTTGTTTGTGGCTTCGGCCAAAGGCGGCCATATCACGTCGGTCGACGGTCAGGAACTGGTGGATTTTGTGGAATCGTGGGGGCCCATGCTGCTGGGTCACGCTCATCCGGAAGTGACCCGCGCGCTGCTTGAGGCGGTGCCGCTGGGCACGAGCTACGGCGCGCCCTGTCCTGCCGAAGTCGAACTGGCCCGGCAGGTGGTGGAGGCTTTTCCTGCCATGGACATGGTCCGCATGGTCAACTCGGGCACAGAAGCGACCATGAGCGCTTTGCGTCTGGCCCGCGCCGTAACCGGACGCGACAAGGTGGTCAAGTTCATTGGCTGCTACCACGGTCATGCCGACGCCTTCCTTGCCAGTGCGGGATCGGGCGTGGCCACGCTGTCCATCCCCGGCACGCCCGGCGTGCCGGAAGCCACCGTGCAGGACACGCTGCTTGTGCAGTACAACGATTTGCGCGGCGTGGAAGATCTTTTCAAGCTGTACAGCGACGATATCGCTGCCGTGATTGTGGAGCCGGCCGCGGGCAACATGGGCCTCATTCCGCCCAAACAGGGTTTTCTTGAAGGGTTGCGCAAGCTGTGCACCGCGCACGGCAGCCTGCTGATTTTTGACGAAGTCATCACCGGATTCCGTGCGGCGTATGGCGGCATGCAGACCCGGTGCGGCATTGAGCCCGATTTGACGACCATGGGCAAGATCATCGGCGGCGGCCTGCCCGTGGGCGCGTATGGCGGCAAGGCCGAATACATGCGCCGCATTGCGCCGTCGGGCGACGTCTATCAGGCCGGGACCCTTTCGGGCAATCCTCTGGCCATGGCGGCGGGCCTGGCAACGTTGAAGGTGCTTCGCGCCAGCGATTATGCGGCGCTTGAAGCCCGTGTGGAGCGTTTTGCCAAAGATCTGGAAGCCGTGTTTGCCGAAAAGGGCGTGCCGGTCGTCATCCACCGCCTGGCGTCCATGTTCACGATCTTTTTCACGGATCAGACCGAATTGTCCAACTTTGAAGACGTCAGGCGCTGCGACGCCGCGGCCTATGGCGCGTTCTTCCGCAAGATGCGCGCCAACGGCGTGTTCCTTGCGCCTTCCGCGTTTGAAACGGGCATGGTCTCCTTTGCCCATACGGAAGACGACTTTGCCAGGACTCTGGAAGCTGTGCGCAAGTCGTTGTAACAGCCGGTCAGGGCGTCCGGCGTAAGCCGGTGACGCTGCGGGCGTTTGTCAAACAGGGCGGTACGCGTTGGCGTACCGCCCTGTTGTCATATGGGCGATTGGTGAAGGGGGGGAGGGCGTTGCGTTGCCCGCACAGCCTGCGGCCGGGCGTGGCAGGCGGGGCTGTTTTGCAGACGCTTCGGGAACGCAGAGGGGGCCCGGGGGAAGGGAGGCAGCGTTTTTTAACGTTTTCTCCTTCCCCCGGTGGCAGAGACGGCAAACCGCACAAACGCCGTCAGGGCCGGGGGCTTTTTTTACGGTGTTTGAGAACGTTGCATCCCCGGGGTTACTGGCACGCCTGGTGAACGGCTTCGAGCGTGGCTTCCAGCAGGGATTCCCGGTTTTCGTCGTCGCTTTCTGCCAGGCAGCGGGCCATGTCGGCCAGCGTGGGCATGCGCAGGGCGTCTGCGGTATTGGCCATGGTGTTTGACACGCCGCGCAGTGCAGGCAAATCGTTGCGCAACGCGGCTTCCCGCAGGGCGTTTTCCAGTGCGGACAGGGTGTTGAGCAGGGCAGTCACGTCCAGATCGTCGGCCGGATCACAGGCGGCCATGTCTTTGCCGCCGGCAGGATTTGCCTTTGCCGTGTCCGCCGGGGCAGAGCCGTCCGGCGAACCGGCCGTGGCGTCGGCCGCCTGCGGCGTCCCGGCAAGCGGAGGAGCGTCCGGAGCGGCGGACAGGCCGGAGCCGCCCGGCGCTGCGGGGTTGGAACTGCCGGACGAACGGCGTTCGCCGCATGGCGGCAGGTGATCCGCAGAGTCCGCGGCCGCGTCAGGGGACCATGCCGGCGGGGTGCTGTGCGTCGAGGTTACTGGCTCAAGGCGCAGTTCGGGCATGTCCGGCGCAACGCGATCCGTCAGTTCCAACGCGTCATCCGTCTTTTCTTGGTCGCGCGGCAGGGAAGACTGCGGCTCGACAAGCGTCAGGGACGGCATGCCGGAATCCTGTGGCGTCCCCAGGGAAAGAGGTGCGCCGGCCGGCGTCTTTTCTGCTCCCGGAGTCGGTTGCCCGCCTGGCAGCGTGCCTGTTCCCTGCGGCATGGCGTGGTCATGGTCCGGCGGAGCAGACAGCGTCAGCACGGCGCCGGGAGCACCACTGCCAGAGGGGAACAGTTCGGGCAGGGCCGCAGGCGCAGTGCTCTGGCCCACGGGATCGGTCAGTTCAATGGGTGCGGCGCCTGCAACGTCCCCTGCGGGCTGCGGGCCCGTGTCTGCTCCGGAGAGACGGCGCTGCGGGCCGGGCTCATGCGGCAGAGGCATGATGCGGTCTGTCAGTCCGTTGCCGGCAGGGAACAGCTCGGGCAGCGGCGTGGGCAAGGGTTCGGTCAATATCAGCGGCTCGGGCTGCGGTTCGGGCAAGGGCTCGGTCAGATCAATGGGCGCGGCAAACGCCGCGTCGGGCGCGTCAGCACCGGCCGCGGCGCGGGGGGCGGCGCCGTCAGAGCCGGAACCGTCCGCAATCCGGCTGTTCTGGCAATTCCGGCCGTTCTGGCCGTCCTGAAGCGGCGCGGCGTCAGGCAGAACAGGATCTGCCT
>DVMI01000105.1 GCA_018715085.1 Candidatus Avidesulfovibrio excrementigallinarum | reverse complement strand
GCGTACCATCCGTTAGGGATGAGCGCATAGTAGACAGCCCGTTTCTGGCCTTCCAAATCAATAAGATAGGACGTGTGGGATTCAAAGTCGCCGTTTTGGATTTTTGTCAGGATATAGCCTACATAGTGCTGCATGTCGGTTTCGGAGACATTCAGCGCCGTATACTGGTAGAGCAAGTGGCCGGTTGCGTCGCACAAGAAAAAGGAATCGCTGCGCGAATGGTACTCCGGAAGAAGTTTAAAATGGAAGTTGTGAGAAAAGATGTCGAACACGATCACCGCCGTGGATATCCGGCACCGGCGTGCGGCGGTGATGACGGGTTCGCCGGTGATAGGATCATCGTACACGCCAGTGAAAACGGTTTTCCCGGGCATGGTCATGACCTTTCGATACCAGTCGCGTTCCTTGATTTGGGAAGTTTTCAGATCCACGGCATGGCCGTTCTTGTCTATCATTCTGCCATCCAGAATGATGTAGGGGGTGACCATGTTTTTGCCAAGCACCGTCTGCAGCCTGTCAAAAAACACGGTCATGCTCTGCGTCATTTCCTCGACGTTGCCTTCCTGGAGGCGGATGTCCATGGAGGCTGCGCCAAACGCCAGCAGTGTTTCGTATACGGAGAGCTTGTTTCTTTCTTCTGCGGCATAGTTGTTGGCCAGCGTCATGCCTGTGCTCTTGGCGTTCTGGAGCAGGATGTCGCGCAACATATACATCCCCGCACCGGACAGGATGAGCACCATCAGAAAGAGAATGATATTGAAATATATCCCGTAACTGAAGAGTAATCCGTAAGGAAAGAGCTTGGAACGCATTGGTATCCTTCCCGTAAGGCGGCAAATCAGGGAGCGCTCGGCAGCAAAACGACCTGGTTCCGGCACTCAAGGCGTGTTGCTCGTCCAGAGCAGACTTTCCGCGTATATTCTTAAACGCGCCTTGCGTCGTGTCACATACAATGCGCGCTGCTTCTTGTAGCTGGAGACGGCGTTGACTCCTACGATTGTCAGGATCCCTTTGTTGTTACAGAAAAAACGCTTCCGACAAGGCGTAGCCGCGCAGATATCCTGTTGAGCGTACGTGGCTTTTCGCCTCTGCGGAGAGCAGGCTTCAGGAAAGGGCAAAGAGACTGGAAGGTCGTTTTTTTTAGGGGGACTTGCTTTTTCCGCACAAGGCAATGCCAGTCTGCTGCCGCGCGATTTTTCAGAGGATCAACGCTGGCTTTCTTCTATGGCGCGCAGCGCGGTGGCATGGGCTTGTGCAATGTGGGGCATCAGTTCCTGGGCGCCGGCCATGTCACCCGCCCGCAGGGCCTGCACCTGCTTGTCCAGCAAAGCAAACAGCCTTGTGAGCGAAAGGTTTCCACATACGCCTTTCAGCGTGTGCGAAGCTTCCAGTGCTGCCGTGGCGTCTTTGGCCTCCATGGCAGAGGAAAGCCTGGTATAGGTGGCGTCTGCGGGAAATTTGTTCAGCAGGCGAAGCAGCAGCGGTTCACTGCCCATGCAGCGATCAAGCAGGCTTTGCACGTCGACACCGCCGTTCTCCAGCAGGACTTTAGCATGATCATCCATGGCAGTCCTCCTTTTCTGTATGCTCATACAGCTGGGCAATCTCGTTTTCTACAGCGAAAAAGCGATCCAGCAGGAGCGGATTGAACACCCCGCACTTGTTGTTCCGGATCATGTCCAGCGCTTCTGCACGGGAAAACGCCTGCTTGTAGCAGCGTTTGTTCACCAGGGCGTCGTATACGTCCGCCAGAGAGACCACCTGTGCCCAGATGGAAATTTCGTCTCCCTTCAGCCCGTCGGGATAGCCCCCGCCGTCCCACCGTTCGTGATGGTGACGGGCAATGTCGTACGCGTAGCTGTAGGACTCATGCTCGCGCAGCTGAGGGATTTTTTTCAGCATCTCCGCGCCCTGGATGGTGTGGGTTTTGATGATGTCGTACTCTTCGGGCGTAAGTTTGCCGGTTTTGTTCAGGATAGAGTCGGGGATGGCGATCTTGCCCACATCGTGCATGATGGAAGCCAGGGCGATGTATTTGATAGTCTCTTTCGGCAGCCCCGCCCCCAGATCTGTATGCAGAAGCAGAAAATGCGTGATGTCGTGAATGCGCCGGACATGTTCGCCCGATTCTCCGTTGCGGAATTCGATGGCGGTGGACAGCGCTTCAATCATCCCTTCGTTCAGGCGAATGATTTTTTGCGCCTGTAAAAGCAACTCCGACTGCTGTTCTTCCACCTTGTTGCCCAGAATTTTTCTTGAGCGGAACAACTCTACCACGGAGTTCACCCGCCGCAGCACCACATACGGCACTACAGGCTTGGTGATGACGTCCATCACACCCAGTTCATACGCTTCTCTGGTGACGGCGTCGCTTGCTTCGGCAGTGATGAGAAAAATGGGGATCGTTTCTGTAAAGCCCAGGTCGTGCAGGTGCCGCAGCACCTGAATGCCGTTCATTTCCGGCATGACCACATCCAGAAGAATGGCGCAATACTTCTCGGGAGCCTTGAGAACGGCCTCAAACCCCTGTCTGCCGTTTTCTGCCTGTTCGGAGGGATAAAAAGGCGCAAAAATGGTTTCGAGAAGATCGCGGTTGATGTCGTTGTCATCAACAATAAGGAGCGTGTCGGCAGGTTTCGGACTGGAAAGCTGGGGCATCTTTATTTCCTCCGGGCGAGTCACACCCCTGGCATCCAAGCTGTATATGGTTGCGGTTCATCCTCACCTTGTGGGAATGGCCTCTTATACCTTTTATCAGCATGTTTGTCATTGAAGAAGTTATGGATATATCGGCTGCCATGTGTTCCCGGATGGTATGCGTCTGACGCGTTTTGCCGTGGATGAAGCGTCATGCGAACATGCCGCACGCAGCCGAGAGTCTTGTTTTAGCCTGTAAGGAGAGTTTTTTTTATTTCTCAGAGTAAACATATCTGATCGGGGACAGGGATCCGGGCCGGATGTGATCGTCTGATCAGCGTGCTATGTCATTTGGAGAGCAGCGGATTTTTTGCTCCGTATGGGAATAATACAACATTCTAAATTTTTTTGAAATATCGGATGTCGTGACGAGGAAAACGATGTAAGCGGCGGGATAAATCCCTGCAAGGAGAAGGAGGCGCGCAAAGAGGCTGATTCTGCCATACAACTGCCCGAAATACTCTCGCGCCCCGGTCCGTTACAGATTCAGCGGACCAAAAAAGAAGAACCCGTTGATATGCAATCAACGGGTTGCGTTCTAAATGGCGGAGAGAGAGGGATTCGAACCCTCGATACAGTGTTACCCGTATACCCGCTTAGCAGGCGAGCGCCTTCGGCCGTCTCGGCCATCTCTCCAACGCGCAAGACGCGCAAAAAATCCTCTACCCTGTTTGCTGGGCGCTGTCAACCGCTTCCTGTTCTGCGTCTCAAGAAAAACGCATGGCCAGGTTAACGGCAGCGCGCAGTGCTTGTTGATCTTCCCAGGCTGCAACGGTTTTTTGCGGACGTTGCCGTCTGAATGTCGGAAAAGGCCCGGCGTGTTGCGGCAAGACGGAGCGTACAGGCGTTGACCGGTCTGTTTTGATGACTGGGGGCATCGCAGGGATGCAGGTGGATTGTCTGTATCCGGCACCACGCCACTCTCTGGCATTGAGGCTTTTGCCGCTTGCCGGGAGGGTTACGCCTGGCGGCATCGTTTTAAGCGATGCTCCCGGAGGGAACCGTTTGTTTCTTTTGGCAGATACGATAACGGCGACCGTCCGCCAAAAAGTGCGTAACGGCCGCCGTGCTGGAGGCATAGGCGATCAGGCGTGCAGCACGTGCACGGCGCAGCCCAGTCACGGGTCAAAGGCGCGCACAAGGCGGCCTACATTAACAGGGCTGCCCATGTCCGGCACGGGGATGCCGATCATGGCTTCTTCCAGCGGGCCACGGACGCCGGCGTCACTTCTGGGGGCGGCGTTCCACAGGGTGGCCGGCAGGATCTGATAGCTGCCGATGCGGCCGTTTTTGAGGCGCATGTAGTGGATGAGCGCGCCGCGCGGCGCTTCGGTCAGTGCCCAGGCTGCGCCTTCGTCGGGCACGGAAGGCGTCCTGAACGTCTCTTCACCGGGGCGGACTTCGCGGAGCCAGTCTTCAATATGGCCCAGCATGAGGCAGGTTTCTTCAGCGCGGGCCAGATGCCGGCCCAGCAGCGAGAAGGCCAGATCCTCGCCCAGCTCTCTGAAGTGTTCCGCGCGCAGTCCGTAGTACTGCCAAAGAAGTTTTTGCCCTGTGGCGGAAAGTGGCGTGTCGCTGATCCACAGTCTGGCCAGCGGGCCGACTTCCATGGGCTTTCCGTCATACAGGGGCGTTTTGAGGAAGCTGTAGGCACCGGACTTGTCGACATCCAGCACGGTCTGACCGTGGGCGATGTCGAGCCCCGAGGTGGCGTCTGCAAACCACGAATGCCCGACTTCTTCAGTGATCTTGGACGGATCAAGTGGGGAGAACGCGCCGTCGGCATAGACGCCGGCCTTGAAGACGGTGCGCGTGGCTTCGTCGTTCAGCGGGAAGCCTCCTGCGCACAGCGCGCTGCGCCGGCCCTGCCCGAATTGGGCGAGATCTTTATAATAGGAGCCAATCAGATAGACGGTGGGCAGATATTTGTCTTCCACAAAACGCCGGACCCGGGCAAGGCGTCCGGCATAGGCATCCAGGGATTGCCGGTCGGGCACCTGTGCGGTGCCGCCTGCAAGCAGACCGACGGCGTGGGGCATGCGCCCGCCAAACAGCGCGGCCATTTCGTGACAGATGGCCCGCATGTCAAGCGCTTCGAGATACTGGGCCACACCTTCGGCGTTGAGGGCCTCGGGCAGGCGCAGATCCGGCTTGGCATAGCGGGGGATGAACGGCGCACTGTCCGGACCGCGCAGAAAATCCTGTCCCGACAGGTGATAGAAGTGCAGCAGGTGCGATTGCAGGTAGTTGGCGCCCATGATCAGATTGCGCACAAGACGGCCGTTGGGGGGCAGCTCTGTGCGGGAAATCCGTTCCAGCGCAAGGCTCGAGGCGGTGCCGTGCGAAATGGGGCAGACGCCGCAGATGCGCTGGACAATCTGGGGCGCGTCGCGCGGATCCCGATCCTTCAGGATGTTTTCAAACCCCCGGAACATGCCTCCTGTCACATGGGCGTCGACAACATGGCCGTCCGCCACTTCGACATCGACTTTAAGATGTCCTTCAATACGTGTGACCGGGTCGATGGACAGGCGCACCCGATTTTTTGTGCTATCCGTTACCATATCACCTCCGGATTCGCATAGAAGGGCGACGTGCCGTCGGGAAATTCCGGCGACGTACAGCCCACGCAGGTGGCGTTGGCGATACACCAGTTGACGTGGCCGTTCCAGCCGGTTTTCCAGGACGTGCAGGCCGTGCGCGGTCCCTTGCAGCCTAGGACAAACCGGCAACCGCGCTTGTCGGTCAGCGTGCGGCAGTAGCGGCCGCTCTCAAAGTCCGGCAGATAGGGGCAGTTGATGTGAACGTTGGGGTAAAACCAGCTGATTCTGCCGGCAGAGTCCAGCCTGAGCTTGAGAAAGGCATCCAGCATGCCGGCATCAATCGCTTGCAGGGCAAGCAGAAGCGAGCCGACGATCCAGTCCGGATGTGGCGGGCAGCCGGGCACGTTAATGACCGGTGCCCTGAGTCCGTAGCGCTTGAGCAGGTTGTTTACCCCCATGGCTCCAGTCTGGCTGCCCCGTGCGGCCGGAATGCCGCCATAGGCCGCACAGGTCCCCAGGGCCAGCGTCACGGCAGCCCCCGGGGCGAGCTGGCGCACCGCTTCAAGCATGGTGATGTGATGTCCGTCGCGTTCGGCAATGACGCAGGTCCTGCCTTCCCAGTTTACCGGAATGGAACCTTCGACTGCCAGGATATAGCGCCCCCGACTGGCCCTGGCGGTTTCAAGCAGACATTCCCAGGCCTGTTCGCCTTCAGCAGCCATAACAGTGGGTTGATAGTCGAGGCTGATGATTTTCAGCAGCAAGTTGGCGACAGAAGGCTGCACGCTGTTCAGCAGTGTGACGGTACAGCCCGTGCAGGCCTGGCCCTGCAGCCACAGGACTGGCGGACGCGTCCCTTCCAGCACGGCGGCAAAAATTTCATGAACCAGAGGGCTGAGACCCTGCGTCAGGCCGACGCCTGCGGCCGCCGCAGCGCACAACCTGATAAAGTCTCTTCGGGAATGACTCATGGCAAGCCTCCTCGCACTTTCCTGCACGCTAGCCGGGACAGTGTGAGAGGACAACCCGCTTAGATTCCGTTTGATTTTTTCTGCCGCAATGTGCGGGCGTTCGGTTTTGATGTTCTTGCCGTCAAAAGCAAAGGGCAGACCGGTGGAGAGGGGCAGGCGCCCGGGCAGAAGGCAGCCTTTTCCGGACGCGAGGCGCAAAACTCTGAAGATGTTGACGCCGAATCGGTTTATTGCCGCGTCTGTGCTGTCCTGCGTGCGGAACTGTGAATGCCGCGCCAAAGAATAAAAAAGCGCCGCCTTGGCAGGAAGGCGGCGCGCAGAGTTGCGTTGCGGCCGGTGATCAGTTCAGGGCTGGAGCCTTGCGCAGCAGGTGCACCGCAACAACGCCGACCACGGCAGCCAGGGTCATGCACTGGAAGGTGGCAGGCAGGCCATAATGGTCGCCGATCCAGCCCAGCAGAGGGGCGATTATGCCTCCCATGCTGGTGGCAAGCCCCAGTGTTACGCCAGAGGCAAAGCCAATGTTTCTGGCCAGGTATTTCTGTCCAAGCACAACGATGGCGCTGAACGGCGCGTAGAGCGTGAAGGCCAGAGGCAGCAACAGCAGCATGGCCAGCGCGGGGCTCTGGATAAAGCCAAACAGGGCAATGCAGGGCACAAGCAGGATGAACGAGCCGCGAATGACGCGCAGATAGCCGAACCGGTCAGAAAGCATGCCGCCGACGATGTTGCTGGCAATGCCCACGGTGCAGAATACGGTCAGTGCAGAGGCGCCCACAGTCTTGGACTGGCCGAACACGTTAATCCAGTACAAGGGGATGAACGTGTTCATGCCCATGAACAGGATCGAACGCGAAACAATGGCCAGTGTCAGCTTGGAAAACTCTTTCCAGTCGTTGGTTTCTTCAACAGGTGTTTCGTCCCCGCCGGTATTGTTTGGGGACGCCGGACGGACGCGGGCAAAATGTGCGATCTGATAGAACAGAACCCCGGAGGTGATCAGAGCGATCAGGCCGAAAATCGAAGTGCCGGGCATGCCAAAGTGCTGGACGGCAAACACGGCGACAAGCGGGCCCAGCACAAAGCCTCCATTGCCGCCGATGGAGAACAGGCTCATGCCGGTACCCTTGGACTGCCCGGAAATTTTGTTAGCAAAGCGCGCCCCCTCGGGATGAAAGAGCGCCGCGCCGGTGCCGCTCAGGGCAACCATAAAAAAGATGCTCCAGTAGGAATGCAGAAATCCTACAGAAGCAAGGCCGCCGCCGGCCAGCATCACGCCGACCAGCATAAACCAGGGTTTGGACATCTTGTCGGAAATGTACCCGAACACCGGTTGGATGACCGATGACAGACAGGAATATGCAAACATCAGACCGGCGGCAGCCTTATACCCGAACCCGTATTCGGCGATCAGAAAAGGCAGGATGGCAGGCAGTGCACCGCTGTTGATGTCGCAGGCCAGGTGGCCCATCGACACAATGACGATTTTTTTCTTATCCATGCGAAAACTCCTGAGAGGAGGGATGAGGTCGTGGTGAGATGCTGGATTGTGAGAATTATTTAAAGAAAAGGCAAGATGTTTTGCGGCGCGCCGAAATCCGTTTGACCCCGGAAGGCTTCCTCCGTACACTGGCCCCGCGTCTGCAAGGCGACATTCTGGATGATGACGTAACGAGGTATCGCATGTCTTTGCTCAAGCTCGGGTTGCCCAAAGGTTCTCTTGAGGATCCCACCATTGATCTGTTTGCCCGCGCCGGCTGGAAGGTCCGCCGGCATCCCCGTAATTATTTCCCGGAAATCGATGATCCGGAAATCACCGCACGTTTGTGCCGCGTGCAGGAAATCCCGCTGTACATTCAGGATGGCGTCCTCGACGCCGGCCTGACCGGCAAGGACTGGGTGGCCGAAACCGGCGCAGAGGTGCATGTGGTGTCCAACCTGAACTATTCGCGGGCAACCAGCCGTCCGGCCCGCTGGGTGCTGGCTGTGGCCGGAGATTCCCCGTATCAGAAGCCCGAGGATCTGGCCGGCAAGCGCATTGCCACGGAACTGATGGGCGTAAGCCAGGCCTATTTTGATCGGCTGGGGATCCCCGTGAACATCACCCATTCGTGGGGCGCCACCGAAGCCAAGGTCGTTGAAGGGCTTGCTGACGCCATTGTGGAGGTCACCGAAACCGAAACAACCATCAAGGCGCACAATCTGCGCATCATTGATGACGTGTTTGTGACCAACACCGTGTTCATCGCTAACAAAAAAGCCATGGACGATCCGGATAAGCGCCGCAAAATCGAACAGATCGATCTGCTCTTGCAGGGCGCGCTCCATGCCGAAACCCTGGTTTGCCTCAAGCTCAATGCGCCGGCCGCCAATCTGGACGCGATCCTTGATTTGCTGCCTGCCCTCAACTCGCCCACGGTCTCGCCGCTGCGTGACGCCAGGTGGTTCTCGGTGGAAACAGTAGTGAGCACCGGGCTGGTCCGCGATCTCATTCCCCGCCTGCGCGAGGCCGGCGCGGAAGGCATTCTCGAATACGCGCTGAACAAGGTGATTTAGAGCACGTTGCACTGTCAGGCATGTCAGAGGGAAGGGTGAACGCCGCCGGTCATCAGGGGCGCACCGTTTCCTCAGTTTTTCCTTGCCTTTTCTCAGCCCGGGCATGCCGGTCGTTTTCCGGGGGGCGCGTTGCCAACAGCGTAAAACCGCGTCCCCGCCGTTTGACACACAAGTGCAGCACGGCAGGCGGCTGCACGCCTTTGGTGTACGATGGCGTTTAACTGCGCCGCGCAGCCTGACGGCTTGGCAGCGTCAGTGCGCCGGCCATGGATGCAGAAAAACCGGGTCAGCTGGCTGGCCCGGTTTTTTTGCAGTGGCACCTGCAGTGCCGATCGCGCTGCTGAACAGCGGCAACGTATGGCGTGAATCGTTATCTCAGAGCGCATTGCCCGGGGACGCAGCGGACGGCGTGAATCTTTAAGCGGAGTCCTCAAAAGTGCGCAAGAGGATAAAGCGCTAGCAATAGGTTTCCGGCACGCGATCCGTATATACCGGACAGGCCGCCCGCACTCGTTCGAGCAGCGTAAAGTCCAGATCTGCGGTCAAGACGGCATCGTGTTCGTCGGCCTGGGCCAGCACCGAGCCGTCAGGAGCGATAATCATGGAGTTGCCGCCAAACGTTTCCGCGCCCGTGACGCCACAGCGGTTGCAGGCGACCACAAAAAACTGGTTTTCAATGGCGCGGGCACGCAGCAGCGCACACCAGTGTTCCTTGCGCACCAGCGGCCATTCGGCACTGACGAACAGGACGCGCGCGCCATCCAGCGCTGAGGCGCGCACAAGTTCGCAAAAGCGGATGTCGTAACAGATGACCGCAGCGCAGGGGACGCCGTTCAGCACGAAGGCGCTCCGGCGGTTGCCTGCCGCCAGGTATTTGTCCTCATCCATAAGCCGGAACAGGTGGATTTTATCGTACAGGGCAATCAGACGGCCCGACGCATCAATGACCTGGGCTCTGTTGCGCACCGTGTCGCCCACGCGCGCCAGCACCGAACCGCCCGCAAAGGCCAGATTGTATTTGACGGCAAGGCTTCCAAGAAAGGCCGCTTCGGCATTGCCCTCAGGCGAGGCCAGTTCACGGGCCCGTTCCAGTGCGTATCCTGTGGACCACAGTTCGGGCAGGACAACGACGTCGGGCTTTGTTGCGCCTGCGGCAAGCGCGGCAACACGTTCTTTGACAAGGCGGCGGTTTGCGTCCGGATCGCCTGCGACGACGGAAAATTGTACGACGGCGACACGCATGGTTTCCCTCCCGGGGGCCGCCCGTCCTGTCCGGGCGGCGGGCTAGATCCGTTCAGAGTGTGCTCGCCACTGGAGACTCGGCCCCAGTGACCAGAAAAGTTGCTGCGTTGTCCTGAGCAATGAGGGGGACCTGACCACAAGGCCGGTTGTGCATAGGGATTAAGCCAGAAAGCGCCGCCGGCTGGTCAGCGCGCCTGAGACAGCGGAAAGGCCACAGCGCATGACAGCAGAACACGGCGTCTTGTGACAGGCGGTCAGAACGGCGCGGCCCAGGGGAAGGCGGCCTCATGGACAAGGGCGTTCCATCTTCCCCCAAGCCGTTGCCAACGTTACGCCGGCGCTGTGACCTGGCGCGCTGTCAGCGGTTACATCAGGGCCGCGCTCAAGTCCTCAAACGTTTCGCGGCGGCGGATGAGGCGCGGCGTGCCGTCTGCGCTGATCAGCACTTCGGCCGGGCGCAGGCGCTGGTTGTAGGACGAGCTCATGACAAAACCGTATGCACCGGCATCCAGCACGCCAATGATGTCGCCTTCCTGAATGAGCGGCAGTTCACGGTCGTGGGCCATGATGTCACCGCTTTCGCAGATGTTGCCCACGATATTCTGCACGACGGTCTCGCTGACCGGAGCGCCCGCACCGCGATAGATTTCGATGTCGTGGAACGAATCGTACATGACCGGCCGCACCAGCGTGTTGAAGCCGAGATCCGTGCCGGCAAAACGGTGTTCGCCGTTGCTTTTGGTGGCGTACACCGTGCCGAGCAGCACGCCGCATTCCGCAACGACATAGCGGCCAGGCTCAACAAAGAAGCGGCCATGGTAGCCGTTTTCGGCGCTCCAGCGGCTGATCCGGGAGTGAATGCCTTCGCCGAGCGTCTTAAGATCAAGACGGGGCTGGTTTTCGTACTTATGGTAAGGAATGCCGAAGCCTCCGCCAAAGTCGATCGCCTCCAGTTCCGGCGTGAGGCCCGACGCCTTGATTTCGGTGGCCATGTGCAGCAGCACGTCCATGGCGTCAAGATAGCCCTGCGGATCCATAAACAGCGAGCCAATATGCTGGTTGAGACCGGTCAGGCGCAGGTTGTGGGCTTCAAGAATGGCGCGGACGTCAGGCAGTGCGTCGAGGGAAATGCCAAACTTGGTCTTTTTGCCGGCAGTAATGACTTTTTGGTGGTGTCCCGCGCCAATGCCGGGATTGAGCCGAATCATCACCCGGCCCCCCGGGTTGACGCGCCCCATGAGTTCGAGCTGAGCCAGAGAGTCCACACTGACAAGCAACCCGGCATCCACAGCGTTTTTCAGTTCGTCGGGAGACACGTTGTTGCATACATACAGAATCTGATCCGGTGTAAAACCGGCCAGACGTTCCATGTACAGCTCGCCGGGAGACATGGCGTCGACGACGCAGCCCTCTTCGCGAATGATCTTCAACAGCGCGGGATTCGTGTTAGCCTTGGCCGAGTAGTTGACCCGGAATCCGGGATGGCTGGACAGACCGAGCAGATCCCGGCAGCAGGCCCGCAGGACATTTTCGTTATAGACATACAAAGGAGAACCGAACTGACTGATCAGTTCCAAAGGCGTTGCAGAGCCGTAAAAGTTGACGGCATCGGTAATGGCAGAGCGGACGTCGGACATGGGGAATCTCACGGTGTTGATGGTAAACGCAAAAAGCGGCGTAAAAGGACGCCGCAAATAGAAGACAGAAGATCTGTCTAGGCCTGCAGGATAACAGCCCTCAGGCGTGTGTCAAGAGTGAATGAAGGTAATTCCGCAGGTTAGCGTGTACATGATAGCAAGAAGAGCAGGATCACAGGCTTGTCGGTGATCTCTTGAAGGCAGATCGGATAGTGTAAAATTTATATAAAAAATATATAATAATCGGCCAACCGGATGCCGGCCGCTGCTGGCGTGAACAGAGCCAGAAGCCGTCCTGGCCACTGCTTCGCGTGTTGCCTGAAGCCTGTCTGAAACTTCGGGGGGACTTGAGGGGGTGCCGGTATTTTTTGGCTCAGGCCCTGTTCTGGTGCCTTCCCGCTTATAGAGCTTGACGGGCAGGCAGCTTGATGCAGCACCGCATATCATGCAATGTAGTGTCCGGGCACAGCAGGCATTGCGTTAACTTGTTAAGGATATCGGCAGAAACGGCGACCGTTGTAAAGGGAAAGGTTGCCGTATGCAGGTATGGCATAGTTCATGAATAACAAAATTTGCATTGACAGCGTTGCCAAGTTTATTGGCAAGGAGGAATGCGCATGCGCAAGATGTTGTACGACCTGGTCACAGGATATGCTGCGGCCACAGGCTGTCCATGTGAGGCAGAAGAAGGAAGCTGCCGCGCTCTTCTTTCCATTGAAGGGCTGAGCGTCCATGTCGGGCTGGTGGAAAGCTCGGGCATGATTGTGTTGCAAACTGGCGTGGCGTTGCTGCCAGGCCCGGGAACAGAGGGGCGCGAGGCGTTTTGCCTGCAGCTGCTGGCTGCCAACAACCTTTTCAGCAACACCATGGGATTCACGCTCGGTGTGGACGCAGAGCAGGAGCTGGTCACCCTTCAGATTGCCTGGGATCTTTGTCAGCTGGATGCGGACAGCTTTGCCCTTGTCGTGAACAACCTGCTTGCCGTGGCGGCTGATTGGATAGTCCGGTTGGACGCGTGGCATCCCTCCGCCTCTGACGACGGCGGGCAGTGCGCGGCGTCGTCTGACGAAGCGCTCGCCATGCACTTTATGAAAGTCTGATGATGGGTGTAGGAGGCAAGTATATGCGGATCACCTCGTACGATGCAATGAAGCAATATCTTGATGCCGGTGGCCATCTGAAACTGAACAGCCGTGGAGAGCTCAAAACACAAAACGCCATAGCCCATGCGTTTCAGACTGTTAAAGACGCCATTCTTTCGCTTTCTCCAGGAGGCCGCGCAAGAATTGCAGCGCGCAACGCAGCGCTGAGCAGAGCCATGGATGCCATGGTGCGGCAAAATGCCTTGATTAATCCTGCACGGACGGGAATCCCCCGTCTGGAGCAGAGGGGCCAAGCTCCTTCCGCACAGGCCGGCATGTCCACGGCGGCGGCAGCAGGTCCGGCGCAACCGGCGGCTCCCCGCAGCCTTGAAGCGTTGACCTGTGAGGTCCGCACCGTCGCCGAAGAGATTGTGAATCAGACATGGCCGGAGCTGGATGCCGGGGCCCGGGCCGATCTGCTCTCCGGCATTCTTGAGTCGCTGCGGGGTTTGCCCGAACTTGTGAGACAGGCAGGCGGCGATGCCGCGTTCCTGCGGGAGAATGTGATAGAGCGCGTCAGGAGTTTTGCCGGCGACGTCGTTCCGGCCGGTGCGCAAAGGCAGCCGGCGGCGGCAGCGGGTCCGGCGCAACCGACGGCTCCCCGCAGCCTTGAAGCGTTGACCCGTGAGGTCCGCACCGTCGCCGAAGGGATTGTCAATCAGACATGGCCGCAGCTGGATGCCGGGACCCGGGCCGATCGGCTCGCCTGCATTCTTGGGGCGCTGCGGGATTTGCCCGAACTTGTGAGACAGGCAGGCGGCGATGCCGCGTTCCTGCGGAGAAATGTGGAGGCGTGCGTCAGTGCGTTTGCCAGCGCAGAGCATCAGGCGGCTGAGTCCTCCAGGCGGGCTGGTGCCGCTGCGCCCGCAACTGTTGCCGGTCAACCGTCCGCAGAGCTTGATGATGTGGTATGGCCCAACTGGACGCCGCGCCACCCTCGTGGGGTCTGTGAAGCCGCCACAAGTCTGTGGCTGGCAAGGATTGCGGAAGGCGGGGATCAAGGGCTTCTTCATGCGAATCGGCTGACCAGCACTGACTGCGACGAGTTGCAGGCGCGGGTGGAAAGAAACTCAGGGTGGACGTTCAGCCTGAATCTGAGGGAGCTCCTCCCCCCACAGGTGACACTGCATCAAAGTGATGTGGACTTTTTTGAGGGGATCTACAGCGACATGCCCAACGTCATTAGGGGCGGCGAGCGCAACAGTACGGTCCCCGATCTCCTCGACACGCTTCGGCCGGGCGAGTTCTTTTATGTCAATGCAACCCATTCCACAGGGAATGGTCATGCCATGGCCGTTTACCGTGACGGACAGCAGTATCACTTTTTCAATCCTGGTGTGGGGATTTTCCACGGGACGCGTGAGCAGATTATAGCCCGTATGGAAGGCGTCGTCACCAGATGGGCAAATGTTACCGTGCATCAGGGCCGCATGGAAGGTTGAGGCGGTGCCTGTTCCGGTTTGCACTTCGGGTTTGAGACGGACTGAATCTCTTCTGCCTGCAGGAGGACCTGCTTGCGGACGCGCTTCTGCCAGAGTGCCTGGTGGGAGTTGAAGACACAGGATATGCCGCTGCGGGATCATGGCGTGACCGCTCGCTGTGCCTGCATGTGCAGGACAGAACCGGTGCGGTTATGCGGGCACCCGTGCGGCTGACACCACCGCCGGCCGCGTCTGTGAGGGTGACGGCGGAGCCCCGCCCTCAACACGCAGTGCGTTTGTGGAGATCGTGCCGTGACGTAAAAAGATCTGTCTGCCGGTCTGGGCGGTTCTGACGCTGGAGCCAGCGCCGGAAATGCTGGCCTCCCTGGTCAGACCGGAGAGATCAGGCCCGTCCGTCGGCTTGAGGCGCTGTCTTGTGCTGTAATGCGCAGGCATACAGTGAGCTGTGCGTCTGAAGCCGGCACGCGCAGCTTTTTGGGGTTGGGGACGGGCGTCGTCGGCCAGGGGTGCGGACTGGCGCGGTATGGCCTGGCCGGCAACGGAGGCTGCCGTCAGCAGGCGCTGCCGGCATCTTGAGTGACAGGGGGACCTGCTGCGGGCAAGGCGCTTGCGGCGCAGGCTTATGCCTTTGCAGAAGGGCTCCTTACGCTCACGTCTGCCGGCAGGCCTGTTGTTGCATCCGGCGGATGCGGGAGAACGACGGAGATATGTGGACGTTGGGCGAAAGCGTACGGGGGCTGTTGGACATGAGCAAAAGTGCGTCCGGCCGGATGACTGCAAACAGATTCCGCATCGGAGTGTACTGCGTTCTGTTGGCGGAACGGGCGGCGTTCCGGGGTATCAGACGGCGCTTGTGATATACGGATACAGTACAAAGCCGGCAGCCGGTTTCCTCTTGTCTTGTTTGCCTGTCCGTGCCAGAATGGAGAAAAGATTCCGGAACCCGTTTACACCGCAAGCGGACGTCAAACCGTCCCCGACCACCCGAAACCATACGCAGAGCGGAGGCGTTTGTCATGAGAGTTGTCTTTGAAGTCAGCGGGTTGAGCTGCGATCTTGCCCTGCACCCCATTTCCAGTCAGACGGCGGAAGTGCTGCGCAACAACGCCAGCGATGAATATACGGAAAAATGTCTCAACTGGTGGCGTCGCGGTGCGACGCGGACGTTTGGCATGCGCATCAACGAGAACGCGCACATTCTGCTGACCGTTGACGGCAAACCCGTGGATTTCAACGCCACCTTGCTGTATCGGGATATTTATACGTTGCGCAGCCGCATGTATCTTGGCAGCAAGGCCCGGTACCTGGCCGTGCTGGGCTATGACAACGAAACCTGCACGTTCCGTTGGGTCTGGGATAATGTGGAAGACTTTGCGCCCGAAAAGTTCCAGTTTGTGGTCACAGACTGGGACAACGTGCTGGACACCAAAAATTATCGTGTGCTTGACAATGTCTTTTATGACGGCCGCCACTCGGACGACGAGGAATGGCTCAATCCCAGCGGATTCACGCTGCGCAAACCGCTGATCATCGATCTTGAGGAAGTGCGTGCCGAGATCGAAACGGAGCTCAAGGGGGTTGCGGACTACAGCAGAGAACGCTAGCCGGAACCAACATGTCCGAAAGAGCGGTTACGTACAGACGCAGCCGCTCTTTTTGTTAGGGGCATGGAGGAAGAGACAAAGGCCACGGCGTCTCTGACACAGGCGGCAGGATTTTCAAATCTAACCCTGTGCACGCCCGGAACAGCAGGAACAAACTTGAAAGGAAGGGGCTCCTTTTCTACTATAGGCGTGCTCCGGCTTTATAAGGGAGCCGTTCTGGCGGACAAGGTGCGGGAACGCTTGCAGCAAGCAAAAGACTCTTGTTTTACAGGCAGACTTTTTGTTCACTCTGCAGGGGTAAGCATCATCTGTACTGGCCGGAAAGTCCAGACCCTTTATCAGCAAAGCAGGTTTCTTCATGAAAGAATGGAAAGGCATCATCCTTGCGGGCGGTTCAGGCACGCGGCTTTACCCGCTTACGCGTAGCGTCAGCAAACAGCTCATGCCCATTTATGACAAGCCCATGATCTATTACCCGCTGTCCACGCTCATGCTGGCGGGCATTCGGGACATTGCGATCATCACCACCCCGGATCAGCAGGATTTGTTCAAAGAACTGCTTGGTGACGGCAGCCAGTGGGGCTGTTCGCTGCACTATGTGGCGCAGCCGCGTCCGGAAGGCCTGGCACAGGCGTTCCTGCTGACGGAGGATTTTATCCGGGGACACAACGCTTGTCTGATTCTTGGCGACAATATCTACTTCGGCGACGGCCTGACAGCCATGATGCATTCTGCCATGCAGCGCGAGCGCGGCGCGACGGTCTTTGGTTACCATGTGACGGATCCCGAGCGCTATGGTGTCGTGGAGTTTGATGAAAACCAGCAGGTGCGCAGCATCGAGGAAAAACCAAAACAGCCCAAGTCGAACTACGCGGTCACCGGACTGTATTTCTACGATACGGACATCGTGGACATTGCCAGACAGATCAAGCCGTCGGCACGCGGCGAGCTGGAAATCACCGATGTCAACAAGGCCTATCTTGCCCGGGGCGATCTGCACGTCGAACTGATGGGGCGCGGCATTGCCTGGCTTGATACCGGTACGCATGACGCGCTGCTGGACGCGGCGGCCTTTGTCCGCGCCGTGGAGACCCGGCAGGGGCTGCATATTGCCTGCCTCGAGGAGATCGCCTGGCGTATGGGCTATATTTCGGCTGACAAGGTGCGCACTCTGGCCGAGCCGCTGGGCAAGAATCAGTACGGGCAATATTTGTATGAGCTTGTGGGACGCGGCCCCGGCAGAGCGGGAGCCTAGAGGCCATGGGCGCATTCCTTGCCGATTTGCACATTCATTCCCGTTTTTCCCGGGCAACAAGCTCCAGACTGACGGTGCCACACCTGGCAGTCTGGAGCCGGCTTAAGGGGCTTGCTGTTACCGCAACCGGCGACTTCACCCATCCTGGGTGGCGCGAGGAACTGCGTTCACTGCTTGTTCGCGACGACGCTTCGGGGCTGTATAAGCTGAAGAGCGCGCCGGACATCGCCCACGAGGCTCCGGGGTACACGGCCCCTGCGGGTGACAGCGATCCGCGCGGACCGCTGTTCGTTCTCGAGGCGGAAATCAGTTCCATCTACAAAAAAGACGGCGCGGTCCGCAAGGTGCACAATCTGGTGTATATGCCGGATTTGGACAGTGTGGATCGCCTGTGCCGCAAGCTGGAGCAAATCGGCAACCTGGCCTCAGACGGGCGGCCCATTCTTGGGCTGGACTCGCGCGATCTGCTTGAGATGGTGTTGGAAACAGACGAGCGGGGCGTGCTGATTCCCGCCCATATCTGGACGCCGTGGTTTTCGCTTTTCGGTTCGCGATCGGGTTTTGACAGCGTGGAGGCGTGCTTTGGCGATCTGTCCCCGCACATCTTCGCCATGGAGACAGGATTGTCTTCTGATCCCGACATGAACCGCTGCTGGAGCGCACTGGACCGCATGGTCATGGTTTCCAGTTCGGATGCCCATTCGGGCGAGAATCTGGGACGTGAGGCAACCGCGTTTTCAGGCAGTCCTTCCTATGAAGGGATGTTTGGCGCGTTGCGCCGTGCGGCGGCCGGCGAAGAGCCGGCTGGCGACTGCGCCTGGAACGGCACATTGGAATTTTTCCCCGAGGAAGGCAAGTACCATCTGGACGGCCACCGGGCCTGCCAGGTCGTGCTTGATCCGGAAGAGACCCGCCGGCTGCATAACCGCTGCCCTGTGTGCGGCCGTGAGCTGACAGTGGGCGTGCTGAACCGTGTCATGGCGCTGGCCGACAGAAAAGAACCCAGGCCGCCGGCCGGTACGGGGTTTGTCTCGCTTATCCCGCTGGCCGAAATTGTGGGGGAACTGCTGGGTGTCGGTTCCAAGAGCGTCAAAGTCCGGGCGCGCTGTGCGGAACTTTTGGGACGGCTGGGGCCCGAGCTGGAAATTCTCTGCCGCCTTCCCGAAGACACGCTGCGCCACGAATGGGATCTGCTGGGCGAAGCCGTATCCAGAATGCGCCGTGGTCATGTGTTCCGCCAGGGTGGCTATGATGGCGAATATGGAGTCGTCCGGGTTTTTGCACCGGAGGAACGCGACCGCCTGTGCGGCAGTCGCCGGTCCCGTCAGGGAGTGCTGTCTGCCGCGCCGCGTGCGGGCGCATCCGCGTTGACGCCGGCGGGCGTTCCAGCCCCGGGCCTGGCCGGGCGCGGCGTCCAGCCGGCGGCAGCTGTTATGGCGGAAGGGCATATGACACGCCTGCCTGAAGAGGCTTGCGCCGGTGATGACGGTGTTGCCGGCACGCCAGAGCGCGCGGGCTTTCGGAAACGCAAAGCGGCCGGTCCGGCGTCGCACCTGATGCAACCCGTTCTTTTGCTGGCTGACGCGGGAAAGGACAGGCGCATGCAGACGCCGGGAAAGCCTGCGCCATGCGCAGCGCATACAGACGGCAGCGACCCGGGCCGGGATGGACCGTCAGAAAGTGTTGCACCTGCTCTCCGGGAACAAGCGGAGTTCTCTGCCGCGACCGTGCAGGAGACGCCGCCGGTGGGTGTACTGGCGGAATCGTGGAGTGCCGCCCAGCGCAAGGCCATTATGGCCGGTCCGGGGCCTGTGCTGGTGCTGGCCGGACCCGGAGCCGGCAAGACGCGCACGCTTATCGGGCGCCTGACGCGTTTGCTTGACGAGGGTATTGCGGCGGATCGCCTGGCAGCGGTGACGTTTACACGGCGTGCAGCGGGAGAATTGCGCGACCGGTTGAAGGCAGCCTCAGCCGGAGCGGGCATGCCGGCGGCCGACACCCTGCATGCGCTCGCGCTGCCGTTCTGGCTGGGTAAGCGGCCGATCATTCTTGCCGAAGAATCGGCACGGGCGGCGTTTGCCCGATGCGCGGCAGACAGCGGGCTGACGGACAGAAAAGTCCTGCGGGCGGCGTTTGACCGGCTGGCGCTCTGCCGCGAACGGCTGACATCCCCAGAGGAAGCCGATCGTCCTCTGTTGGAGCGTTACACGACCTGGAAGCGCGAACGGGGACTGGCCGACTACACGGATTTGCTGGAAAACTGGCTGGCGCGGCTTGTGTCCGGCGAGGTCGTGCGGCCCTGGGACGCCTTGCTTGTCGACGAAATTCAGGACCTTTCACCGTTGCAGCTGGCACTGCTTCGCGCGTTGCTGCCGTCGGACGGACGCGGTTTTTTCGGGATTGGCGATCCGGATCAGGCCATTTACGGGTTCCGTGGCGCGCAGCCTGACGTTGCAGCTGCCCTGGCGTCGTTCTGGCCGGGGTTGCAGATCGTGACGCTGGATGAAAGCTACCGTGCCGGCGAGGCTATTCTGACTTCGGCCCGGGCGCTGCTTGCAGGCAAGGGCGCGTGCGGCAGCCTGCACGCGGCGCGAGATCTTCCCGCGCGGCTCAAGTTGTTTAGCGCTCCCGACGCCGCGCGGGAAGCGGCATGGATTGCCGGCGAAATAGGCCGGCTGCTGGGCGATACCTCCCATACACTGGCCGATGCGCGCCGTCAGACGGATGCGCTGGCAGGCTCGTGCAGCCCGGGAGAGCTGGCCGTGCTTGTCCGTTTAAAGGCGCTGATGCCTCCTTTGCGCGAAGCGCTGTTTGCGCGGGGCATTCCTGTGGCTGTCCCCGAGGCGGAAGCCTTTTGGGATGAACCCAGGGTCGCGCTCCTTCTGGGCATGGCGGCCAGGATGTGGGACCGCCCTGCGGCGTTGCCCGACACACTGCCCCCGTCTTTGTTGTCGCTGGACAGGGACGTATGGCGTGAAGGCCCGGACGCGGTACTGGCCGCATGCGCGTCCACGCCGCCGTTTGATCCGCTGGTGCGGGATCTGGCAGCGTTCCGTGAACTGCGCCGCCGCTGGCGCGAGGCGGGATCCTGGGAGGCGCTGCTCGACTGGGTCTGCCTGAGGCAGGAACTGGATCTGGCGCGTGAGGCGGGCGAAAAGGTGCGGATTATGACGATCCATGCCGCCAAGGGGTTGGAGTTCCGGGCGGTGTTTCTGCCGGCGCTGGAGGAAGGGCTGCTGCCTTTTGCCGGCCCGGATTTGACGGCTCCGGGCATGCAGGTGGATGCACTGCTCGCAAAATCTTCCGAGGCAATCGAAGAAGAGCGCCGACTTCTGTATGTGGGCGTTACGCGGGCGTCGGAGGCGGTGTATGCGTCGCACGCCGCCAGACGGCGCCTGTATGGACGGGAGCTGGCGCTTGCGCCGTCGCGGTTTTTGTCACTACTGCCGGATCTTGTCGTGCGGACGCGGCTTGTGCGCCACACCAAAGTCAGCAGCACGCAGATGTCGCTGCTATAGGGCAGCGGCATGTGTTCCGGTCTTGTCTGCTCATGGAGCGGGTTGACAGTGTATTTTTAAGGAACGGCGGGTTGCCGGCAATGGAGACTGGTGTGTCTGAACGGGAAAACGTTGCGGTCATCATGCGCCTCTATTCGCGCCTGCTGGACGCGGAAGGGCTGGTCAGAATCATCAACACGACGTGGACTCGTCACAACTATACGCTGTTTGTGGCGCATAACGGTGCGGGAGACGGTTTTGTCGCCAGTGACGCGCTGCGCGCAGCAGGGCATTATGTTCCTGTCGCAACCAATGCAGGGCATATTGGCGGCGCGACGGCACTGGTACAGGCCGGATACCGCGCCGCCAGAGCCTGCGGAGATTTTTCGGCCTATCTGTTCATTGAGGCGGATTTCTGGCTTGTGGGAGACGCGCTGATCGACGAGGCCCTGTCATCCATGCGTCGGGAAGAACGTCCTGTGGCCAGCACCATCTGGGTTGAGCGGAACCATTCGCTGGCAGTGGATTTTTTGCTGATGGACGGGGCTTTTCTGCGGGACAATCCGGAACTGCTCGACTGGGATGATCATCCGGAGCAATATCTTTCCGCACGATTGTATCCTGATCGTGTTCATATTATTGAATGTTTACGTCCGACCCATGTCCCTGGCCTGTTAAGGCTCATGATTCCCTTTGGGGCGCGCACCTCCGTAAAAGGACGGTTTCGTCTTTTCCCGAAAGCGCCGGCCTTGACCCACCATCTTGAGAATCTCAGCGCCAATCCCCTCCGGGCTATTGCGATCAAACGCGGACTGGCCAACACGCTGGCCGGCAGGCGCGTGTTTGACGATCCGCCCGTCAGAATCCCCTGGCAGTCCGTGCTGCAGCCCCTTTCACGGTTTGTGCCTCAATCTTCCTGGTTCAAGAAACATTGTTTGTAGCCTCGGCGCACCGTCTGCCTGCTGGATGCGGGCAGAATTTTTGACGTGCAGACAACGCGTGCGCCTGGCGCACGGTGCACACCTGCTCCGGCAGGGCGGCGGACTGTCTCTGCCATACTCATAGAGAACAATAGAGCAATTTCAGTTTGAAATACTTCGCATTTCAAATCATACGGCCTGTCGTTTCGCGGAAAAACGCGGTTTTTCCGCTCACTTTGGGCCGGGCGGCGCTGTGCCGCCGCCTAGCATTTCACCTTTTTCAAAGGTGAAATGCTCTAGAGGAAAACGTGGAGAAAAAAGGAGGGAGTCCCCTTGTTACGGGGCCTCCCTCAGGTGTGGGAACCGCCTTGAGCGGCTTTACAGGATATATCTGAGAACGGGCGGCTCAACACAGGCAGCGTCATTCCTTGCGGATGCGAAGGCAGCCGCCTGATGGCAGGGCGCAGCGATGACAGCAATGCACACGCTTTGCTGCTCTGAGTGCACAGCCCGCCTTAGTGCTGTTCTATAGGCTGCCCTCGGCGATCTTCGACACTGATTCCTTCCGGTGGTGTAAACTGGAACGTTCCGGCCGGAATTTTGGCGTTGGGGGTCAGCCTGGTAAAGGTGATGCGGTTTGTGTTGCCGTAGAAGTCCACAATTTCCGCCTGCCGGAGGAGCTTCGTCGACGGATCGAACTGCAGCACGGCTTCCACCAGCTGCGTGGTCGGATTTTTGGGGTAGAGCCGGTAGACGGCCAAACCGTCGCGATCGGCTTCGCGTTCCACGTCAAAGTCGGTATCCAGACGGCTTTGCCCTGTGATGACCTTGAGGATGGAGCTGGAGTCCTTCACAACGTCCAGGCCGTAGCGGTAGGCGACTTCTTCGTCAGGCAGATAATCCCAGACGTCGTTGTCCGTGGCGAGCAGCAGTTCCGTAAACGGTTCGGCGGTTTCCCAGCGGATGCGCAAAGGTTTTTCAAAGGTCAGAACGCCCTGCCGGCGTTCGACGCCGCCGCTTTCCAGATGTTGCAGTTCCTGGGTGAATTCGCCGTTGAAACGCTGCATGGCGTCATAGGTACGCTGGATGTCCGTCAGCATGGCGTCGGCGGCGGCAACTGTGGAGGGCATGCCGGCCAGCAGCAGGCACATCCCCAGCAGGGTGGCAAATATCGAACGAATCATATCAGTTCCTGAATACGAAAAGGTTACGAAAAAGGTTGCAACACCGCCGTGCGGGGTTGCGTTGAAGGGCATTTGTCAGAAGTGTGCCGCTCTGTCCCCGCCGGAAGACCGCCTGGCCTGCGCAGAAGCGTGCGCCGGTCATCCCTCTTCGAGGCCTGTTGCCCTTCCTCAAAGGCGGCGGGCGGCGTTTTTTGCCAGTAATTTATGTAAGAAAGGTGCTGCGCTGGCGCTCCATTTCAGCGCGGCACGCCGTCTTTACGCATAACTTCGCCGTGTTGCGGCAGGCAGATCCGCCACAACACCGCTCTGAGCGAACAGATACGCCGGGACGTCCGGGAGGGCAAGAGATCTTTGTGAGCGTGCACTGCGGCGCTGCCATGCCGGAGACCGGGATTGCCTGTTGCCCTGTGCCGGAATGAAACGCAGTGTATGCTGAGCGGGGAGGGGAGCGCAAGTGCCGCGTCATCAGCCATGGCCGCCGGGAAGGCAGAGGAGGGGCCGCTCTGCCGCATGCGGCGAACGAAGTCCCGGCGCGTGGCCGTGACGGCGTATTGCCCCAAAGACAGGCGAGCCCGGCGTGGAGCGTGTCAGACGAAACGTTCCTGCGCTTTGCAGGATTGCAGGCAAGGACCTGCCCGGAGTGCGGGCATGCCTGAAGAAGGCGCAGTCAGAGACGTTTTTTGCGGTGTTGCTCTCCTGGCGTCAGTCCTCCGGGTACCGCCGCAAAACCGGGCTGAGCCGACACGCCCTGTCGCGTCACGCGGCCGGTTTGCCTGCCTCAGGGTGCGCGGAAGGGCAGAATTCCGCCATTTCGCACTCGTTGCAGCGGGGCTTGCGGGCGTCGCAGACGTGACGGCCGAACCAGACAAGGCGGTGATTGACGTTACCCCACTCCTCTTGCGGAAACAGCAGCATGAGATCGCGCTCCGCACGCACAGGGTCGCTGTGTTTTGTCAGGCCGAGGCGCATGGCAATGCGGCCCACATGCGTATCCACAGCCAGCCCCTCGTTGATGCCAAAGGCCCCCCAGAGCACCACATTGGCGGTCTTGCGGGCCACCCCGGGCAGCGTCGTGAGTTCGGCAATGGTGTGCGGCAACGTGCCGCCATAGACCTCGGTGACGCGCCGGGCCGCTTTGATAAGGTTGGCCGCCTTGTTATGGTAAAAGCCCGTGGAGCGCACAACGTCTTCCAGCTCTTCAAGCGGGGCGTTTGCCAGCGCGGCAGGATCGGGCCAGCGGCGGAACAGCTCCGGCGTGACCTTGTTGACACGGGCGTCTGTACACTGGGCGGCAAGCACTGTGGCAACAAGCAGCTCCCAGCCGTCGCGGGCCACAAGATGTGTCTGGGGTTCGGGATAGCGGCGTTGCAGCAGCTCAAGCACGCGCCGGGCTCTCTGGAGCAGGGCTGGCGCTGGCGCAGAAAGGGCGGTGCGCGTCATGACTGATCCTCCATGATCAGATAATGGGTAAGGATGACTTTAAGGCCGAGGCCGGGAAAATTGACCCGGCACTTGTCCGGAGGAATCCTTTCGACAATTTTGCCTCTACCGAAAATACGGTGCCGGCAGAAGCCGCACGGGCCGTTGCCGGAGGCGGGCGCAATCGGCTCGTGCGCGGGGCCTTCGGGCACTTCATCGCCGGGAAGAACCTCTTTCGGGGCTGGCGTTGCCGGCATGGCATGAAAAGGCCGGACAAGACCTGCCGGAGGCTGCGCGGCCCAGGCGGCCAGGCGGGCGTCGGCGTCACGGCGGCTTAGCTGGCCGCTGTAGCCCTCGAGCCATTCCTCGTACTGGCCCGGGCGCAGCTCGTTGAGAAAAGGACTTGGCGCGGCAGGGCAGCTCCCCTGCTCCTGACGGCTGTAAAGCGAGCGGGGCACGCACAGCTCCAGGCGTTCGCGGGCCCGCGTGCAGGCAACATACATGAGCCGCCGTTCTTCCTCAAAGTCTTCAGGATGCACTACAGCGTGCCGGGAGGGGAAACGGTCTTCCACAAGGTCAAGCAGAATGACCACATCCCATTCCAGCCCCTTGGCCGAGTGAATGGTGGACAATACCACGCTGTCTTCTTCCTGGCCTGTTTCCTCATCTTCGGGGTTTTCCAGCGCCAGCGAGGCCACAAAATCATCCAGTTCTGTGTAGGTGGCGGCAATGTTGGCCATTTCCTCAAGTCCCTGCAACCGGCGGGGCCAGTCGTCAGGGTAGGCGGCCTCCATACGTGGAGTATAGTGTTCGATGATGCGCCGCAGCAGCGCTTCAGGCGCGGCAGACTCACTCCGCAGAGCGTTGAGCAGATCCAGATCTTCTTTCAGAGCCTGGTGCTTGGCACAGGCTTTGGACAGAGCAGCCTGATCGCCGCCTGCCGCGGCCTGATAGATGCGCTGGGCCGTTTTGGGGCCGATTCCCTGGCAGAGGCTTGCCATGCGGAGGAACGAGGGCAGATCAAGCGGGTTCACCACAAGCCGCGCGTAGGCAAGCACGTCCTTGATGTGCGCGGCCTCCGTATACTTGAGCCCCCCGTATTTGCGAAAACGCCGCCCCATGCGGTTGAGTTCGATTTCCAGATGATAAGAATGGAATCCGGCGCGGAACAGTACGGCGATTTCGCAGGGCCGGTAGGTCTCGAGCAGCTCTTCAATCCTCCGTGCCACAAGCCTGGCCTGGGAATGATCGCTCAGAGGCCGGATAAGGCGGACAGGAGCGCCGCCCTGGCGGCGAGTGAACAGGGTTTTGGCATATCCCTCCAGCGCGCCTGACAAAACGGCGTTGGCCACATCAAGCACCGGACGGGTGGAACGGTAGTTCTCTTCCAGACGAATGATTGTCGTCCCTGGGAAAAGTGTGGGAAAATCAAGAATATTACGTACGTCTGCACCGCGGAACGCATAGATGGACTGCGCGTCGTCGCCCACGGCCATGACGTTGCCGGCGCTGCCAGCCAGCAGGCGCACCAGGCGGGCTTGTACCTTGTTGGTGTCCTGATATTCGTCAACCAGCAGATAACGGTAGCGATCGCGGAAGGCGCCGGCCAGCGGCCCCCGGAGCAGAGCTTCAAGTTCAAAGAGCAGGTCGTCGTAATCAAGCAGATCGTGAGCGCGCTTGTAGTCCGTGTAGGCAGCCTCGAGGCGGAGCAGATCGTCGCCATAGGCCAGCAGATGCGCGGCGTCGCGCTGCAATATGTCGCTGAGAGCGAGCTCCTTGTTGCGGGCTTTGCTCAGCAGGCCGAGCACGCTTTGCGGTTTGGGAAAGGACCGGTTGCCGCGCGCAATGTTCAGATCGGCGCGGCACTGCTGGAGCGCGGCCGTGCAGTCCGAGGCGTCCATAACGGTCACCTGGCCCTGTGCCCATTCGGGCCGGTGCCGGCGCAGAATATTGTAAGCAAAACCGTGAAAGGTTCCCCCGTGCACCTGACCAAGACTGTAGCCCAGCAGATCTTGCGCGCGTTGGAGCATTTCACGGCTGGCCTTTCGGGTAAAGGTGAGCAGCAGCATGTCTTCGGCCCGCACACCCTGTTCGGTCAACCAGGCCAGCCGGTGAACAAGCGTGCGGGTTTTGCCGCTGCCCGCTCCGGCAATGACAAGCACAGGACCGTCCTTGGCGGTGACGGCTTCAAGCTGGGCTGCGTTGAGAGTGGAAGGATCAAACATGCAGGCTCCGCAACAGCGCTGTCTCCGGAACAGCGTTCCGGCACGGCGTCCTGCCGGACGGCGTGCCGGAAACATCGTTCTGCAACGAAAACAGAAAAAACAGGTTAGATGTGTTGGCCTTCAAGCCAGGCATTGAAGCGGGTCATGTCGGCATGCCAGGGAACGTCTTCTGCAGCAAACCGTTCGCCGCGTCCGTAAAAGCGCGTGCCTACGGCGCGGGCCGCTGCCAGATCCGTAAACGAATCCCCAATCATGATCACCGCGTCCGGATCCACGCCGGCCTGCTGCACGAGGTTGCGCAGCAGAGGCGTTTTCGAAGGCGGCGCGCCCCCGATAACATCAAAGTAGCCGGCAAGACCGCGTTCGGTAAGGAACATGGCGAGTTCCTTTTGCGGCGCGCCCGAGCAGACGACCATGGGCACTTGGCCGTGCCAGCGCTCGAGCACGTCCAGAATGCCGGGGACCAGATCGGTGCGGCGCATGCCGTCGCGAATCAGTTCGGCAAAGCGTGCGGCGGCGTCATCCAGTTCGGCAGGCGAAGGTTCGCGCCCGGCAAAGGTCTGGTACATCCAGCGGAATTTTTCCCGTCGGTTCACGCCGCCGCTCAGCGCGTGGAACACCCGGATTCTGTCCATGGCCTCGCTGCCAAACGGCTCAGCCAGCCGGGCGTAGGCGTCAGATTTGACGTCCATGCTTTCCAAAATGACGCCGTCACAGTCAAAGGCCAGCAGTTGCACGGGCATGGCTACTCCGTCAGCGCGTCAAGAATGTTGCGTACGGACTCGATTTCCATGATCACGCGCGATTCTTTGGTATGAGCTGCAATATGTGGGGTAAGAATGACGTTTTCACGCTCGCGCAGGGGGCCTTCGTAAGGCTCCTTGCCAAAGACGTCCAGCGCCGCTCCGGCAAGATGCCCGGCCACCAGCAGCCCGTTGAGCGCGTTTTCGTCCACCAGCCCGGCCTTGGCAAGGTTGAGCACCAGCCCCCCCGGCCGCATCAGGGCCAGCCGTCCGGCATCGAGCAGATGGCCGCCTTCCACCCGGGGGCAGTGCAGCGTTACGATATCAGCCCAGGCCATCAACTCGTCGAGCTTCATGCGCGGCGCGATGGGGTCATCGACATAAGGGTCGGTATAAGCCACCTGCACGTCAAAGGGAGCAAGGAGCCGCATCACCGTATGCCCGGTGGTGCCAAAGCCAATAATCCCGACCTTTTTGTGCTGCAAAAGCACGCCCATGCGTTTTTTCCACACGCCACAGCGGACGTTGCGATCCATATGCGGCACCTGACGCAGCAGTGACAGCATGAGTCCAACGGCAAGTTCAGCCGTAGCAATGCCGTGCCCGCTGGGTGCGATGGCAACACGGATTCCCTTTTGTTCGGCATACGCCGTATCGACGTTGTCCGCAGTGGGGCCGCAGCGCGAAATGACTTTGAGATCAGGGCAGGCGTCGATGACTTTGCGTGTGATCGGTCCGCTCCCGGCAATAAGTCCAACGCAGCCTTCCAGCAGCGCAATGGTTTCGTCTTCGCCGATGCGGCGGCCCGTTTCATTGAGAACCCAGCTCAGGCCGGACTCTTCCAGCATTTTTAGCGAGGCTTTGCTGTAGCGCGCAAAGCTGTGGGGGGTGATGGCAATCTTCATCATGGCAACACTCTGAGACGGTTATAGCGTACCCTTGGCGGGATGGCGCCCGCAGCCGAACGCGCCTTCGGGACAGTAGCCCAGGCGTTCGCAGCGCGGACCGGCATGACGAAAAATTTCCGGCAGCACGCTCTGGCACAGGCGCAACATCTGCTGTGCGACGCCGCGAATTTCCCATTGTGCCCTCATGCAGGTGCGGTGTTCAAAAAAATTGAGAAGTGAACGGCAGTTCATGGTGACGACAATGCGGCTGGCCGCGGCCTGCGGCAGCACAAAGCGGGCGTCCTCGTTGGCGCTAGGGCGTCCGTCGGCCTCTAAAAGCTGTTTGAGCTCAGCGTAGGTTTTGCCGATGGTGCCCATGCAGTCATGAAACAGCCGCAGCGCCTCGGGATTGTCCGCCACGCGCGGCGGCACGATGTAGTCAAAGTCCCGCGCAGCCACATAGCGCTGGCTCTGCTGGGAATAGGAGGCAATGCGGTGGCGGACCAGCTGGTGCGTCAGTGCGCGGGAAACATCATCCAGCACAAAGGTAAAGGACACGTGTTCGATGGGGCTGACATGGCCCGATTCGAGAATCCGGTTTACGAACTCGGCCTGTTTTTCTCGCGAGATGTCGCCGTTCAGCAGGCGTGGCCACATATCCGCAACGCTCCCGGCATGGTAACATTGCCGGAACGCGGCATAGACCAGAGAGAGCGGATCGGGCGTGTGCGCAAGCAGAGTGACAGAAGGGTGTGTCTCGGGCATGGCGTATCCTTGCGCAGCAGGTTTCAGAAAGCACGCGGCATTGTCTTGCCGGAGCTCGCGTTCTGTGGCCGCCTGCCGGCCATGCGGCAAGGGCCGTTTAGAGAACCCGGCAAAGGGCTGCGAGGCTTTACCGGATGTAGAGAAGAACGGCCCGGGGTCCGGATAGTCACGTTGAAGATCATTCCTGCAACAGCAGTTCGCTGTACCTGTCGAGATGCTCGAGCACGATGGCCGCGCCACGCAGGACGGTGGTCAACGGCTCGTCATCGAGGACTGCGGGGATGCGGGCGGCGCCTGACAACAAGGTGTCCATGCCGCGCAGAAGAGCGCCGCCGCCTGTCAGGAGCATGCCGCGGGTCAGCAGATCGCCTCCCAATTCCGGGGGGGTGCCTTCCAGGACTTCAAGCACTGCGTCTACAATGGGCTGGGCGGTGTCCAGCAGAGCCGGACGCAAATCGTCGTCGCAGACACGAACGGTTTTGGGGGCTCCCGTGCGCAGATCCTTGCCGGATACCGTCGCACTGAGCGGCGAGCCAGAGGGAACCAGGGCCCCTACGGCGATTTTTGTGCGCTCGGCCATGTTTTCGCCGATGCTCAGGTTGAACTGCTCGCGCATGCGATCCTGAATGACTCTGGTGAACGTGTCCCCGGCAAGACGCAGACAGCGGGCTCCGGAGAGCGCTCCCACGCTGATGACTGCAATGTCTGTTGTCCCGCCCCCGATGTCCACAACCATATGGCCTTCGGGTTCGAGAACCGGCAGGTGTGCGCCCACAGCGCCGGCCATGGGCTCGGCGATCAGCTGGACGGTGTGCGCTCCGGCAGCCTGTGCGGCTTCGATGACGGCGCGGCGTTCGACGTTGGTGATGTTCAGCGGCACGCAAATCAGGACGTCAGGCCTGGAAAGGTTGCTGCTGCCGATGGATTGCCGCAGGAGCTGGCGCAGCAGCTCCCCGGCCATGTCGAAATCGGCAATAACGCCGTCCTTGAGCGGGCGGACAACATCGATACCCTGCGGCGTTTTGCCAAGAAAGGTCTTGGCGTCAGCGCCGACGGCCAGGACCCTGCGGCTTTCGCTGTCGATGGCGACCATGGACGGCGCGTTCAGCACAACACCTTGCCCAGGCACATGGATCAGCGTGTTGGCGGTGCCAAGATCTACGGCTATGCGTTTGCGGAACATGAGGCGTCCTCTGACTTGCCAGGGGCTGGAAGCACAGGCTTCGGCTCAGGCATTTTCTTCATGGGGCATGGGGGCCGTGTCTGGATCGTGCGGCGCAGTATCAAAGACCATCTGTGCCTTGGGCAGCAGGGCAAGCAACCGGTGCCGCAGATACAGCGTCTCGATATGCTGGCCAAGTTCGCTGGCGGCCAGGTTGACAAACGTCTGCAGGTCGTCAGAGAACGTGCGGCGCTGCAATCCGGCAAAGGCCAGTGTCCCGCATACGTTGCGCGAATGCATCACAGGCACGCAGATCACACATTGAAAGCCGGGATCCTGGGGAATCTTGCCAAACAACGGTGCAACAGCGCTACGCTGGCCATCGCCAAAGTAGGGACGGCCCTCTTCAAATACCCAGCCGACCAGGCCGTTTTCAAGAGGCAGCTTGGCTGAACCGCCCTGTGCGCACAGCAACGGAGAAGACTCCGCTTCAATAATGTACTCACGGGCGTTTTCCGGCAACATGGCCAGCATCACATAGTCAAAGTCTGTGGCCCTGGCCAGCACGGCCAGCAGGTTGCGCAGATAGGTGCTCCACGGCGGCGCGTCTTCGTGCAGCTGGCGCAGGCTGGCCAGCGCGCCAAAAAATGTATGGACTTCGGTTTCGGACCCTTTGTTCCGCATCAGCTGATCCATGGATTCGGCCAGCTCGGCAAAACGCTGCAGCTGCTGCTGGTCGCGGACCTCAAAAGTCCTGCCTGGGAGTGCGTCGACGCACAGGACGCCTCCAGATGGCAGCGGCAGCCCCATAAAAGCCGCAATCTGCTCTTCGTCGCTGTCTTCATAATACCCCAGCGAACTGTGATCTGCGTCAAAATTATTCAGAATCAACGGCTGTCTGTTGCGCAGAATCCACCCTACCAGTCCTTTGCCGGGGGCGATGGTCACAGGCACTGGCGTTGGCGCGCCCATGCACGCGGCGGAAATCAGGACGGCGCCTTCGTCATCGTTTCTAAAAAGCAGGGCGCTGTGCACGCCAAGGGTCTCGCAGGCGAGAGACAACAACTGATCACTGGGAGATGTCGCCATGAAAAAGCCTCATTTCGTGAACTTGAACCTAACCAGGAGGTAGCTATAGCAAACGATCCAGTAAGGAGCAATGGCCTTCTGACAAAGAGTGGAAGGCGTAGTGGAGGATAATTGTCAATAATGACATTATGTTAATACAATGAAATGAGTTACGGGCAAAAGGAATTTCCCGCAAGGTGCGGCTGTCATCGCGTCTGCTCCGGTCCTGGAAACAAACGGCATGAACCATGGCAGCTCGCCGGGCCTGTACGGGCGGCAGATCGCGCCAGCAATTGCCTGCAGGCAAGACTGCTTTTGTGGGGAAACAGCAGCCCCTTTCGTCCCTGACAGGGGTCTCGGCCGGACGTCTTGATATGAACCTTGCTGCCAGGCAAAAGAAAACATAGCCGAACGGGCATGCAGTAGGCATCTGCAACGCAACAGCATGGCGGAACACGTTCTCTGCGCCGGTCTGTTCCGGGGGGGAGCGGCCGGCTGTACAAGGCAGTGTAAAAAAACAGTAAAGGAAAAAAGTGTGTTAGAAACAGAGTGTGAAGAAAAGGCAAAAAAAAGTAAAAAA
>DVMI01000104.1 GCA_018715085.1 Candidatus Avidesulfovibrio excrementigallinarum | reverse complement strand
CGCGGGGCGTCCACAGTCACTTCGTCGCCCACTTCCTTGCCCAGCAGGGCCTTGCCCATAGGCGAAAGGGTGGAAATGCTGCCCTTGGAATAGTCGGCCTCGTCCGGCCCAAGCAAGGTGAAACGACGCTGTTCCCCAGAATCTTCGTCTTCCACCACAACCGTGGCGCCAAAGGTCACCTTATCGCCGGAGAGCTTGTCAAGATCGATCACGTTGCATTCGTGCATCCGCGTTTCGATATAATTGATCCGGGCTTCCAGAAGGCCCTGCCGTTCACGGGCGGCGTCATAGCCGGCGTTTTCACGCAGGTCGCCCTCTTCGCGGGCTTCCTTGATCGCCTGAATGACCAGGGGGCGTTCCTTCTTCAGCTGTTCCAGCTCGGCCTCCAGGGCCTGGAACCCTTGACGGGAAATGGGAATGGACATGTTGTTCTGCTCCTTATGATCCCGCGCTGCGGAACCATTTATGCCCGGGAACGTGGAACCGGGTAAAAAAAAGTGCCCCGTCGTCCTGGCACAGGGCAACGGGTAACGGCGCGGACTCTCTGGATCCGTGAGACAAGCATAGACGAAGCAGCCGCCCAAGTCAAGTCCCACGCTGTTTTCCACACATTGCCAGACGGCCGGCGTTGCCGCGCACAAAAAAAGAGGCTGCAACGCCTTGTGTCCCGGGCTGCCGGCGTCTCGCCCGGCTGCATATCCGAATCTGCATGAGTGCGGCAACGCACCGGCACTCCCAACAATGCCTCATGCCTGACAAAAACGGGGCACATCAGAGCGCCCGCACAGGCCGTAACCTGCCCCGTGCCAGGCAACGCACAGCACCTTTTCCCCGGCCTTCCCTCTCAGGCACACTTTCCACGGCCGAGCGCACTCGCGTCTCATGAGCCCTCCAATGCCTTGCACTTGCCTGCGCAACAAGCTACACTTTACCAGAGTAGGCCTTACACGCCATCTCGCCCTGTTCCGGCTGACTTTTATCGTCTGCGCGTTGGCTGCGCCAAGGACTTGCCATGCCTAAACTGCCCCCCCCGATCCGTCGGCTTTTCCGCGCTCTGGGTCCTCTGTTGGTCATTTGTATCTTTCTGGGAGCCGTCTGGCTGCTCTACAGGCAAATCAGCAAATTCAGCCTGTCGGACATTCAGGCCAGTCTGGATCAAATCCCGACCTCCGGCGTACTGCTCTCTCTGGTCCTGATGGCCATCAACTACACCATTCTTATCGGGTACGACTGGCTGGCCTTAAAAGGCATCCACAAAACGCTTCCTTTACCAAAAGTCTCGCTCGTCTCGTTCGTGGGACAGGCGGTCAGCTACAATTTTGGGGCCCTGCTCGGCGGCACGACCGTCCGTTACCGGTTTTACAGTTCCTGGGGCTTTTCGCCCATGGACATTGTCCGGCTGGTGCTTATGCTGGCCGTAACCTTCTGGGTTGGCGCCCTGGGCCTGGTCGGCGCCATCTTCATGATCGCTCCCCCGGACATCCCGGCAGAACTCGGCATGCATCTGAGCATCGGCGTGCGCCCGCTCGGCGCGATCCTGTTTGCCATTGCCATGAGCTACCTGGTCATCTGTCGCTTCATCCACAAGCCCATCCATATTTTCGGCAAGGAATTTGCCTTCCCGCCGTTCCGCATCGCCATCGCGCAAACGCTCGTTGCCGGAGCGGATCTGATCTGCGCCGGCGCCTGTTTGTATGTGCTGCTGCCGCCTGACGTGAATGTATCCTTCCTGCAGTTTCTGCCCAGCTACCTCATGGGCATGGTGCTTGTTGTGCTTTCGCACGTCCCGGGTGGCGTGGGCGTGCTGGAAGTGGTCATCATTCATCTTTCCACCGCCGAGCCCAAAGGCGTTTTTGCCGCACTCATCTGCTTTAGGGCCATCTACTATCTGATTCCGCTGCTCATGGCCGCCATTTTCTTTGCGATTTACGAAATCCGCTGCCAGAGCATGAAGGCGGCCGGCATGCTGCATGACGCCGGACGCTGGATACGCGCCTATGCCCCGACCATGTTTGCCGGAGCCACTTTTGCCTGTGGCGTCATGCTGCTGTTCTGGGCCATCCTGCCTGTCCGGCCGGACAAGGTCGCCCAGCTGGCCGAACTGGAACCGCTGGCGCTGCTGGAACTGTCGCACATGCTGGCCGCGCTGAGCGGCGTCATGCTGCTGCTTCTTGCTCCGGGTATCCAGCATCGAAAGGTCATTGCCTACCGTCTTGTTCTCGCGCTGCTGCTGGTCGGAGGCATCTGCGCCTTTTTGAGCAGCCTCAGCTGGCAGGCGTCACTTCTCTGTCTGGTGCTGCTGCTCTGCCTGCTGCCCTTCCGCAGCCGCTGCACACGAACAGCCACGCTGTGGCGGCTAAGCCTTTCCTTCAGCTGGACGATCGGCGCTCTGGCCATGCTTGGCGGCATTGCGGGGCTGGGGCTCATCATCCATCATTCCGATCCCTCCAGCCCCACTTTATGGCTTTCGGCCGGGTATCACGCCGATTCACCACGGCTGCTGCGCACTCTTGGTGCAGAAGCCCTGCTGGTGCTCGGCCTGACTTTTGGCTACATCCGCACAATTCCCCTGCGGCGGCGCCACCGGATGCTGCTTGCCTCCCGAAAGAAATAACTTCTGAGCACACTGCCGTTAAAAGCCGCCTGGCCACTGAGCCAGGCGGCTTTGTGTTGTGCAATGCCTGCAGATAAAAAGCTCATCAGGAAAGTGACGCCCTTCCAGCCCAAACCTCCCGGGCCTCCCCGCACCCCGCAGGCGGTTCTGCGGCGGTGACCGTTTGTGCAGCAGGCAGGTTCCCGCGCGCACCAGAAATTCCGACATACTGCGCCGCAAAAGGCCTTTTTCCTGCGGCAATACCGCAAACGCAGCCCTCAGCCGGGACAGGGACATCTGTATCGTGGCAGTCAAGTGCTGCCTCTGAGCACAACGGCATGCCGGAAACGCGCCCGCCGCAGCCAGATACACGGACGCTGGCCTTTCTGTCCTCCCAAAGCCTCTGGCAGAGAGCCTGCCCGCAGAACGTGCGTTCCAGCGAGCGGCGCAATGCCGGGCACATACGGCAAGACAACACAAGCACACAGCGTTGCCCATAAACACAACGCCGCCGCTTCCCCATGGAAGTGGCGGCGTTGACAATTTTCAAAAAAATGTTGCGTGCAGCGACGCGGTGGTGGCAGGCAATGCGCGCCAGCGCCAGGAGCGGGCCACTCCCTGCCGGCACAACGCAGATAGGTTGTAAAAAACTAAATGCTCTGAACGGGCGCCATCAAGGACTGACGTTGTAAAGAACCGCTCTGAGGAAGACCTTTTCTTCACATCCCCACGTTGCAGGGGGCAGCACAACCCGTGTTCTGAAGGCGCGCTGCCTCACAACGCCGCCCCTTCAAAAAAACACGCCGCCCTAGCTGGAAGGCGCTTCTTCCTTATTTACCGTACCGGCTGCGGCGTTCTCTGCGGCCTTGACCTCTTCCCAAAGTTCGTCCTTCTCGTCAAGGGAGAGCTTGGCAAAGTCCTTGCCGCGATCGGCAGCCAGATTTTCCATGGCCTCATAGCGGGCCAGAAAACGCCGGTTCGCCGCATCGAGCGCCATGGCAGCCTTAAGGCCGTGACGGCGCCCGAGCTCAACCAGAGTGAACAGGTGGTCGCCGTACTCGTGTTCAATGCGCTTTTCATCGCCGTCGGCACAGGCGTCAAGCAGCTCGAGCCATTCAGCTTCGACCTGCTGTTCGACCTCCTCATCCTCTGGCCAGGTAAAGCCTACCCTGGCCGCCTTAGAATGCAGGCGGTACGCCTTGGTCAGCGGCGGCAGTCCGGCAGGCAGCCCAGAAAACAAGCCTTTGCGGGCGTCTTCGCCGTGGGCGGCTTTTTCCGCACGCTTGATCTGTTCCCAGTTTTTAAGCAGCTCATCCTGCGACTTGACTTCGGTATCTGAAAAAACGTGCGGATGCCGGCGGATCATCTTGGCTGTCGTTTCGTTCAGCGCCGCAGCAAGAATGGGTTCCCCCTGGCGGGCATAGATATTGTCCAGAAAGAACAGCAAAAACGCCACGTCGCCCAACTCTTCACGCACATTCTCCCGCGAACCGGAACGGATGGCGTCCACAAGTTCGTGACATTCCTCTACCAGATACTCCGTCAACGATTCGGCGGTCTGAGCCATATCCCAGGGGCAGCCGCCCTCGCCAGTCAGACGGTCCACCAGCGCACGCAGGCGATCGACAGCCTCGTGCAGCGCTTGTGCATCTGCCATGTCATCTTCCTTCTTGCCGCGGCAACAGCACTGCTGCGGCACTGAAATCATAAGTTGGGAATTTCCAAACCGGACGGGAGATACTTATCAAGTCCCGTCTGGGGCAAATAGGTGCCAATCAGGCTCATGACCTGCTCAATAAAGCCCACCATGACGGAGGTGCGCACCAGATCTGAACTGGGCACCAGCAACCGCACTGCATAGACCACCACGCAACAAATAGCCAGGCCCTTGAGAAATCCCGCGCCCACGCCAAGCATATGATTGACGGCGTCGGCACATGCGACAGTAAGAATGCGGTGCAGCAGGCGGGCAATGAGCCCGATGCCGAGCATGAAGCCGAACAAAATAACGACATACGAAACAACAGGAATCCAGGCGGCCTCCTGCCCCAGCGCACTCGTAAGGCGGTTGGCAAGCTCAGGATAATACCGCCCGGCCAGGACTACACCGCCCACCAGTCCGATCAGACCGGCAATCTCAGCCAGAAAGCCGCGAAGTCCGCCACGACCTGCCATGATCAGCAGAATCAGCAGCAATGCGCCATCTAGATAATTCAATCCAAAGGGTAACGTCATCGGCCTTTTCCTCTTGGTTGAAAGACGGACAGTGGTGTTACACAGTTCAAACTCTGTCATTTACCCGCAAGGCCCCGGCGTTGTCAAACACTGGAGAGGCGCTCCATACTGGCCGCCTCTTGCGCCGTCCGGGTCTGCCCCTGATGCACGTTTGAGGAAAGAGACGAGGGCGGGGGGAGAAGAGCACCTTGTTGCCCCAAAGCCTCCTGCCCTCCGGATGTGTGCGGCGTGCTGCGGCTGCCGCAGACGCGCCAAACGCGCCCGCCTGGGCAGGCTATACGGGAGAATTGAGCAAAAACCCGCCATCCACCGGGATGATGAGTCCGGTAACAAAGGCCGATGCGTCTGACGCCAGCCAGACCAGCGTTCCGATGAGTTCATCTGGGTCGCCCATACGGTGCATAGGGGTGGCATCCACTGCGCGCTGGGCTCGCGGACGGTATGAGCCGTCAGGGTTGAACAGCATCTGAGCCGGGTTGTTATTCGGGAAAAAGCCCGGAGCCACGGCGTTGACACGCAATTTTGGATTGAAGTCGCGGGCCATGTGGGCAGCCAGCGACTGCGTAAAGTTGCTTACGCCTGCCTTAGCCGCAGCATAGGCAATATGACCGCCGAGGCTTTTGAACGCGCCGATCGAGCTGAAGTTGATGATCGAGCCGCCGTCGGGATTGTTGAGCATCTTGGCGCCGTAGGCGAGGCAGGGCCAGATGCAGCCGCCAAAGAGGTTCAATGTCACGGTGTCGAACAGGGGCTTGGAATCGAGATCGAAAAGGCTCTGTCCTTCGCCGTAGTAGCCGCCTTTGACGTTACCGCCCGCCGTATTGATCACCACATCAATCCGCCCGAAATCGCGCATGACGTCATCGGCGTGAGCCTTGATTGCCTCCTGATCGAAGGAATCGACCTTATAGGTTTTGATTGTCACAGGCACGTCGCCGAGCCCGGCAAGCATTGTGTCCAGCCGTTCTTTACTGGAATTATAACAGGCCGCCACGTTGGCCCCGGCATAGACCATAGCCCGCAGTGCCGCGCCGCCCAGGGCGCCGGAAGCGCCGGTCACAATGGCATTTTTGCCCTGTAAGCTGAACAGCTGCTGGAGAGTATCCTTCATAGATGGCTCCTCAAAATCCACCCCCTGCATACTGGGGGGTGGAAGGGTGTGAACGATCAGTCAATCCATGCCGCCTGTTCCAGATGCAGCGTTTTCTCTGCCGGATACGTTGCTTTCCAGTATGCTGCGCATTCTCCTGAAGTCGTAATCCAAAGATCACGATTGCCGACAATGGCCTGCATGAGTCGATCAAGCTGGAGCCGGCTCACGCCAAAATGCATCAGGTAGGGCTGGATCACAAAGGTAGACTGGCGTCCGAGCAGCTGCACGCCCTCCAGTTCTGCCGACCAGTTTTCGCCCAGCGTCCTGGCCTGTACCAGGCCGTTTCCTTTTCCGATGCCGGGGAAAAAGATAAAGAACTGCGAGTCCATGGCGTAGTAATACGGCAGCATGAGCAGTGTGCGCCGCGTATCGTAGTCTGTGACCCAGTAGTGGGGGATGTCGTCGGCCATGGAATTGCCGAAATAACCACAGCCGCTTTCCAAAAGCAGCTTGCCCGTGGCTTCTGAGATGGCTCCGCCGGGATAGTCATCCCCTGTGCGCGGGAGCATGAACCAGCCCTCCGGCCGTGTACCGGTCAGGGCTTCAAGGCCTGCAAAGGTTTGATCGATGCGGCGTTTTTCTTCTTCCGGAGCGAGGCGCGACACGTCTTCCTTGGCGAAGGAGCCGGCTGCAATTTCATGGCCGTGAGCCTGAGCCCGGCGGATGCTGTCTGGAAATGCGTTTGCCATGACCAGTGGCACAGCAAACGTGGCTTTGACGCCATAGCTGTCCAGGTAATCGATCAACCAATCCCCAGAGATGGTGTCGCCCCAGACGGTTTGGGCATAAGCGATCGCCGCTTCATCAATGCCGTCGACGCCAGCGGGCACACTGTAGTCCACCACAATCGACACCGCCGCCTTACCCTTGGGCCAGGCAACCCTTGCGGGAGAAATTTCGTCCGATAACGTATATCCGAGTTTCCAAGGCATGGTGTTTTCCTCCGGGATCAGGCTTGGGATGAAGCGGCATCTGCAGTGCCGTCTTCAACCGGAAAACGGTCAAGAATGTAATCGGCAAGCCATTCGGACGTGGCAAACAGCACATCGCCGTCCTGCTGCACCCGCTGGAAGAACCGCCGTAGCATCTGAATGCGGCAGCACCGTCCGGTCAGATGCGGATGAATGACGATATTCATATATCCTGTGGTTTCCCGCGCCACGGAATAGGCGTCGAGCAGCGCTCCCAAAAATGACGTCGGGGACTGGACGCGCTGTTGATCGTTTTTGCTGCCCAGCCAGCCGAAATAGAAGAACATGGCGTCGTCATAAATAAAGCTGATGGGCAGGTTGAGCATCCATTTCCCGATATTCTCGTCATAGATATAGAAGGGGAACTCGCCCTGCGGGGTATAGGAAAG
>DVMI01000103.1 GCA_018715085.1 Candidatus Avidesulfovibrio excrementigallinarum | reverse complement strand
GGGCATGGGGATGATCATCAGGGCGATGACCGCCACCAGCAGCCCTACAAGCGCAAGGTCACTGTGCCGTGTGGTTGAGGACACAATGCCGCGGGCGTCAGAAAAAAAACTCACAGAGGCTTTCCTCCAGCGGCAATATAGGCGTTCATGGCGTTGCGCGCCTCGTCAGCGCGGCCCGTCTGCCACAGGGCCTGCGCCTTGATAAGGTACAGCGCGGCATCGCGGGAAGGCAGGGGCCCTCCCGTCAGAAGGCCGTCCAGCTGTTCCAGCGCGCGTTCGGCGTCGCCTTCCTTAAGCAGGGCGACAGCAAGACAGCGTCTGGCCCAGACGTCGCCGGGATTCAGCGCCAGCAGGGCCTGCGTCAGTTTACGGACCCGATCAAAGTGCCCCATGCGCAGGTACAGATGCCCCAGCACCTGAAGGGCGCGGCGCTGCTGCTCGGTAAGCGGTGAAGAGGTGTCCGGCATGCGTTACCCCCCCACCATCAGCGAGGTATAGGCCTTGAGAAGATCGGTGTTGTCCATGAGCGGCGCAAGATCGTCGCGCACAAAGGCACGGACGGCCGGATTGCGGTTTTCGCGCAGCGCCTCGAGGCTGCCGCGCAGTTCGGCGTGGAACACGTCGGGCTGCAGAATGGAGCCGTCGCCCACTGAGGGCAGAAGCAGCGCGCCGACAGCCTGGTCCAGGTGGCGGCCTTCGTACAGTTCCTCAAGCCCCGCTTCGCGCAGCGGACTTGAGGCCAGGGGCCGGGCGTCGGGCAGACGATCGGCCTTGCTGGTATCCATAATGCTTTGAATGCCCAGATCGGGATTCAGCAGATTCACAGGTCCGGCAGACATGATCAGGCTCCCTGTATGGTCTTGAGGGATCGGAACAGCTGTATGACGGCATTTTCCAGCAGAGCGGCGGAAGCGCGGTTGGCGGGCACGCGCGTGAGCAGCAGCAGCGTGTCGCCGCGCAGCCCGGCCGAAATGGGGAATGCCAGGTTGTGCCTGTAGTGGGACAGAGCCAGCGCCCGGCCTACCGTGCCGGTGTCGTAGCCGGGGAGATCGCGGGCAATGTAGATAAGCAGCTCTTCGCCCTCGTTGCCGTGGCTCCGTTCAAAATGCAGCCTCCCCAGCTCCTGCACGTCAAGGGCTGCCAGCCCGTCCGGAGAGAAGGCCAGGGCGGGCAGGCCCATGCGTTTTCCAAATTCGTTCAGTGCAACGTCCAGCATGTGTCCTCCAACAACTGGGACAGAGTGCTTTGTATAAAGACCGTCAGTGGCAGGCAGCGCGCCGCCTGCGCGTCCTCAGCCGTGCCTTTCCGCGCCGTGGCAGGCGGATGCCCGGCTGCCGGCGCGCGGCAGGCCGCTCCTCAGGATTGCTCCTGGCTTGCCAGCCAGGCGTCTTCTTCGGCAATGGCCGCGTCCACGGCACCCTGTACCGCGTCGATGACTTTCATGCGCCCCTCGGCGCCGTCAAACAGATCGGGAGAGAAGGCGCGGAGCGTATTCAACAGCTCCTGCAGGAAAAGAACCTTGTGTTCAATGTCCGGAGCCTTTGCGTCGTCGGCAATCCGTGCAATGCGCGAGGCCCCGATAAAGTGTTCCTTGCGCAAACCAAGGAGCTGGTTGAGCAGGGCCATGTCGTTCAGAGGACAGTTTTTAACGCCGTGCACGTCGTGCCAGCGCGTCAGTGTCTTGGCGCAAAGGCTGCGCGCGCTTTGCAGCTGGCGCAGTTCGCCGAGCCCTGTGTTGACGTGCTCAAGATGGCTTTTTTCCATGCTGGGCGTGTCGCAGGCCATGTCACTGGCCAGCGCCTTGTAGAGAAAGTCCACCGCCGCGTCAAAGTCGCCGCCGAAACGATCCTGAATATACGCGAACATGGCGTTCACGTCGACAAAGTCGCAGACGGTCTTGCGGTACAGGCTGCCCAGTTCCGAAGGCGAGCCCAGCCCCTCAAAGCCCCGGGCGTTCAGCGCGCCGTTGATGCCCGCACGGATGGCCGGACCTTCGCTGGCCTCCAGTTCGGCCAGGGCCTCGTTCACACCGCGCAGCACGGCCTCGTCGGTCGAAGGGTCGGCGGCCAGCTCGTCGCGCAATTCCTTGAGCATCGCCCAGGCGTCGGCAGGGTCGGGGAAATAATAGCGCAGCTGGCGCAGAACGTGTTCCTTGCCCGCCCGGGCGCTGATGGCGTCGCGCAGGGGGCCGAGCTTCTGCACCTCGCCGGTTTCGTGCATGAGCTCCTGATATTTTTTGATACGTTCGTCCATGGCCTCGTCGATTTCTTCGCGCTCCTTGCGCTCATCCAGCTCAAAATCGTCGGTGCTGTCGGCAGCAAAAGTCAGCTCCTCGGCGGCATCGGCCAGAAGAGACATGGGCGATTCTACGACGGTGGCATCAAGTCCGAACAGAGAACCGGTCGCGGTTGACGAAAAGGTCGTCGCAGTACTCTGCGGCGTCTGCTGATTATGCTGAATGGAAAAATCGATAGGCATGGCAGCTCTCCCAAAACATCGCTGACAGGATGACAACAACACCTATGCGAAAATTGTGCCAGATGTCATGCTTGCACGTTTTAACATAGCACAGACAGGCTGGAGACGGCAAGCGCCTCTCGTATTGCAAGGCGGTCCCGGGGCAGCGTTGCTGCCGGGGCAGGCAGGCCGTGCCCTGCTGTGAAGCCACAAGGCCGCAACGGCGTTTGTGGCCGCGGACAGGCCGGCGGATCTTTTATGGCAAAAACGCCGCTGGCAAACGTCTGTGCGGCCGTCCAGGCCACGCTGCCAGTGCGGCATGCCGGCACAGCCGCCGCAAGGATCCGGCCGTGCGGCCGGCAGCCGTACAGGACGCCATGACAAAGGAACCTGCGGCCCGGCGGCAGATAACGCGGGGCCGTCCAGACGGCGTGGCAACCGCTGGCGGCGTGCGCCCCGGCTTAACGGTACAGGCAGAAAAGATCCCTGCCTGTTCCCGCCGGACTGCCGGCCCTCAAATGGCCGGAAAACATTGTGCGGAAACGGTTTTCAGGCGGGCGCGTCAGGCGCTGGGAGGTAGGGAACACCTTGATTTTTCACTCAAAAGGCGTATCGTAAATATGGAAACATTGTTGCAGGTGAGTGACAACTTTGTTTGCAAAAGCGGGGGCGAAGCCGTTCCTGCCGACGTGCAAGTATTGCGGTTCTTTTTTGGCATGGTTTGTGCATAACTTTTTGTGCAAGGGCAATGACGCCTTATCAACGACAGTCCGTTTAAGGAGTAATACGATGGCTTTTACCGAGCAGGACATGAAGCGGCAGATGAATCAGCTGGCTGAGCTTAAAGACGAGTTCTCCAGACTGGAAAATCAGGAAAAGGCGATGCGCAAGGCCCTGGGCCTGTCTGAGCAGGGTGGAGAAAAGGTGGATATGAACGCGCTTTCTCCGGAAATGCGCAAACAGGCCGAAGAAGCCATGGCTGAAGCTCAGCGCGCCGGCGCCGCCCGTGCCGCGCAGTCGCAGCCGGCATCGGGTGCTGCGGCCGGCAGCCGTCCTGGTTGCGGACGCCGCAACGTCGTGCGCCTGTAACAGTCTGACGGCAAAGCAGAGTGTATGGCTGGAGGCTGAGTCAAAGAAGGTGGCTTCCGTAACAAAACAGTTATTAGCGAATCAGAGGTTAACATGTCTATTACTACAGTGAATGCGAACAGTGTTTCGTCCGTGACTTCCGCGGATCTTGGGCCTTCCTCCAGCCTCCAGCTGATGTTTGCCAAGCTCCAGCTTGAGCTTTCCGAAACGGCCAAAAGCCAGGCTCTGGAACGCATGGACTATATTTCCCAGCAGCAGGAAGAGCAGAAGCTTGTGTCCTCGCTGCTCAACGAGGCCCGGCAGGCCCAGGCTGACGCGGAAGCCGGCGTGGGCAACGATAAGGCCAAGACGGCGACCTTCAACGTGCCTAAGAAGGACGCCAACGGCAACGTCATGTTCGACGAAGACGGCAACATGCTGTACGAAGATAAACCCCGTACAGAAACAGTGCCCAAGGGCAACAACGCCACGTTTATGAGCCAGGAAATGGTGGACTACATGGAGTCGCACGGGCTGGCTATGGACAGAACCGGCAACAACTATTCCCACAGCGCGGACGAGTGGGACGTGGCCATTGCCTCTCTGGAAGCCCGTCTTGAAGAGCTGGGCACGGACACGCAGCAGCAGATGGTCTACATTCAGGACTACATGGGCCAGTACAATTCGTACCTGCAGGGCGCCAACACCCAGATTTCCAACGCCAACCAGAC
>DVMI01000009.1 GCA_018715085.1 Candidatus Avidesulfovibrio excrementigallinarum | reverse complement strand
AGCATAAATGGACTCATAGAGTGTAAAAAATCATGTATGAGACAGGTTAAATGGAGGTTAAGAAACGTTCCTTTTGTAATTTTTTCTTGACATCTCCATACATTACCCCGTAAACAAAAGGCGATTGCCGTTGACGCATACGGAATATTCTGCCTCCGGCCGCCTGCTGGCAGGGGGGCAACCGGCGCGGACAGCCCGGCTGTCCAGGCCGCAGGCTGTGGAAGGCGTTTTGTCCGGCGCCCTTTGCGCCGCAACCCGCAACATCATGGATTTTTGCACGCGTTGTACCACACCATCATGACCTACCGGCATGGCCGTCCGCCTGCTGACAAGCGGCACGGCAGCGCCCTCTTTTGGCAACGCCCGCGGCAGATGACCTGGTCATCTGCCTTTTTGCGCCCTTATCTCATCCCTTTTGCCTGTCAGACGAGGGAGTTGTGACATGGATCTGGAACATCAGAAATCAGCCCCCATTTATGAAGCTCTGGAGGCCTTCCGCCGGCGCAGGGTTGTGCCCTTCGACGTTCCCGGACACAAACGCGGCCGGGGCAATCCGGAGCTGGCAAAGCTGCTCGGGGAAAAGTGCGTGGGACTGGACGTCAATTCCATGAAACCGCTGGACAACCTCAGCAATCCCGTGTCGGTCATCCGGGAAGCCGAGGAGCTGACCGCCGAGGCCTTTGGCGCGCACCACGCCTATTTTATGGTAAACGGCACGACCAGTTCCGTGCAGAGCATGATCCTTTCGGTCTGCAAGGCCGGAGACAAGATCATCCTGCCGCGCAACGTGCACAAGAGCGTGATCAACGCGCTCATTTTGTGCGGGGGCATTCCGGTGTACGTCAGTCCGGCCATTCATCCCAAAATTGGCGTGGCGCTGGGCATGGAACTTTCTGCCGTCGAGGAGGCTGTGAAGGCCAACCCCGACGCCGTGGCGGTGTTTGTCAACAACCCCACCTACTATGGCATCTGTTCCGACATGCCGGCCATTGCCGAGCTGACCCACGCCCACGGCATGAAACTGCTGGTGGACGAAGCGCACGGCACGCACCTGTATTTTGGGGAAGGGCTGCCGGTGTCGGCCATGTCGGTGGGGGCAGACATGTCTGCCGTGTCCATGCACAAGTCGGGCGGGAGTCTGACCCAGAGTTCCATTCTGCTCATCGGCCCCAACATGGATCCCGGCCATGTGCGCACGATCATCAACCTGACGCAGACAACCAGCGCCTCGTACCTGCTGCTTTCGAGCCTGGACATCTCGCGGCGCAATCAGGCGCTGCGCGGCCGGGAGTCGTTTGCCAAGGTCGTCAAGATGGCCGAATACGCGCGCAGCGAAATCAACGGCATCGGCGGGTATTACGCCTATGGGCGCGAGCTCATTGACGGCGTGACGGTCTGCGACTTCGACGTGACCAAGCTTTCTGTCTACACCCTGGGTATCGGCCTGACGGGCATTGAAGTGTACGACCTCTTGCGCGACGAGTACGATATCCAGATCGAGTTTGGCGACATCGGCAACATCCTTGCCTATATTTCCATCGGCGACAGATTGCAGGACATCGAACGTCTTGTCGGCGCGCTTGAAGACATCAAGCGCCTGTATGGCAAGGAACCGTCGGGGCAGTACTACAGCGACTTTGTTCAGCCGGAAGTGGTCTATTCTCCGCAAAAGCCGTTCTATGCCGACAAGGAAACCCTGCCCCTGCAGGAGGCCGTGGGGCGGGTTACCGGAGAATTTGTCATGTGCTACCCGCCGGGCATTCCCATTCTGGCCCCCGGCGAGCGCGTGACCCAGACCATTGTGGATCATATTCTGTTCGCCAAGGAAAAAGGCTGTTCGCTCCAGGGCGCGGCCGATCCCCTCATTGACCGCATTCAGGTCATCAAGGAGTAACCGTCAGATGGACATGTGGATTCATACGGCCAACGGGCAGATGAGTCTCCGGGTCACCCGGCAGCTCTTTGCCGCCGACAGCGAATACCAGCGCATCGAAATTTTTGAATCGCCCGAGTACGGGCGGCTGCTGGCGCTGGACGGCGACATCATCTTCTCGGATTCCGACGAGTTCATTTACAACGAAATGGTCACGCATGTGCCCATGTCGGTGCATCCGGACGTGCGCCGGGTGCTCATCATCGGCGGCGGCGACGGCGGCGTCGCGCGCGAGTACACGAACTATCCGGAAATTGAGGAAATCGACGTGGTGGAACCTGACGAAATGGTCGTCAAGGCCTGCCGCGAGTTTTTCCCCGACGCCGCACAGGCCTTTGAAGATCCGCGCATCAAGATCATCCACCGCGACGGACTGCGCTTCCTGCGCGGCCGGCAGGCCGAATACGACATCATCATCAACGATTCGACCGATCCGTTCGGCCATACCGAAGGCCTGTTCACCAAGGAATTCTACGGCAGCTGCTACAGGGCGCTCAAGGAAGACGGGCTTATGGTCTATCAGCACGGCAGCCCCTTCTTTGACGAAGACGAAACCGCCTTCCGCGCCATGCACCGCAAGGTGTACCAGAGCTTTCCCATCAGCCGGGTGTACCAGGCGCACATTCCCACCTGCCCTTCCGGCTACTGGATGTTCGGCTTTGCGTCGAAAAAGTACCATCCCATCAGGGATTTCGACCCCAAGCGCTGGAAGGCCCGCAACATCAAAACGTGGTATTACACCACGCACCTGCACCTTGGGGCATTCATGCTGCCCCGCTATGTGCAGGATCTGCTGGAAACGGCAGAAAGCTCCGTCGACAAGGCCCGGTAGCGCCGCGCGCCGGGCGCCCGCCGGGTATCCGCCGGGTCACAGCCGCCCCCTCTAAAAAAGGCGCGGCCATCCGGACGGTGCGGCGTCAGGCCGGATCCTCTTTGCAGGACGCCGGCAGAGCGTTTTTTGTGTGACAACGGCGGCGCGGCCGTCTGGCGTATGCCGGAGGGCCGGCGCGATCGCCCTTCAAGAGCGTTTCACCCCGCGCAAGGCGCGGCTGTCTGTTCATCGTCGGCCGCGACGGCTCCCGCTGCCGTCAGGGCCTTTGCAACGCACAACAGTTCCAGCGGACGACAATACATCAGGAGGTATTGCCCATGTCCAGGCTTCTCATCATCGGCTGCGGCGGCGTAGCGTCCGTGGCCATCCACAAATGCTGCCAGAACAGCGACATCTTCACCGACATCTGCATTGCCAGCCGCACCGTGTCCAAATGCGACGCGCTCAAGGCCGAGCTTGAAGGCAAGACCAAAACCAACATCACCACCGCGCAGATCGACGCGGAAGACGTGCCCGCGCTGGTGGCGCTCATTCAGTCCTACAAGCCCGACGCCGTGCTCAACCTGGCCCTGCCCTACCAGGATCTGACCATTATGGACGCCTGCCTTGTTGCCGGCGTGGACTATATCGACACGGCCAACTACGAAGCCGAAAATACTGACGACCCCGTATGGCGCGCCGTGTACGAACGCCGCTGCAAGGAAGAAGGATTCTCCGCCTACTTCGACTACTCCTGGCAGTGGGCCTACAAGAAAAAATTCGAGAAGGCCGGCCTGACCGCCCTGCTCGGCAGCGGCTTTGACCCCGGCGTCACCGGCGTGTTCACCGCCTATGCCCTCAAGCACTATTTTGACGAAATCCGCACCATCGACATTCTGGACTGCAACGGCGGCGATCACGGCTATCCCTTTGCCACCAACTTCAACCCCGAAATCAACCTGCGCGAAGTGTCGGCCCCCGGCTCTTACTGGGAAGACGGCAAGTGGGTCGAAGTGCCGGCCATGTCCATCAAGCGCCAGTACGATTTCCCCCAGGTCGGCCTTAAGGACATGTACCTGCTGCATCACGAAGAAATCGAATCCCTGGCCAAAAACGTGCCTGGCGTGCGGCGGATCCGCTTCTTCATGACCTTTGGCCAGAGCTATCTGACCCATATGAAGTGCCTGGAAAACGTCGGCATGCTGTCCACCACGCCCATCGAATTTCAGGGCCAGCAGATTGTGCCCATCCAGTTCCTCAAGGCATTGCTGCCCGACCCGGCCAGCCTGGGTCCCCGCACCGTGGGCAAGACCAACATCGGCTGCATCTTCACCGGCCGCAAGGACGGCAAGGAGAAGACCCTCTATATCTATAACGTCTGCGACCACC
>DVMI01000102.1 GCA_018715085.1 Candidatus Avidesulfovibrio excrementigallinarum | reverse complement strand
GAGGAATATGGTATGTCTTTAACGGTACTCGCACAAATTATCATGGTGCTGACCTTGGTAATCATGATTACAGGCAAAACGCCTATTTACATGACTGCCATCATTGGCGCCACGATATCGGCTCTTGTGGCGGGCTTCCCGCTTGCCGGCAGCGCTGACGTGACCATCGCCAGCATGATCAACTCGGGCCTCAACCCGGTTATCGCTGACATGACCGGTATCTTGCTCTTCATCGGCATCATGGAAGCCGCAGGCTTCTTTGACGTCATCATCCGCGACATCGTGCGCGTGGGCAACCGCATCGGCGGCGGCCCCGGCGTCGTGACCGCCGGCGGTATCGCCGCGGGCCTCATCGGCGCTCTGACTGGGTTCACGCAGCCTGTGATCACCGCGGTCATCACCGGCCCGGCCGGTGTCCGTCTGGGCGTGGATCCCAACAAGGCAGCCGCTATTCAGGGCCATGCCGGTCACATCGGCAACCTGTTTGGCTTTACGCACCCCACTCAGGTGGCCATCATTGCCACGGCGGGCCTGTCGTTCGGCCTGTTCAACATCCTGGGGCTCATCGCCGCGTTGTCGGTCTTTGCCATGAGCTACTTCCGTCTTACCCGTGACATGAAGGCCCGTGGCTTCACCATGACTGCGGAAGAAAACGCCGCCATCCTGAAGGAATTTGAAGCCAAGGAATACCATGCCACTTCCAAGCAGGCCTTTGCGCCCTTTGTTGTGCTGGTCATCGGCTTCGTGCTCGGCTTCCCCATTTTCCTTGTGGGCCTGATTTCGGGCATCTTCGCCATGATCCTGGCCAAGCGCGATCCTAAGCAGTCCGAGCAGGAAATGATGAAGGGCGTGGGCCGTATCGCTACCCCGCTGGTGGCGACCATCGGCTTCCTGTTCCTGTCTACGGTCATCCGTAATATCGGCCTGGTGCAGGTCATTTCCGATCTGCTCAAGCCCGTGCTGGCCGTGGCTCCGGTGCAGATCATGTTCCTTGTGGCCATGCTCACCGCGTTGCTGACCCAGTCCTACGGCGCCTCTGCCGCCATCATTCTGCCCTTCCTGCAGATCGTCATCCAGGCCGGCGCCGATCCCTTTGCCGCCGGCTTTGCGGCTGCTTCGGCCGGCGCACTGACGCAGTACTTCCTGACCGGCGGCCCTGTGGCTGCTCTGGCTACGGTCATCCCCGTCATCCCCGGTTCGGAACTGAAGCCCGCCAACCTGTTCCAGCGTCCGTCCATTCTGTTCGGCCTGCTGGTGGCGCTGGGCATCTCCTCGCTGCTTAGCATGTAACCTATAAACTGACGGGCCGCCGGCATATGCCGGCGGCCTTCTCCATTCAACACCCCTTTGCGACATGCCATGCTCTGGCGGACGCAAAAACGGCCGCCCACACCCAACGACAGCAACCGCGTTGTCCCGCAACAGCCGGGCTGCAGCAGCCACACACTCCTTGCAAACACAATCTGGCCCGATGCGACGAAGCGGCATAACGCGTCTGTCAGGAGACAATCATGCATCTTTCGTTAAGCGCTCAGAAACACGGTATTCTTGGTATTTCAGGACATGCGGGCTGCGGCCACGCGCACAGCAACGACGGCTTTGTCCAGGACGACTCCGGCGGACTGGCTGCCGTGCTGGCCATCTTCCAGGAAGCCACAGGGCTTTCGCTGGAAATCCGCGAAGTGCGGACCAAAGTAGGCCGTGACGGTTATTTTGAAGTCGAAACTGTCAGCGGCGGCATCGGACGCTGCTCGGCCCGGCGCGGCATCACGCCAAGCGAAGCCCGTCTGGCGCATTATGTGGAAGGGCAGCAGGCCATCCGTACACAGGCCCTTGCAGAATCGGCTTTCGGTCGTATTTATGGACAGGGGGCCATGGAGCCTGCCGTAGCTCTTCAGGCCGCCATTGCCAACGCAGCGCTGGACAGCTTTGTGCGCAACTTCCCCGAGTCGTTTCATGCTGCGCAGGAAGGCATTGAAGGCAACTGCGGCCTGATTGCCGGCGCGGTGATCGATTTTGACGGCATTCCGGTTTCGGTCATGGGCGTCTGCAACGCTACCGAAGGCGGCCTCGGCCCCAACGAAGATCTGGAAGGCAACGCCTGCCTGTATGGCAAGCGCCCGGTAATGGAAGCTCTGGGACTCGATAACCTGCCGACCTTTGTCGTGGAAGGCAAGGTGTTTGTGCTGCCCCTGTGCGGCACCTTCGACAAGCCTCATTTTGTCGTCCGTGCCTTTGCAGACGACGACAATGTGGTCGTGGCAGAATCCTATCTGGCCGCGCTGGAAAAACTGGGGTATCCGGCGGTGTATCCCCGCGAAGCGCTGAAACGCGTCCCCGGGGCGCTGCGCACCATGACCCAAAACATGGGCGAAAAGCTGGCGGCCCTGGCACAGCGCTTTGCTGCCGCCACAACAGGCCGCGACAAGGTCAACGCGGTGGCCGACCTGATCCAGGTTGCCAGCCAGGATGCCGGTGGAGTAACCTTTATGAGCGACGCGCTGCACGCGTTTGTAGGCGGCCCCGGCAGCATGCCCGGCAGCAGTGCCGTGCTGAGCCTGTTCATGCCGCAGAGCTACATTGACGAATATGTGATTCCGGCTCTGACAGAAGAAGACGTGCAGCGCTATGTCAGAGTCATCAAACATGCGGTGCCCGTACTGCATGCACGCCTTGACGAGGCGCACGCCATTCTGAACGCGCGCGGCTGCCGCGAGCGGCTGGAATCCTACGGCGGATAGCCGGCGCGTCCTTACGCACAGGCTGTCTGTGCCCCGAACCTTTTTGTAAAAAAGAGGATTGCCATGTCTCGGAAAAAAGTCATTGTGTTCACGACCGGTGGCACCATTGCCATGAAGTTCGACCCGGTCAAGGGTGTTGTTCCCGCCGTCAGCGGCGAAGACCTCGTGGCGGCGGTACCCGGTCTTGATAAGGTGTGCGATGTGGAAGTGCGCGAATTTGCCAACATCCCCAGCCCGCACATGACCCCTGAGCTGATGTTCGATCTTTCGGCCATGATCCGCAAAGCCCTGGCCGAACCCGATGTGGCGGGGGCCGTGGTCACCCACGGGACCGACACAGTGGAAGAAACCTCCTACTTCCTTGACCTGACCATTGACAGCGAAAAGCCCGTCTGCCTGACCGCTGCCATGCGTTCGGCAGCGGAAATCAGCCCTGACGGCCCCAAGAACATTCTGTGCGCCGTCAAGGCCGCTGCTGCTGACGAAACACGCGGCATCGGCAGCGTTGTTGTGCTGAACGAAGAAATTCACGCAGCCCGCGAAGTCATGAAAACCCATTCAGCCAACCCTGCCACCTTCCAGTCGCCCTGGTGGGGCCCCATTGGCTATGTGGATGAAGATCGCGTAATCCTGCGCCGCGCACCGCTGGGCCGGCAGCATATTCTGCCCGCCGCCCTGCACGGACCGGTCGATGTGATCAAAATGATGACCGGCTCGGATTCGGCCTACATCGATTTTGCCATCGATCGCGGCGCCAAGGGCATTGTGATCGAAGGCTTTGGCCGCGGCAACATCCCTGTGGGCAGCATGGCTGGCATCGAACGGGCCATCAAGGCCGGCATTCCTGTCGTCCTGACAACCCGGACTCCGGGCGGCCGCGTGCTGGACGTGTACGGCTACCAGGGCGGCGTCAAAACCACCAAGGCCCTGGGCATTATTCTGGGCGGTGAACTCAGCGCCGCCAAAGCCCGCCTGAAGCTGCTCCTGCTGGTCAGCCGTCAGCCTGATCAGAAGCCCGATCGCAACGAATTGCAGAGCTGGTTCGACGAATAGACAGGCCGCCTTCAAAAATCCTGTGCCCGCCCGGGATGTGCTCCGCCAGGAGCACAAGCCCGGAGTGAGGCCGCATCACGGCGGAAGAGCCCTTGTGTAAAGGGGCTTTTCCGCCGCTTTTACTCTCTTCTGATGCAAAAAAACGTGCTTCCCGCACGCCTTTGGGCATCACGCTCTCCAAAGGCAGGCAACTCACAATGCACCTGGCGCCCTCAGGCGGCACAAAATGACACGCTGAGCCCTCTGTCATGAAAAAACGCCCGCGGTCTGCGGCCGCTTTGCAGGCGGCGCGCAGTCAAAAGCAACGCCTTTTCACCGTGCGCGCCTCCAAGGGCTGAGCCATCCGGCCACAGCCTCTGTCCGGCATCCAGGCATGCGGCATCCCGCAACAGACGCGCTGACAACAATTTCTTAAGGCATTACAAAAAGCCCCTGTCTCAAGAGGCAGAAGCCCGCATGGCCTTACAACTCGCTGTTGCCGCGCAGTTTTCCGGTAACGGCCGCAAATTCGGCGGCAAGCCGATCGTCATACAGCAGCGAGAGTTCCAGAGGACGGAAATGAAGAACCTCTGAAAAATCCTCTTCCGACGCGCGGATCATGTTCAGCAGTTCGGTGCTGACCTTCACAGTATGGTAAGTGTTGACGGCCACTCTGAAACTTTGCTGCGTTGTCTGATACAGGCCGCGCAGCTGGCTGGCCTGTCTGTTCAAATACTTTTCATAAAGATCAAGCACTTCAGTAATGCGCCTCTGGGACGCCATGTTCCTTCTGACAATCTCTTCATCGTGCGCGGACAGTTTCTGCCTTGTCAGCTGCCGCGCCTCCTTGTAACGGACCTCGTTCTCCCCGCGTATTGCCTGAAGGCGGGGCAGGTAGCACTCCTCAATCTGTGCAAGGGCGCCTTGAATGGCGTGCATGTACACGCCCAGACCCATCATGTAGACGCCTGTATATGTTTGCAGCATCTCCACAGGAGAATCGGGCTCGATAATCTTGGCGCATATTTCCTGATGGATGCGCTTGAGATTTTCCGCAACGGCCAGGACGGCGGCCCTGTCGGGAGCGTCGACGACGGTCAGTAACTGCTCAAACTGCTCCCGTGAAAGCAAAATGCCGTTGTCCTGCAGGCGCAGGCGCACCGCTTCTTTCTCCTGCTCCAGATCGCTCTGCAACTGCGCAATCTCGTTCTGCAACTC
>DVMI01000101.1 GCA_018715085.1 Candidatus Avidesulfovibrio excrementigallinarum | reverse complement strand
GGATAGGCTGTCTGATAATGAGTCCTTCCCTTGGGTTAACGGCCGTGGTGTGACTGGGAAAAGGGGCTCCGCACTGCGGATGGCGTGAAAAAGTCCTTTATGGACGATGAAAACAACAAGGATTTGCGTGTATGGCCGCGTCATCGCTGAACGAGCATCTGGAATGGTTATCGCTGCTGGATGTTTCCGGCCCCTTTCTGACATTGCCGGTACTGTTGGAGCGTCTGCCGGACGGGTTGGATCCGCTGGAGACAACGGCGGTGGGGCGTCTACGGGCCGCGCTTGCCGCGCGGGATGCGGATCGCCGCAGTCCTGCGGCCTGCCGGGAGTTTGTGCGCTTTGTCCTGTCCGAGCTGCTGGAATATGATACCGACGTACTGGTAGAGGCTGAAGGGCAGCCGGATGTCCCGTGTCTGCGTCTGCCGGAAATGGGCGTGGAGCTGCGTCCGGACCTGCTTCTGCTGCCGCCGGTGGCAGGTGCGCCGGACGATGTGCTGGATCTGGATGCCCCGACCCCATCCGCCCCGAAAGAGGCGCGACGGCCGGTCATGCTGATCGGCATCGCTCCGGGCCGGCCGCTGGAAGCGCCACAGCCGGAACAGGCCTGTTCCTGGAGCCCGGCCCGCCGCATGACGGAACTGTGCCGGGCTTCCGGCGTACCGCTGGGGCTTGTGAGCGATGGCGAACAATTCATGCTCGTGTATGTCCGCCAGAACAGGACATCCTCCCTTGTTTCCTGGTATGCTCGATTCTGGCTGGAGGAGCGCATAACCCTGCGTTCCTTTGTGACGCTGCTGCACATGCGCCGCTTTTTTTCGCTGGCGGAGGAATTCACCCTGCCGCGTCTCATGGAGCAGAGCGCCAATGCGCAGCAGGATGTTACCGAAAAGCTGGGCCTGCAGGTACGCAGTGCCATAACCGAATTTCTGCGGGCAGTGGACCGGCTGGACAGGCAGATGGATACGCCCATGCTGCAAGGCCTTTCGCCCCGGCTGCTCTACGAGGCCGCACTGACCGTCATGATGCGGCTGGTCTTTCTGCTTTCCGCCGAGGAGAGGGGGCTTCTGCGGCTGGGCGATCCCGCCTACGATGAAGCCTATGCCGTCTCGACACTGTGCGAAAGCCTGCGGGAACAGGCCGACAGGCACGGGGAGGAGGTCCTCAGTTACCGGCACGACGCCTGGGTGCGCCTGCTCTCCCTGTTTCGGGCCGTGTTCGGCGGCATTCGGCATGAGGCGCTGCGCCTGCCCGCCTATGGCGGATCGCTCTTTGATCCCGATGTCTACCCCTTTCTGGAAGGCCGCCCGCACGGCAGTTGCTGGCGGGACGCGCCCGCCCGGCCCCTGCCCGTGGATAATCGCGTGATCCTGCACATGCTGGAGTCCCTGCAATTCCTGCGGGATCGCCGCACGACGGGGCGGGATGAAGCCGTGCGCCTGTCCTTTCGCGCGCTGGGCGTGGAACAGATCGGGCACGTGTACGAGGGCCTGCTGGATCGCACGGCCGCGCGGGCGGACGACGTGCTGCTGGGGCTGGCGGCCGGGCAGCAGGGAGAGCCGTTCCTTTCGCTGACGGAAGCCGAAACGCTCATGCGGCAGGGGGAGGACGCCCTGTTGCGGCGCCTGGCCGACCTGACGCACAGTCAGCAGGGCACACTGCAAAAACGCTTGCGCGGGGATGCCCCACGCGGCCGCGGCCGTGGCGGGAGGCAGGCCAGCCTGCTGGCGGCGGACGAGACACAGGCCGCGGCCGAACGGCAGCGCGCCCGCCTGTACCTGGCCTGCGACGGCGACGCCGCCCTGACCGCGCGCATCCTGCCCTTTGTCGGACTGCTGCGCCGGGACAGCTTCGACATGCCCGTGGTCATTCCCGCCGGGGGCCTGTATGTGACGGCCGGCAGCCAGCGCAGGGATACCGGGACGCATTATACCCCACGCCCCCTGACGGAGCTGATCGTTTCCGCCACGCTGGAACCCCACGTCTACGACGGTCCGGCGGAAGGGCTGCCGCGCGCGCAGTGGCGGCTGCGCGCTCCCGATGCGCTGCTCTCCCTCAAAGTCTGCGACATGAGCATGGGCTCCGGGGCCTTTCTGGTACAGGCCTGCCGCTATCTGGCGGAACGCCTGCTGGAAGCCTGGAACCACACGCCGCCCGCAAGCCCCCTGCCTGAGGACGCCGAAGAACGCGCGACTCTGGCCCGGCGCATGGTGGCGGATCGCTGCCTCTACGGCGTGGACAACAACCCCCTTGCCGTGGAAATGGCCAAGCTCTCCCTCTGGCTCACTACCCTGCAAAAGGAGCGTCCCTTTACCTTTCTGGATCACGCCCTGCGCTGCGGGGATGCCCTGCTTGGCATTGTGAACGCGCAACAGCTGGAGGAATTTTCCCTCACGCCGGAAAAGGGAAACCTCGTCTTCGGCTCCACAGACATGCGGGAGGCCGTGCGCGCCGCGCGCGAGGCCCGCGACGCGCTGGAACGCCTGCCTTCGGATACGCCGCTCAATGTGGAACGCAAGGCCGCCTGTCTGGCCGAGGCCGAGACCCATATGGCCTTGCTACGCTTGCGGGCCGACGCCCTGATCCTGGCCACATTGCGGGCGCGGGGCAAATTGGAGGAGGACGCACGCTACCAATTGGTAGACAAGCTGCTGCATCCCACCTTTTGCCATGATGCCGACGCCCTTGCCCACTGGCTGGAGGAGAAACGGCAGGCGCTCCTGCAAGGCAGCGGTACGGCCACAACAGAAAAGGATGCCACCGCCAATCCCGGCCTGACCCATCCCCTGCACTGGGCACTGGAGTTTCCCGAAGTGTTCAGCCGGGAAAATCCCGGCTTTGATGCCCTGGTGGGCAATCCGCCCTTTCTGGGTAGCCAGCGCATGAGGGAAGCGCTGGGCAATGCCTACCGGGAATATCTGGTGGAAGTGCTGGCCGGCGGCCGGCGCGGCAAGTCGGATCTTGTCGCCTATTTCTTCCGCCGCGCCGCGCAGTTGACGCGGGCCGGCGGCGACTTTGGCCTCATCGCCACCAATACCCTTGCCCAGGGCGACACCCGCGAGGCCGGACTGCTGCCTCTGGAGCAGGCAGGCTACCGTATCCGCGCGGCCTGGCCGGATACGCCGTGGGAAGGCAATGCCACGGTCTGCACCAGCCAGATCATCATTCGCACCCCCGATGCACAGCCCTACAATGGCCCCATTTTGCTGAACGGCACGCCGGTAAATGCCGTTTCTTCCTTTCTCAAGGCCGGGGAAGAGGACTGGGAGGCGCGGCCCCTCAGGGAAAATGCGGGGATTGCGTTTCAAGGTTCCATTGTGCTTGGAGATGGATTTCTTACCGATGAAGAACAGGCCCGGCAATGGATCGCCGAAGACGCCCGCAATGCCGCAGTGCTCTTTCCCTATCTCAACGGCGAGGATTTGACTTCCAGCCCGGAACAGGGGCCGTCCCGCTGGATCATCAACTTTTATGACTGGGCTAAAAATATTGCCGAATCTTACCAAAATATTTTTCGCTATTTAGCTGACAACAGAGACACGTCAAATAAGACAGCAGCCACACACAAAAAATTTTGGCAGTTCTGGCGACCGCGCGCAGAATGTTACCATGCCCTTGGTCGCGGTGATGCCTTTGCCAAGCATCCCAAGGGCTGGAAGGCCTTTCCGCCGCTGCAACGTGTGCTGGTCATAGCGCGTGTTTCAAAGCATGGGACTTTTTCTTTTGTGCCCAATAGGTATATCATGTCGGAAGCCACATGTGTTTTCGCCTCCGACGATGCGGCCTTGTTCGGCCTGTTGCAGTCCTCATTGCATCAGGCATGGGCGCGCAAGATGAGTTCCACCATGCGTTCCGACCCGCGCTATACCCCGTCCAGCGCCTTTGACACCTTCCCGCGCCCGGCGGCGGACAGGCTGGACGGGCTGCGGGACTGTGCGGAGCGGCTGCACGCTCTGCGTGCCGCCGTCATGCGGCGGGAAAACATCGGGCTGACGGCCTTGTACAATGCCCTGCACGATGCGGGGAGTGTCTTGTCGGATGTGGAGGCCTTGCGGGGGCTGCATGAGGAGCTGGATCGTCAGGCAGCGGCGGCGTATGGCTGGGACGATCTGGATATGTCTCATGATTTTCGTCAGGTGGAGTATTTGCCGGAGAACGACAGGACGCGGCACACCATAGCGGAGCCGGTGCGGCTGGAGATAGTGCGCCGCCTGTCGGCCCTGAACCGGGAGCGGTACGAAGCGGAGCGGAACGCCGCTGCAAAGAAACCGCCCCGCAAGACGGGCACGCTCCGCAAAAAGGGCGGCATGGAGCAGGGAGCGCTGCTGTGAGCGGGGGGGGAGTTGCAGACCGTTTTGATGCTGCGTATAAGGAAAAGTATGATGATACGTTACAGCGATACGGAACTTGAGGCCTTGCTGGACGATCTGGAAGCGGATCGCGTGGAACGCAAGAAGAGCTTCAAGGGCGATGTGCCCAAAAAGGCGCGGCAGGCCGTATGCGCCTTTGCCAACAACCTGCCGGGGCATGACAAGTCGGGCGTGCTCTTTATCGGCGCAAAGGATGACGGCACGCCCTCCGGTCTGGACATAACGGACGAGCTGCTGCGTACGCTTGCGGATATGCGATCGGACGGCAACATCCTGCCGCTGCCTGTCATGTCTGTAGAAAAGCGGCATCTCAAGGGCGCGGATATGGCTGTGGTGACGGTACTGCCGTCGGATATGCCGCCCGTGCGGTATGATGGTCGTATCTGGATACGCACCGGGCCGCGTCGGGATATTGCGTCCGCACAGGAGGAGCGCATTCTGAACGAGCGGCGGCGTCACAGGAATTTGCCGTTTGATATTTATCCGGTACCTTCCGCGAAGCTGGGGGACCTGTCGCGTCTTGTCTTTGAGAATGAATATCTGCCGGCGGCCTATGCCCCTGATGTGCTGGAGGCGAACGGGCGCAGCTATGAGGAGCGTCTTGCCTCCTGCAAGATGATCGCCTCACCTGATGATCCGACGCCTACGGTGCTGGGCCTGTTGACGCTGGGGACTTCGCCGCAGGATTTCCTGCCTGGAGCAGTTATCCAGTTCCTGCGCATAGCCGGTACGGAGCTTTCCGACGACGTCAGTGACGAAGAACGCATTGGCGGCAATCTTGCGGCCCAGCTGCGCACCCTGCAAGAAAAAATCAAGGCGCACAACCGGACGGCCGTGGACATTCTTTCCGGCCCGACGCACAGGATGACATCTCTGTATCCCGCGGCGGCCATTGAGCAGATCGCCTACAATGCCGTACTACACCGCACATATGAGGGGACGAATACGCCGGTACGTGTCTACTGGTTCGATGATCGCATTGAAATCACCAGCCCCGGCGGGCCGTATGGCAGTGTCACCTGTGAGAATTTCGGCAGTCCCGGCATTACGGACTACCGTAATCCCAATCTGGCCTCGGTGCTGAAAACGCTTGGCTTTGTCCAGTCCTTCGGACGGGGCATCGCCACGGCCCGCAAGGTCATGGTACAGAACGGCAATCCGCTCCCGAAGTTTCAGGTCGATCCCCACAACATTCTGTGCATCCTGAGGAAACACGCATGAGTTGTCCTGTCTTGACCTTTTTTAACAACAAGGGCGGCGTCGGTAAGACCTCGCTTGTCTATCATCTGGCGTGGATGTTCGCGGAACAGGGCAAACGAGTCGTTTGCGCGGATATTGACCCGCAGGCCAATCTGACGGCGGCCTTTCTGGAAGAGGATGCCGTTGCCGCCATCTGGGAAGGGGAGGAAGCGGGCAGTACCATTTACCGATGCGTCGCGCCGCTAATGCGGGTCAACGATCTGGCTTCCCCACAGCTGAAAAAACTTCATGAAAATCTTTTTCTTCTGCCGGGGGATGTGGCCCTCTCGGCCTTTGAGGATACCCTGTCCGAGGCCTGGCCCAAGAGTCTGGGAGACTCGAATCTCTATCGTCCGTTGCGTATCCTGTCCGCTTTTTGGACAGTCATGCAGCAGGCTGCGGAACAAACGTCTGCAAACATCATCCTTGCGGACATCGGCCCCAATCTCGGGGCCATCAACCGTTCCGTACTCATTGCCACGGATTTTGTCGTCATTCCGCTCGGCGCGGATCTGTACTCCCTGCAGGGCCTGAAAAACCTCGGCCCGACGCTGAAAAACTGGCGTAAACAATGGGCAAGGCGCTGCGCCAACTGGGAAGAGGAGAAGAATAAAAATAGTCCTGAGGCCGCCGCGCTCCTTTTGCCGCCGGGCAGGATGCTGCCTCTGGGCTATCTGTGCCAGCAATACGGCGTGCGTCTGGAGCGTCCGGTCAAGGCGTACGACAAATGGGTGCAACGCATCCCCGCCGTCTATCGGGAGAAGGTCCTTGGCGAAAAACATCCGCCGCACATCCGGCAGGAGGACGATCCCTGCTGTCTGGCGACCATCAAGCATTATCGCAGCCTTGTGCCTATGGGGCAGGAACACCGCAAACCCATTTTTGATTTGACGTCGGCGGATGGCGCCATCGGCAGTCATGCCAATGCGGTACGGGCTGCCAGAGAAGACTTTGCGACGCTGGCGGATACGATCTGGGCCAGGATGCGGCAGGCTGGCGCGGCGGATGCCTGATCTTCCGCCCGATGCCGCACACGGACGGCCCCTCTTTTTTGCGCGGCCGGGGACGCCCGTTTCCGAAACGGCCTTAATGGTATGGCCATGCCGGAGTACTCCCGGGAGCGCGCTTTGGGAAAGGAGAGGGGCTTGAGGGGGAGACCAACGCCTTTCTTCGCTTGACTGTAAAAAGACTGGGGCCCTTCCACGCATAGGCTGAAAAGGGGGGGCTCCCACCTCGCCCCCCAGCCTCCCCCCCATCCATACCAACGAAAAGCATCAGTAAAAACAGCGGGACGACAGACATGACGACGCCATTTGCCATGCGGGAAGACCTCATAAACTTGCTACAGCGGGATTTGCTGGGGCCGGCGGACGGACCGGAGGAAGAGCTTTCGCCGCTGGAGCGGCAGGTAACGCGGCGTTATCTGGTCGGTATGCTGGCTCCCGGCGGACGTGTTCCCGCACCGGACAGAAACGGGAATGCGCCTGCGCCGGAGGATGACGACGATACACCGGACAGTAGCGAACTCCAGATGGATACGCTGGCTACGGCAGGTAGTGACGACCCGGATAGTGTCACGGAACGGGAGCCGGTGCTGGTGGACAGCCTGTTGCCGTCAAGCGCGGGCCTGTCGTTTCTTGTGGACAGCGCAGAAGAGGCGTTGCTGGTGCGGACGGGCTGGGGGCGTTATGAGCAGCGGGACAGGGAGGATGCCACGAATGTGGACCCCAAGGGCCACAGGGCGCAGGTCTGGAAACGTCAGCCGGTGACGCCAGAAGCCGTGCGCTTGCCCCTACGGGAGGGGGACGGCAGAAGGCCGCTTGCTGCGGAAAGCCAGATAGAACTGACATGGCGCATTCGCCGCCGGGAGAGCTGGTGGCATGTCACGCTTTTTCTGGTCAACGCGGCCCCGCGCAAGCATGTCCGGGATGACAGCTTCTGGATTTTTCAACCGGAATTGCGCGTGGAAAGCGCCGACGGACAGCGGCGTCCCATTCTCGTACAGCAGCAGGCAGCGGAATGGCAACGCCAGAACCTTGATCCTGATGAACGGACAGAGATGGAGGGGTTGGAGCTGCGCTACCGGCATTGCCGCATTTTCGGCAAGGGACACGGCTGTGCCGTGCGTACCTTGCGGGAGGAGAGCGACCCGCCGGAACGAGCGCGTATGCTGGAGATCGATTTTCTGCCTGTGGCGCATGTGCCGGGGCAGACGCCGCGCACGGAAGAGGACGATGCCGGCTTGCGGGGCATCTGCCTAGACATGCACGAGCTTGCCCATATGTCGAAGGATACGCTGCTGGAAAATCTGCGACGCATCACCGCCGCCTATGACGTGTGGGTGGAAAGCCTGCCGGGACAGGTGCGGGAGGCCGCCCATGCCCAGAGTGCCGAAGAGGCGCAGGCGGATGCCCGGCGAGCCTTGCGACGCATGGAAGAGGGCATAGCCGTATTGGAGGCGGACGATGCCGCGTTGCGCGCCTTTCGCTTTACCAATCAGGCCATGCATTACCAGCGTGTCCACAGCATCTATGCCCGGCGTGTGCACGGGGCGCAGATCGACCCGCGAACGCGCACGCAGTGGCTCACGGAGTGCAATATCCCGCGTAATCGCAGCTGGCGTCTCTTCCAGCTGGCCTTTATCATCAGCAATATCCCCACCCTGGCCGATCCCCTGCATCCCGAACGCAGCGGCGAGGCGCATGAGACCGTGGCGGAACTGCTCTGGTTCGCCACCGGTGGCGGCAAGACGGAAGCCTATCTGGGCCTGACGGCCTTTACGCTGGCCCTGCGGCGTCTGTATCCGCAGTTGGGAGGGCTGGATGCCGGGCATGGCGTGGGAGTTTTCATGCGCTACACCTTGCGTCTGCTGACATTACAGCAGTTCCAGCGCGCGGCGGCCCTGATGTGCGCCTGCGAGATGCTGCGCAGAAAGGACCCGAAGACGTGGGGAAAGGAACCGTTCCGCCTTGGCTTGTGGGTGGGGTCGCGATCCACGCCCAACCGGCTGGAGAGCGCCGCCCGGCAACTGAGCAGCGGAAACAGTGCGGCGCATTCCGGCTACGGCTCGCCGTTGCAGTTCAGTACCTGCCCGTGGTGCGGCGCGCCCATTACGGAAAAGAATATGAGCGTGCGGCAGGGAACGAGCCGCGCCGATCGCTGTCTGACATTTTGCGGCGACAACAGCGGACAATGTTCCTTTGCCCAGAAAAATTCCCCGCAGGAAGGGCTGCCCGTCATGGTGGTGGACGAGGAGATCTATCGCCATCCGCCTGCCCTGCTCATCTCTACCGTGGACAAGTTCGCCCAGATGCCCTGGAAGGGGGAAACGGCCATGCTGTTCGGCCGGGTTTCCGGCCTGTGTCCCCGGCACGGTTTCGTGTCGCCGGATGTGGATGAAAGCGTGGGGACATGGCACAGGAAATATAACGACATGCCCGAAGCCGTCATTAGCGCGCACAGCTGGCTGCGTCCTCCCGATCTGATCATCCAGGACGAACTGCACTTGATCAGCGGCCCGCTCGGCTCCATGACGGCACTGTATGAAAATGCCGTGGATGCGCTGTGCTGCTGGCAGTTGGACGGGCGTACGGTGCGGCCGAGGGTCATTGCTTCCACGGCAACCATCCGTCGTGCCGCCGAACAGGTGCGCCGCTTGTTCGATCGGCGTGTGGAGGTCTTTCCGCCTCCGGGGGTGGACAGCCGCGACAACTTCTTTTCCCTGGAGAGGCCTGTCAGCGAGCAGTGTCCGGGGCGTGTCTATGTGGGCATCTGCTCCATCGGGCAGCGCATCCCCCCGACGACAGTGCGCCTTTACGCTACGATCATGGCGGCGGCGCAGAGCCTGTTTGAACAATACGGCGTCGATGCCGATCCGTGGATGACGACGGTCGGCTACTTCAACTCCGTACGCGAGCTGGCGGGGGCGCGCCGCCTTATTGAGGATCAGGTGCGAAGCCGTCTGGCAGACCCTCGGCAGCGCAGCGGCCTTGCCCGGCGACGCATTTCCCGGACGGAGGAACTGACTTCACGGCAGGCGAGTCATAAGATTCCGGGCATTTTGGAGCGGCTGGGCAACTGTTTTGAGTCCGCAGGCTGTAAGGGAGAGGCGGAGGACAAGGCGCAGAGACCCTATGATGTGGTGCTGGCGACCAATATGATCTCCGTGGGAGTGGACGTGGAGCGCCTGGGGTTGATGATCATGCTGGGGCAGCCCAAGACGACTTCGGAATATATCCAGGCCAGCAGTCGCGTGGGGCGTTCCTCCCGCGCGCCGGGGCTGGTGCTGACGCTCTACAACTGGGCACGTCCACGTGACTTGTCGCATTTTGAGGATTTTTACGGCTATCATGCGGCCTTTCAACGACATGTGGAGGCGCTTTCCGTCACGCCCTTTGCCGGGCGGGCGCTGGATCGCGGTCTGGCGGGCGTGCTGGTCTCTCTGGTGCGCCTTCTGTCGCTGGAGCTGAACGGCAACACGTCGGCAAAGGACATGCCGCGGCAGGAGGCGCTGTTCCAGCGGGCTTGCGCCATGCTGTTGCAACGGGCAGAAGAGATCGCGCAGGATGTGGCCGTCGTGAATCAGATGCGGGATATGCTGGACAATCTGCGTGATGCCTGGCTTAAGCAGATACGTCAATGCAAGACGGTGGGGCTGGCGTATTCCGTCACGAGTACCGCGGCGGGACTGCTGAAACAGCCGGACAGGACGCAGGAGCCCTTTGCCTGCCCCAACAGTCTGCGCGATGTAGAAAAAACCGTCAATCTTGTGCTGGAGACGGACGGGACGGGCCTGTCCTGCGGCAAGGAGTAGCGTATGGCAGTCATAGGAGAAGTGCGCCCAAGTCAGCTCATGTTTACGTTCGGCATCGGCGCCACACTGGATCTGCCGGAATTTTCGGCCCTCGTGCTGGGTCTGGACTTCTGGAAAAAGGAGTTGTGCACGCCGGTCTCCGAATCCCGTCTGCTGGCTGCCGTGCAGCGCCTTGTCGGGCCGCAGCTCCGGGAGCTGCGCCTGCCCCCCGTACAGGAAGACGATACGGAACAGTCCGAGGCAGGCGTACCTGTCGTGCCGTTCCCGCGCTGGATGCGCTGCACGGGCTGTGGGCTTATAGCCTCGCTGGACGACGGCCTGTTTGAAAAAAGGGAGTGGGCGCGTATGCCTGCCCAATTTGTGCATACGTATTGCGACACGGCCAAGAAGCGCAAGTATCCCCCACGGGTTGTGCCGGTGCGCTTCCTGCTGGCCTGTGCCAACGGACATCTTGCAGATGTGCCATGGAATGACTTCGTGCATGACGGTCAACCGTGCGCAAAGCCGGAACTGTATATGAACGAATTCGGCATTACTGGCGATCTGTCGGATATTGTTGTTTGTTGCAAACATTGCGAAAAGAAAAAGTCGTTGACGCAGTTGGAGACGGCCTTGCGCGGCAAGCAGTCCCCATATTCATGCTGCGGCCTGCATCCGCACCTGCGCCGGCAGGATCAGGAACCATGCGAAGCGCGTCCGCATCTCGTCAATCTGGGGGCCTCGAACCTCTGGTTTTCGCAGACCGTGAGCGTGCTTTCCATCCCGGATCAGCAAGGCAGGCTGGCGGGTATCGTGCGTCAAAACTGGACTGAACTGTCAGACGTGAAGGACGCCACTGTCGTGCAGTATCTTGCCCACCCCATGCGCCTTGCCGCATTGATGGACTTCCCTCCCGAGGATGTCCTGCGGGCCATTGAAGCGGAGCGGCAGGGCAGCAATGACGTCGATACGCCGGACGACGTCAAGCTGCCGGAATGGAAGATTTTCAGCGGACAGCAGCAAGTGGAGACCTCTCCCGTGCTGGAAGTCCGTTCCGTGGCGGCGCCGCACGGCTTTGAGGATGTTTTCGAGAACAGTATGCTTGTGCCGCGTCTGAGCGAAGTGCGCGCCATGTACGGCTTTACCCGGCTGAATACGCAGCAGGAGCTGGACCTGGGTATCGTGGCCGAGCAGAATGTCGTGCCGCTGACGCGGGCTAAGCCCACATGGCTGCCCGCCTACGAGAGCCACGGCGAGGGCATTTTCCTACGGCTGCGGGAGGACAGTCTGAAGGCCTGGGAGCAACTCTCCACCGTGCAGGAGCACAACGCCGTTTTTTACCGGGCGCATCAGGCATGGCGCAAAAGTCGCCGTTTCCCTGCCCCTGAAGGAGGCTATCCTGGTCTGCGCTTCGTCTTGCTGCATACCCTTGCCCATGCACTCATGCAGCAGATCGTGCTCGACTGCGGCTACACGGCGGCCAGTATCCGCGAACGCCTGTATTGCCGCACGCCCGACATGCCCGGCGGACCGATGGCGGGCTTTTTGCTGTACACGGCGGCCACGGACAGCGAAGGCTCCCTGGGCGGGCTGGTATCGCTGGGCGGCCCGGAAACGCTGGGGCGCTATATTGCACAGGCCCTAGAGAACATGCGCCTCTGTGCCTCTGATCCCTTGTGTGCCGAGCGTCTGCCGGATGCCGACGGGCGCGGTATTCACGGGGCTGCCTGTCATGCCTGCCTGTTCAGTCCTGAAACGTCCTGCGAATGCGGGAACCGTTATCTGGATAGAAACGTGCTGGTAGATACCTTTGCCGCCCGGCAGAGGGGACTTGCCTTCTGGGGAACGCATGAAGCCTGAGGCTCTGGCAGCCCTTCATGCCTTTTGTGCGGCTGTACCGCTGACGCTTGTGCGTCGTCTTGCGGACTATCTGCGTTCGGAGGCGGGCTGCGTCCCGGTCGAGGGCTGTCGCAGTCGTTTCAGGCTGGGCAGTGAAGCCTTTGTTGCCTTTCGCAGGCTGGCGACCTTCTTTGCCGCCCCTGCGGAGCTGGCAATGGCGCTGGAAGTTGGAGCTTTCTTTCTTGAGCAGGCCCGCAACCGGACAAGTTCCCTTGTCTGGTCCGGGCCTGCCTGCGTGTTGCAGCCGGTTCGTACAACGGAACAGGTTATTCTGGATATTATCGAGGGCGCGCAAAGGGAGATTCTTCTGGTCAGTTTCGCGGCCTACCGGGTTCCCTCGCTTTTGCAGGCGCTGCGGGATGCCCTGCACAGGGGAATTTGTGTGCGCTTTGTGTTGGAAACTGCCGAAGATTCTGAAGGGCAGCTGCGGCACAGTGCCACCTGTGCCTTTGCACAGCTTCAGGGGGCGTTTTTCTATCACTGGCCGTCGGATCGGCGTCCCAGAAACAGGGCAGGGCATCCTGCCAAGATGCACGCCAAGTGCGCGGCCAATGAGACGTCCTTTCTTGTCACCAGTGCCAACCTGACCGGCGACGGCATCAATGGCAATATGGAACTCGGCATCCTGCATCATGATCCCGAAAAGGCGGCTTTGCTGCTGGCGCAGTTCGATCAGCTTATCAGCAGCGGTGAATTACGCCAGTGAGGCGGACGCCGGTTTCACAGTTTGAAATGCTTTGCATTTCAAATCATACGGCCTGTCGTTTCGCGGAAAAAACGCGGTTTTTCCGCTCACTCTGGGCCGGGCGGCGCTGTGCCGCCGCCTCGCGTTTCACCTTTTTCAAAGGTGAAACACTCTATACACTGCCCAATTTTATGCCTCTGCCCTCGTTTTGGTTCATCCTTGCAGACGCCCTGTGGAGCTGAAAATAAATTTTTCAAACCTGTGGGGCAGATGGTGGGGCAGATTTGCCCCACAACGAAAAAGCCCTCACGATTTCTCGTAAGGGCTTGATTTCTTTTGGCGTCCCCAAGCGGATTTGAACCGCTGTCGACGGCGTGAAAGGCCGTTGTCCTGGGCCGGCTAGACGATGGGGACATGCAGCAGGAGTTTCTATATGTAATAAGGAACCTGCTGTCAAGGGATAAGTGATGGCAGGACATTTTTTTCAGGCAGATGTCTCGGTAAGGCGCGTGCAGGTTGAGGCTGCCCGTGCATGTAAAACGGCGATCAATAGAGTGTTTATATATTTTTTATATAAAATTACAAATCTGCCCCGTGTAATGGTAAAGAACGTATCCGGAGTCCGGTCAGGTCGCTTGCCCGGTCAGGATGGCTTGTCTGCCTGTCGCAAAAACAGGACTGCGGCGTTTGTTTCGGCATGATCTGAAAGGAGCTGGCACAGCAGCGACATGGGGCCGGGCAGTTCTGGAGCGCCGTGCGCGTGCCTTTCGCCCGTCTGGCTGTTTTGGGCAAGGCTCCGGATCCGGAGTTGAACCGGCCACCCTGTGGGCGGTGTACTTTTTTCATACCGTACACTGACAGACGCAAAGGACGAGACGTTTCCCCTGCAAGCGGAATGCGTCAGTCTTCCCCCGAGTTCTTTACTGCAGTGCGTGCCCGCTTACGAAACAGTCCGGGAGGGCGGCGCACAGTCTGACGCGCGGGAGCTTTGGCCTGGGGAAAGGGGGTGGGGCAGGCATATCCGGCGCGCCGGAGGAACACTGTCAGACATAGTCAGCCTTCCCCGAACTGGCTGCCGAATAATAAAGCACCTGCTTTTGGCGCTATGCGCGGGTGAAGTCTTGCACTGTCAAGGCAGCCTGGTTGGGCGCTGAACAGTGCTTGTCTTTTTCTGACACCGGCTGTTGGTGCTGGCGTTGCATACAGCCCTGTGGAACGCGTGTTTTTGTTAGAGCTGTGACGGCGAATGACGGACTCAGGCCGGGAGTTCAAACAGGGCATAAGTTTTTTACCGTTAGGGGTACCTGCTTTCAGCAGGAAGGTTATTTTTTATATAACATACTGTATTTATATAATTCTTTGCATATTTGCGTGATAAATATTTTGCTTTTTCATATCGCATTGATATATCAATGATAATGAAAAAAATAGCATAAAATTGAGTAAATCGAAGAAAAATGAAAATCTGACCAT
>DVMI01000100.1 GCA_018715085.1 Candidatus Avidesulfovibrio excrementigallinarum | reverse complement strand
GGGGGAGGCGGAGAACCCTTTTGACGAAAAGGGTTTCCGCCTTCCCCCGCAGTACCCTGCACCATCCCGGAAGAATGCGGAGCCGTGTTTTTCAGCGGGGCTGGGTCCAGCGTTGCATGAACGAGGCGGGGCTGTGTCCGGCGGAGAGGTGTTTGAGCAGGGCGGAGCCGAACACGGCGGCTTCCGGGCGGAGGGTTGGGGGCAGGCTGTCGAGCTGGGCGGGTTCTTTGAGGCCGAAGCCCAGGGCAACGGGCAGGCGGAAGGCCTGGCGGGCTCTGGCCAGCACGGCGGGCAGTTCGGGGGGCAGCGCGCCGCGTTCGCCGGTGGTGCCCATGACAGAGACGACATAGACATAGCCCTGTGCGGTTTTGGCATACAGGGCCATGCGTTCTGCGCTGGTGTTGGGGCCCACCAGGGGGATGAGGGCGATGCCGCAGGCGTTAAGGGCGGCTTGCAGGCCGGCAGCTTCTTCAAGGGGCAGGTCGGGCACGATGCAGCCGTGGACGCCGGCTTCTGCGGCGTCTTTGGCAAAGCGTTCAAACCCGTATTGCAGGAACGGATTCAGGTACCCCATGAGCACAAGACCGGCCTTCAGCCGGCCTTTGCGGGCGCGCAGAGCGGCCATGAGGCCCCGCAGGGTGACGCCGTTTTGCAATGCCTGGACGGACGCGGCTTCCACCACGGGGCCGTCGGCCACGGGATCGGAAAAGGGCACGCCGATTTCGATGATGTCCGCACCGCTGGCGTCAAGCTCGTACAGGACGTCCCAGAAGGCGTCCGGCGTGGGGAACCCGGCGGTCACAAAGGGGATGAGGGCCGTGCGGCCGGCGTTTTGGGCCGCGAGAATGCGTTCTTCAAGATCATGACGTTGCATGGCAGTATCCTTGTTCAGTGCGCCTGCATGCGCAGGCCGCGTGTTGCAGGGTCCGCGGTGCCTTTGCGGCAGGGGCCCGGCCTGTGCGCCCCGGGCACTGTATATTTTGGCGCTGTGCGTCTTGAGCGCTGTGTATTTTTGGCGCTGTGCGCCTTGAGCGTTATGTGCCTGTGGCCCGGCGGAAAAGAGGCTGGCGCATGGCGGCAGCCTGTTGCGCGTTGCCGGGGCCTTTGCGGGGCGGTCCTGCGGTTACAGGCCCAGGGCGTGTTCGATGATGTCCATATCCTTGTCGCCGCGTCCGGAAAGGTTGATGAGCACGCGGCTGCCCGGCCGGAACCGGCTGGCGTGTTCGAGCACATAGGCCACGGCGTGCGAGGATTCGAGCGCGGGCAGAATCCCTTCGTCATGACAGAGCACCTGAAAGGCGTTCAGTGCCTCGTGGTCAAAGGCGATGCCATAGGTCACGCGGCCGGTGTCGTGCAGGTGGACGTGTTCGGGCCCGACGCCGGGATAATCCAGCCCGGCCGAGATGGAGCCCGAAGGCAGGATCTGGCCGTCTTCGTCCTGGAGCAGCATGGTGTATTCGCCATGCAGCACACCGGGACGGCCGTAGTTGATGGCGGCGGAGTTCAAACAACCCGGCTCGCCGGTGCCCCCGGCTTCAACGCCGATGATGGTCACGGAACTGTCGGGCACAAAGGCGTGGAACATGCCGATGGCGTTGGAGCCGCCGCCCACGGCCGCCACCACATAGTCGGGCAGCGCGCCCGTGCGTTCAAGCATCTGCGTCCGGGCCTCGCGGCCGATGACGCTTTGAAATTCGCGCACCAGTTCGGGGAAGGGCGCAGGCCCGGCGGCCGTGCCAAAGCAATAGTGCGTGGTGGACTGTTCGGCAATCCAGGTGCGCAGGGCGGCGTTGATGGCGTCCTTGAGCGTGCGCGAACCGCTTTCCACGGCAACCACCCTGGCTCCCAGCAGGCGCATGCGGCGCACGTTGGCCGACTGGCGCTCCACGTCTTCCGCCCCCATATAGACGGTGCAGTCCAGGCCAAGCCGGGCCGCGGCCGCGGCCGTGGCCACGCCGTGCTGACCCGCGCCGGTTTCGGCAATCAGCGCCGTTTTGCCCATTTTTTTGGCCAACAGCGCCTGCCCCAGGGTGTTGTTGACCTTGTGCGCGCCGGTATGCAGCAGATCTTCGCGCTTCAGCCAGACGTCAAACCCCAGCTTTCTGGACAGGGTGGGGCAGAAAGTCAGCGGCGTTGCACGCCCCGCGTAGTTGCACAGCAGATCGTTCAGCTCGTTCTGAAAAGCAGGCGAAGGCAGAATGGTTTCCATGGCCTGCTCCAGCTCCAGCAGCGGCGGCATGAGCAGTTCCGGCACAAAACGGCCGCCAAACCGGCCAAAATATCCCTTTTTCATCATTCACGTCCTTATGTTGTTGCGTTCAACAGCCGCTTCGGGCCCTCAAAAGTCCGCACGGCCCGCGTCCCCGGGCGGCGCTGTCAAACATCATGAAAAAACGGTCCTTCCCCTTGCCGGCACAAGCCGGTGCGGCCTCCGCCCGCCCCGAAACTTCAGAACCCGTCCGGGCCGTGCTGGCAGGCAGCCCGCACAGCCTGCACGGCGGCGCGCATCCGTGCCGGATCCTTGTGTCCCGGGGCGTCTTCCAGCCGGGAATTGAAATCGCACCCGTCCGGACGGCAAAGCCGCAGCGCCCCGGCCACGTTGTGCGCATCCAGTCCCCCGGCCAGCAGCCACGGACGCGGAAAACGCAGCCGCGCCAGCGCCGCCCAGTCCAGTGTCTGCCCGCTGCCCGCACCCGCATCCAGCAGATACAGCCCGCAGCACCCGGCCCAGGCGTCAATGGCCGCCTGAAGCGCGTTTGTTCCCGCATACGCAGCGGGATTGAACACCCGGATAATCCGCGCCGCCGGAATGCACCCGGCAAACCCCGTGTCCTGCCTGCCGTGCAGCTGAACATAATCCAGCCGGGCCAGCTCCATGACGGCGGCCGTCTCTTCTGCCGTCTGGCGCACAAACACGCCCACACGCGCCATGCCCCGCGTGTCCAGCACCCGCACCCGCTCCAGCGCGACAGCACGCGGACTGGACGCATGAAACACAAACCCGCACATGTCCACGCCCAGCCCGGCCGCCGCGTCAATGGCCGCCTGATCGCTCATGCCGCAGATTTTGATCCGCATCGTCCGTCCTCCTGACAGAAAGGAAAGAGTTTGTGCCGGGGGGAGGCGGAAACCCTTTTCGTCAAAAGGGCTTTCCGCCTC
>DVMI01000099.1 GCA_018715085.1 Candidatus Avidesulfovibrio excrementigallinarum | reverse complement strand
GATGTCGGGCCGCAGGGTAAAGCGCAGGCGCCTGCCGTCGTCAAGCACTTCGTAACTTTCTGCAGCCCACAGCTCGATATTCAGATTTTTATCGTAACGCAAAGGCGCGACATAGAGTTGCCCTGCAATTTCGTGGGAAGCCGAATCAGTAGCAAGATAAGGAATCAAGTTGCTGGGTTCGCCGATACTGCCAAAAATGATGCGATCGCCTGTTGTTGGCTGTTGCTCTGAAGCAGCAGCCAGGCACAGGGCCCATCCGAAAATCAATAGAAAAATATATCCGGCAAAACCGATAGTTTTTTTTATCATACGGCATACTCCACGGAAGACGGTATTGTCCAGAACACATACCATTGATCTTGCAGCTTGAAAACTGTAGAAACTTAGCTTACAAAAAAAAAGAGTAGGATTAGAATCGGCAAACTGAACAGCACTGTTTTGAACAAGGAACTATCATGAGTTTGCGAGAGGACAGCATCGCTTCTCAGATCGTGCAGGAGTTTCTACAGGATACCGTCCCCGAATATATCCGGGATGCGGGGCGGCAGATTGTAGCCAACGGCGGCGTGCACAAAATGACCATCCAGAAGGATGGCGACTACTGGGAAATTGAAGGCATCATTCAGGGCGAGGATCTGCAGAACTACGCGTCGCGGTTTTCGCTCAATCTGGCCGAGCGGAATATTTCCTATATCTGCAACTGTCATAACGATTTCTCCGGGGTGTGCGTTCATGCTGCTGCAGCCGCCATCAAGCTGCACGCAGATTTGAAGGAAGATTACGATATCGAGCCTGAAATCAGCCACCCCAAGGTGGACTGGCGGCAGAGCTTCCGTCATTTCTTCACCAGTTCCCTCGAGCCTGAAACGGGCCGTCACTATCTTATTTTCCGCTTCTACCCCGAACCGGGCAGGCTGATTGTCTCCCTGTTCAGGGGGAGGCAGAACAAGACCGGTCTGTCAACGGTTCATCAGGAAACGTCGCTTGAGCAGATTCTGCGCAACCCCGAATGGTGCGAACATTCGCCGCAGCTTATCAGCGTTATCCGCCAGATCGGGCATTTTCTGGACTACTACGGCCACCGGGTGGAAATTCCCGAGGGGCTTGTGTCCTGGTTTTTCTGGGCCGTGCGCCGGGAATATTATCTGTTCTGGAAAGATACGGACATCCCCTGCACCATCGTGACCACGCCCATGACGCTCAAGCTCAGGCCTGCGCTCGACGACGACGGCCTGCATTTTGACGTCTATCTGCAGCGCGCCGGCAAGGCGCCGTTCTGCATCACCGACGACGAGGGTGAAATCTCGTTCCATGGGCAGATGCCCATGTGGGTCTGCTGGAACCAGGGCTTCTATCCTGTGCAGACGAGCCTTGCGCCGTCGCTGATCAAAGAGCTCATTGCCAACCGCCCCGTTGTGCCGCAGGACAATATTTCCGAATTCCTCGATCGGGTCTGGACGCGCCTGCCCGCCTCCGAACTCTATGAGCCCGAAGAGTTTCTGCGCGTCATGGAGCCCATTTTCCAGCCGGCCACCTACGATCCCAAGCTGTTTTTGGGAGAAGAGGGGAGCCTTCTGACGCTTGAGGTGCAAAACACCTACGAGACCATTCACGGCGAATTCATCATGCCCGGGCCAAACCCCGATTTCCAGACAGGCAGCTATGTGTTCGAGGGCAAGACGTTCCTCGCGCGCCGCGACCAGACGGAAGAAGCCAACCTGATGACGCAGCTTGCCGAAATGCGCTTTCAGCCGCGCAGTAACAAGCTGTGGTTTATGGAACCGGAAGAGGCCATCGCCTTTTTGCTCGATTCCTACCCCAAGCTGGTGGAAAACTGGCGTGTGTACGGCGAAAAGGCGCTGACCCGCTACAAGGTGCGCATTGCCCAGCCGGTCATTTCGGCCAAGCTCGAAAGCAACGAAAAAGAAAAGTGGTTCTCGCTCGACATCTCCGTGGAATACGACGGCCAGCAGCTGCCCCTGGAGAAAATTTGGAAGGCGTGGGCCAAGGGGCGCCGTTATGTCCAGCTGAAGGACGGCTCCTACACAAGCCTGCCTGAAGCCTGGCTGCAAAAACTGGCTCACAAGCTGCAGGCGCTGGGCTTTGATCCGGCCAAGCCTCCCAAACGTCAGTTCAAGCAGTTTGAATCCACCGTGCTGGACAACCTCCTTGACGACCTGCCCAACGTGGAAACCGACACGTTCTGGGATACGCTGCGCGAAAAAATCCACAACTTCAGGGAAGTGGTGCCCGTCGATCAGCCCACTGGCGTGCGGGCCACGTTGCGCAACTATCAGCTGCAGGGGGTCTCGTACCTCAACTTCCTGAGTGAATACGGGTTCGGCGGCATCCTTGCGGACGAAATGGGGCTCGGCAAGACCATCCAGACGCTTTCGTTCATCCAGCATATGGTCAATCACGGCCTGGACGGACCGAACCTGATTGTCGTACCCACTTCAGTACTGCCCAACTGGGAACGCGAAGCCCAAAAATTTGTGCCTGATCTCGAGTGCCTGATCATCTATGGCACCCGGCGCGAGGGAATGTTCCGCAAAGTGGCCGGGGCCAAGCTCGTCATCACCACCTATGCGCTGCTGCGCCGGGATCTGGAGGAACTCGAAAAGCATTTCTTCAACGCCGTCATCCTTGACGAAGCGCAGAACATCAAAAACCCGAATACGATCACCGCGCGTTCGGTGCGGGCCATCAAGTCGCGCATGCGCCTGTGCCTTTCGGGTACGCCCATTGAAAACAACCTGTTCGAGCTGTGGTCGCTGTTCGAGTTTTTGATGCCGGGCTTTCTTGGCTCGCAACATGCCTTCCAGCGCGGCGTCGTCAAACCCATTCGCGACGGAGACGGCGAAACGCTCGAATACCTGCGTTCGCGGGTCAAGCCGTTCATTCTGCGCCGCACCAAGGTCGAAGTGGCCAAGGATCTGCCGCCCAAGGTGGAAAACGTCACCTACTGCGCCATGACCGACGAGCAGATCGAGCTGTACACCGCCCTGACGCGCAAGCTCCGCGAGCAGGTGCTTGCCGATGTGGAAAGCAAGGGCATGGCCAAGAGTCAGATGTCCATCCTCGATGCGCTGCTCAAGCTCCGCCAGATCTGCTGCCACCCGCGGCTGCTCAAGGTGGATATGCCCGGGTTCAGCACGGCAAGCCTGCCTTCCGGCAAGTTTGAAGCGTTCAAGGACATGATCTTTGACATCGTCGAAGGCGGACACAAGGTGCTTGTGTTCTCGCAGTTCGTGCAGATGCTGCAAATCATCCGCAACTGGCTGCAAATGACCGACATCCCCTTCTGCTACCTCGACGGCACAAGCAAGAACCGTCTGGAGCAGGTGGATCAGTTCAACAGCAGTCCTTCGATTCCCATTTTCCTGATCTCGCTCAAGGCAGGGGGAACGGGCCTGAACCTTACCTCGGCGGACTACGTCATCCACTACGACCCGTGGTGGAACCCCGCAGTGGAAAGCCAGGCAACAGACCGTACGCACCGTATCGGGCAGACGCGGCAGGTCTTTTCCTATAAGCTCATCTGCCAGAACAGCGTGGAAGAAAAAATCCTCAAGCTTCAGGATATGAAGCGGGGTGTGGCAGAGGCGGTCATTCCCGGACAGGACACCTGGAAGTCCCTGACGCGCGAAGACCTCGAAATGCTGTTTGAAGTGTAGTTCAAGGAGGCGTCCGCCATGGCGGAACCCAAAGACATGTGGCGTTGTCCCGTAGCCAACTGCGGCTATGTTTATGATCCCGATCGCGGCGATCGCCGGCGCAAAATTCCGGCCGGCACCCGCTTTGAAGACCTGCCTGACGACTGGACCTGCCCTGTGTGCGGCGCGTCCAAAAAAGGCTTCCGCCGCCTGACCGACGAATAAGCCGCCCGCCCGGAACAGCCCGCAGCAGACATAACCCCGGAGGAAGGGAACATGCCCCCTGGAAGGGCGTTCTTCCTCCGGCACTTCCATGCCCTTTTCCCAACGTGGTTGCAGGGCGTCTCCTCCCTTCTCCAAAATTTTCCTGACAACAGCTCCCTGGCCCAGGCAGTGGCCTGGTCTGCGGACTGTGGGCAGAGATCGCCGTGTGCCGTCAGAACGCCATGGAGCGGGAAAACCGTTTGGAAAAAGCGCCGGCCGTTCTGCATCGGGAAAATCCCGGGCAAAGCAAAGTGTGCAGAGCCGCCCGCGGGGTCAGCAGCGCGCAAAACGCCGCCTGCTGTCCGTCGCGCGTAGCGCGCAACGGCCGGAGCGGTTCCGCGCGAACCTGTGCCTGAAGGGTGCGGCGCTTTCCGGCCGCCAGCCATAACGGGCGGCTCAGTCAGCCAGAGGCGGAGAGGGCAGGGCAGGCCCGGCCATAAGAAAAGACGCCAGGGCAATGCGTCGGCCTGCCGCAACAGCCGGAGGCCGCGCAGCCATGCACAATGATCGCTTCCAGGACTGCCGCTGCTTCTGCTGTTGCTGCCGGCACTTCTGCCCCCTTTCCGGCGCGGGCATATCCGCACAATGCCGCCAGAACAGGCGCCGTGGTGCTGTTCCGGCATGGCGCTGTGGGCGCGCGTTCCCGTCCGGCCGTCCTGGCGCCTGCGTTGCCGCGCACTCCGGCTGTCCGCCAGTTGAAAGGCCTGCAGCGCCAAAGCGGACGGCTCTTCTTCTGCTGCCGCTGCTTCTGCTGTTGCTGCGACGGCTCCTTCAGCGCATGCGGTTTTCCCATGTCTGTGCCGCGTTGTCTGCCGGTGCAATGCCGCGGCGCAAACCAGACCGGCATCCGCTGTGCCCCTGCGCTGTGACATTTTTGGCGTGCGCCGCAGCCTGCAACCGCCAAGACAGGCGGCTGTGTTGTGGTCAGTGTCGTCTCGTCAGGTTCGTGCGCCGCAGCCTGCAACCGCCAAGACAGACGGCCTGCAACGGGCACTGTGACCGGCATGGGGGGCCGGCTGTCCGGCGTTCCTGAAAGGAACTTCAGACAGGATGTAAGGATCAAAAATAAATTTTATTATATTTCAAATGATTATAGAATTATTTTTGAATGATGTAAAATTTTTGCAAAAAGTTGTTGACAGGGAGGGGCAAAAGGCGCATAACCCGACCTCGCCGCTGCGGTGAACGAGTTCGCCGAAACGGTTTGACAAATCGAAATCGGGGTTTTGAACCGGCAGAAAATGCCGGTCCGGCAAAAAAAACGCTTGACAACGAAGTGACGCTTCGGGTAAGAAAGCGCAAGATACCACGGTATCGCTTTTTTGTTTGC
>DVMI01000098.1 GCA_018715085.1 Candidatus Avidesulfovibrio excrementigallinarum | reverse complement strand
CCCTGCACCCTGTTGTTACCTTGCGGGCTTACGGGAAATGATCAGCGCGTCATGAATACCGATGGCAGCCAGGTCAGCTTTAATGCCCGCCGCGGCTTCCTCCGTGCCGCGCAGCAGCACATTCACCCTGTACCAGCGACTTTTCCCGCTGGACGTCTTTTCGCTGGACAACCGCGTCCGCATGCCGAGCGCTTCCAGCCGCTCACGCAGGGCTTCAGCAGGTTCAGGCGACTTATAGGTTGCGACCTGGAAAACAAAATCCAACAGCGGCGCGCTGTTCGCCGCACTGTCCACCTTCTGAGGGGCCGTTTCGCGGACAGTCTGGCGGGCCGTAGCGGCGGACGTCGTCTCGCCAGACGGTTTGGCCGATGCCTGCGCCTGTGGTGCGGCGGGAGGAGAAGCGGATGCAGCCCCTTCAGGCTGCTTGAGATCGCGGAAGAACGTCAGTTCTTCAGCCCTGAGGATGGCGCTTTCAGACTCTTCGGCGGAAGGATCCGGTTCGATCTGCGCCAAAAGCGCCGCTCCAGGCACTGTTGTTTCCGGATTATACCCTCTTCCTACAATAATACCAAAAAAGAACACCCAGGCCAGCAGGACAATCAGTCCGATACCTGAAGCCAGGACACCGCCGACGCTGAGCGTGATCGTCAGGCCCTTCCAACCTGTGCGTGCGCTCGGTTCGCCTTTGGGCTGAACGGGCGTCTCCCGCGTAGCCCGGCGCGGCCGCAATGCGTTATGCGCTGAAAACAATGACTTCAGATTGAACATGGCACGGTCCGCCTAAAAGTCACATGCTGTCCGGAGCCGAAACGCCCAGCAGTTCAAGTCCGTTGGCGAGTACCTGACGCACCGCCCGCAGCAGTGCCAAACGCGCCACCACCTGTTTCGGCTCGGCGGCCTGAAGGACAGGATGGCTGGCGTAGTAGCTGTGCAGCTGTCCGGCAAGCTCCATCAGATAGTAACTCACATAGTGCGGTGCAAGCTGCTCGGCAGCGCTCGCCGTCACATTCTCAAACCGATCCAGTGTCCGCAGCAGAGCAAGCTCGTCTGCGTCTTCCAGCGCAGCCAGCATTTCAAGCGTGCTTTTTGCGGGCAGATCAATGCCGGCCTCGGCACTCTTGCGCAGCATGGCGCAAATACGCGCGTGCGCGTACTGCACATAATACACGGGATTGTCCATGCTGCGCTGACGCACCAGGTCAAGATCAAAATCAAGAGGACTGTCGGCCTTGCGCAGCAGGAACATGAACCGTGTAGCGTCCACGCCCACCTCGCGCACCACATCTGCCAGCGTCTCAAACTGCCCTGCCCTGGTGGACATTGCAACCTGCTCGCCGTTTTTGATCAGGTTGACAAGCTGAATGAGCACTACATGGAACGATTCGACAGGCTGATGCAACGCCTGCACGGCCGCGCGCATCCTGGGCACATAGCCGTGGTGATCGGCGCCCCAGACATCCACCACCTTGTTAAAGCCACGCGCATACTTGTTATGATGGTACGCAATGTCTGACGCAAAATAGGTCAAAGAGCCGTCGGACTTGCGCAGCACGCGATCCCTGTCGTCGCCAAACGTCGTGCTCTTGAACCACAAAGCGCCATCCTGCTCGTAGGTCAGCCCGGCTTCCTTCAGGGTTGCAAAGGCCTGATCCACAGCGCCACTTTCGACCAGTGTCTTTTCTGAAAACCACACGTCGTGCCGCACGCGGAACTCGGCCAAATCTTCCTTGATGCCGTCAAAAATGACCGCCATGCCCTTTTCATAGCAACGCTGCTGGCCTTCCTCGTCAGACAGCTTGGCAAGACGCGGATCTTCAGCCAGCATATCGTGCGCGATGTCAGAAATATAGGAGCCGCGGTAGTATTCCTCGGGCCACTCGACAGGCAGGCCAGACTGTTCCTTAACGCGCAGCCAGACCGACAGGCCGAGCAGGCGCATCTGCCTTCCGGCGTCATTGATATAATATTCGGCCTGCGCATCATAACCGGCAAAGCGCAACACGCGCATCAGGCTGTCGCCCACGGCCGCGCCGCGCCCATGTCCGATATGCAGCGGCCCTGTCGGATTGGCCGAAACAAACTCCACCTGGACCTTTTGCCGCAGGCCGCTTTCGCCAGCGCCAAACGCCTTGCCGCCCCGCTCAACGCGCAACACGACCTCGCGCCAGAAATCCGGGCTGAACGTCACATTCAAAAATCCCGGACCGGCAATCTCCACCGACGCCAGAGAGGGTTCAGCGTTCCGCAAGGCTTCCGCCATCGTCGCGGCCAGCTCCCGCGGAGACTGTCCGGCCTGCTTGGCCAGCACCATAGCCATATTGGATGCCAGATCCCCATGCCGGGCATCCCTGGGCGGCTCGATAACGGCCTTGGCAGGCCAGTCGAAATGGCTTTCGGACAAGACGGTCTTGAATGCCGCCGTCAGGCATTGCTCTGCGCGCATGACTACCTCAAGAACACAACAAAAAGGTTAATCGAACGCCGCCGAAGGATTCGGCGGGACGAACATGTTTACCCGAACGCCGCCTTTTGTCAAAGGGGCGCGACAGCCGCGCGGCAGCGCTCTCTTTGCCGCGTCTGCCTGTACGGGCCTGAACGATCCCCGCTTTTTACAAGAGTCTCCTCGCTGCCGCAGCCGTGGCCAGGCAGTCAGCAGAGACGCTGGCGATGTGGTTCAGGCAGCCATAAAATGGCGCTATCCCCAAAAAGCCCCGGCCACCAAAGCCAGACCGTTCAGCAGATACAGCTTGCGCACAAGACTGCCATGACCGTCCAGCGCCAGCCAGTCTTGCGAAGAACGTGCAGCATGCAGCAGGCGTGACGCCCGCACATGAAGGGGAATGGTCAACAATCCCAGTACAACAGGCCAGCCTGTCAGCCCGCATGCCCAAAGATTGAGCATGAAGCCCCAGACCACTGGCCACCAGATGTCATAAATCAGTTTGGCGCGCTGCTTGCCCAGGTGTACGGCCAAGGTGCGCTTGCCCGCCATGGCGTCTGTCTCGATTTCCGGCAGACTCTGGAAATAGAGTATTCCGGCGACCATCAGCCCGACCGGCAGTCCAAAAGCAAGCGAATGTGGCGAAAAGCTCCCTGCCAGCACCGCATGCGTGCCGCATACCATCAAAAATCCCATGTTCAGGGCGACAAACAGTTCGCCAAAACCGCGATGTCCGTAACGGATGGGCGGCGCCACATAAAAGACCGCCGAAAAAGCGGCAAAGACCAGCAGCGGCAAAAGCCAGAACTGCCGGCTTGCGTTCAGCAGCGCCCAGGCGATCAGCAGCCCTGCGGCCAGCAGGGCGGCAATGGCCAGCGTGATCGCGCGCGGAGTGATGGCGCCGCTTTGAATGACGCCGGTGCCGCCAATGGTGTCGTCAGTGTCCACTCCCAGAATATAATCAAACAGATCGTTGGCGATGTTGGCGACGGTATGCACGCAAAAGCACCCCAGCAGCACCAGCAGGCACCGCTCCCACGGCCATGCCGGCAGCGGCAGCAGGGTGCCGTCGGGCTGGCGCACAGCAAGTGCCAGACCCAGCGCCACGGGAATCAGGTCCACAATCAAAAACGGAGGCCGGCAGGCCCGCCACCACGCCCGAACCAGCGCCCGCCCACGGGGGGCGGCACTCCCCGGACGGCGCCCTTCCCACATCCGCGCAAGCACCTCCGCGGCAGAAGGTCCCACAGCACCCATAAATCGTTTCCTCCCCAAAAAGACGCGTCAAACGGCCCTGGTTGCGTGCTTTTGGAGCATTGCGCAATACGGGACTGTTTTTTCTGAACGTTGCATCTTACCGTAAAAAGAGCTATCTAGCAATTTCGGATCGTGGCTGGCGCGGGGGTGTTCCCCGCAGTTGACCGCCGCTGTCGTATTGTACTGATAAGGAGTGAGCATCTTGCGTGTTCTTGCCTTTGTGGTCGTGCTGTGCATGGCCTTGTGTGTTCAGGTTGTCGCCGCCCCGCTCAACAAAGTTGTGGCCGTTGTCAACGGCGACATGATCAGTGCCTATGATCTGGATCGCGCCGTCGCACCAGCGCTGCTCCGCGCAGGGCTTGATGCCAAGGCCGATCCGGAGGCTGTAGCCACGCTTCGCCGTAATGTTTTGGAATCCATGATTAACGACCTTATTGTCACCCAGGAAGCCCAACGGCTTTCCATCACGGTTTCCGACAGCGAAATCGACGCTGAACTGCAGCAGCTCCGTAACCAGTCCAAACTCAGCGAGGCGGATTTTGCCAAACAGCTGGCCGCTCAGAAGATGTCTTTGGCAGAATACCGCGAACAGATCCGCAAGGGGCTTTTGACCCGGCAGCTGCTGGGGCACATGGTGGCGCGCAAGGTCGTGATCAGCAAGGAAGAAATTGAAGCCTACTACAACGAGCACAGCGACATGTTTGGTGCCGGCCGCACTGTGCGCTTCGCTCTGCTTATCTACCCTCCTGAAAGCGAGCCTAAAAAGTGGGCCGACAAATTGCGCAGCGGCAAGCTCGACTTTGAGGAAACGGTCAAAAAAGTTTCTGTCGGCCCCATGAAGGAACAGGGGGGCGATCTTGGCTTCATCCCCTGGAACGATCTTGCTCCCGATGTCAAGAGCCAGATCGGCAACCTCAAGCAGGGGGAAGTGACAGAGCTGTTTCTGCTCAACGGCATGCCTGCCCAGATCAAGCTGCTTGACTCCAATACCGACGGCAGCACGTCGTCGCTGGAAGAAGTCAGCGGGCAGATCGAAAACATCCTGCGCCAGCCCAAAATGCAGGAACGGCTTGTCGAATACATGGAACAGCTCCGCAAGCGCGCCGTGATCGACATCCGTCTCTAACGCCAACAGCAGAACCTGCATTGCTCTTTCCCCGGAGGCTGTCATGACGCTGAACGAGCTGGGTGCCATACTCCTGGAAGCCAGGACCCGACATAATCTGTCAGTACAGGAAATGGCCGACAGATTGAAACTGTCTGTCTCCACCATTCAGGCCATTGAGGACGGCAACCTCAAGGATCTGCCCCACCCTGCCTATGCTCGCGGGTTCATTAAGGCATATGCGTCCATGGTGGGCGTCCCTGCGGATCTTGTACATGAGGCGCTTGCTGTGCTGGTGGAGGAAGAAACGCCTCCCCCCGCCCCGCTGGTGACGCGGGGCAGCAGGATCTCTTCATTCTCTGCCCCGCGCATTGACGCAGCCACAGCACTCCGCCTGATAGGCCTGCTTGTGGTGATGGCTGCGGCCGCGGCCGTTTTCTGGTTCCGCGAACCCATTGTCACTCAGGCACTGGAGATCTGGCACACCGTCACAGACCAGCAGGAAGTCAGCCAGCCAGCAGCGCTCCCGGCAACGGAGAGCTCGCCGGACACGGATGACTCGCACAGCGCCGCGGCGCCTGAAGTCACGCTGCCTGCCGTTGGCGCTGGCGCGCAAGGTGCCGGGACTGCGGCTTCCACGGGGGAAGCCGGACAGCAATCTGTGGCCGGACAAACGGACTCTTCCTCAAGCAGTGCCGCAGCGCAAACCGGAGCGGCCGCAGTGACTGCCGACGCCGGACAGGGAGAAACCGCGGCTGCCGATCGCGCGGATCAGGATGCGCAGAACCCTGCCGACAAGCCCGAAAATCACAAACTGGTGATCAATGCTGTCGATACCTGCTGGGTGATGGTCCATTCCGACACAGCCAAGCCCATGGAGTTTTCCCTGCGCAAGGGCGAAGGCGCGACCTTTACCTTTAAGAAGAGCCTGACACTGCGCCTCGGCAATGCCGGAGGCGTCCGTCTGGTTTATGACGGCACCCCCATGGCGTCGCCAGGCGCCCGGGGACAGGCCAGGACGCTGACCTTTCCTCCCAAGCCCTAAAACAGTATGGAATGGACAGATACGGCCCTGGTGCTGAGCCTGGGGCGTTTTCGAGAAATCGATGTCTGGCTGCGCCTGCTCACGCACCGGCACGGCATAGTGCATGTGTTTGCCTTTGGCGGCAGCCGCAGCAGAAAACGATTTCCTGGCTGTCTGGATATGTTGAACCTTTTACGTATCCGCGTGGATACAGGCCGGACTGGACAGTTTCCCACGCTGTGCGAAGCCTCCTTGGTGTGGGGGCCGCGCTCGCTGCGCACGGGTGGCTCCCGGCTTGGCATGGCGATGAACTGTCTGCGCTTTCTTGAGGCGTTGGGGCTGCCCCAGGATGACGCCGGCGAGGCGCTGACCTTGACGCAATCTCTGCTGACTTTGCTTGAAGGAGATGCCGCCGTACCGGAAACGCTGCCCATTTTGTTCCGGTTGAGGCTTGCCTCAGGGCAGGGATATGTCCCCTCGTTTGCCCGCTGCTCTGCCTGCGGCGCGCCACTTGGCTTTAATGAAGGCGATACGGCGGGAGAGGACGCCTTCTGGAGCGTCCCGGAAGGGGCTGTGCGTTGCCCGCGTTGCGCGGCAGGCAAGGGGCAGCGCAGCCAGGGAAGGCTGACCCCGGCCATGCTCCGGGCGCTGGCTACCGTGCAGGACGCGCCTCCGGAATGCTGGGGGCACGACGGGCTTACCGCCCACGAGCGTCAAGATTGCGCTAGATATATTGACGAATTTGTGCAATACCACCTCGGTCTTGTCTGGGATCGCGGACGGTTTGGCAAAGTCTGACCACAACAAGAAACCCCTGGGTTTCTGGAGGAATCATGTATTTTCAAGATGTCATTCTCACCCTGCAGAACTACTGGGCACGGACGGGGTGCGTCATCGCCCAGCCCATGGACATCGAGTGCGGCGCGGGGACGTTCAACCCTTCCACCTTCCTGCGCGTTATCGGGCCGGAACCGTGGAATGTGGCCTATGTAGAACCGTCCAGACGCCCTACCGATGGCCGCTATGGTGAAAATCCCAACCGTCTCCAACACTACTTCCAGTTCCAGGTCATTCTGAAGCCTTCGCCCGACAACGTGCAGGAGCTTTACCTGAACAGCCTGCGCGCCCTTGGCATCCATCCGTCCGAGCACGACATCCGCTTTGTCGAAGACGACTGGGAATCCCCCACGCTGGGCGCCTGGGGACTCGGCTGGGAAGTCTGGCTCAATGGCATGGAAGTGTCGCAGTTCACCTACTTCCAGCAGGTAGGCGGCATCGATCTTTCGCCCATCAGCGTGGAAATGACCTATGGGCTCGAACGGCTGACCATGTATTTGCAGGGCAAGGATTCGGTTTACGATCTCGACTGGAATGAGCATGTCACCTACGGACAGATCTACCATCAGAACGAAGTCGAACAGTCCCGCTATAATTTTGACGAAAGCAACGCCGCCATGCTGCTGCAGCACTTCAACGATTTTGAAGCCGAATGCAAGGCGATGGCCGCCAAGGGGCTGCTCTGGCCGGCCTATGACTACTGCCTCAAGTGCTCGCATACGTTCAATCTGCTGGATGCCCGCGGCGCCATTTCCATCACCGAACGCACGGCCTACATTGGCAGGGTACGCGCGCTGGCCTCTCAGGTAGCCCGCCTGTATGCCGCCCAGCGCAAGGAAATGGGCTACCCCATGCTGGCCGGAGGGAAAAACTGATATGGCTACCTTCCTTCTTGAAATCGGCACCGAAGAACTGCCGGCCCGCTTTCTGCCCGGCACCGAACAGGAACTTTCCAACCGCTTCAGCACAGGTTTAAGAGACGCGGACCTCGGCTTTGTCTCCATAAACGTCCGTTCCACGCCCCGCCGGGCTGTCGTACGCATTGACGGGCTGGACACTGTTCAGCCCCGGCGGGAAGAACTGGTCATGGGACCGCCCGCCCGTGTGGCCTTTGATGCCACAGGCCAGCCGTCCAAGGCCGCCGAAGGATTTGCCAGAACCAGCGGTGTCGACGTCTCTGCGCTGGAAACTGTGAACACCGAAAAAGGGGCCTATCTGGCGGCTCGTGTCGTCAAGGGCGGGGCCTCCGCCGCCCAGGTGCTGACCGAACTCTGTCCGGCCATTATTGCGGCGCTGCCCTTTCCCAAACGTATGCGCTGGGGCAGCAGCGGAGATTTTGCCTTTGCCCGTCCCTTGCGCTGGATTGTAGCCCTGCTGGACGGCGATGTCGTGCCTTTTGCCATTGGCGGCGTGCAGTCGGGCCGCGAAACCTGGGGGCACCGTGAACACGGCCCCGGCCCCTTTGCTATCCTCAACGCCAAAGACTACGACGACGCCATGATCAAGGCCGCAGTGATCCCCGCAGCCATAGATCGGCGCGCGATCATCATCCGCGGTGGCAACGAACAGGCTGCCACTGTCAGCGGCTCCGTCATCTGGAAGGAATCGCTCCTCGACGAAGTGCAGGGCCTGTGCGAACATCCTGTGCCCCTGCTGGGCAATATCGATCCGTCCTATCTGGAAGTGCCCCGCGAAGTGCTTCTGACCAGTATGGAAACCCATCAGAAGAGCTTTGGCGTGCAAAACCAGCAAGGCGAACTGCTGCCGTATTTTGTCACGGTTCTGAACATGACGCCGCCGGATGTGGAGCTTGTGCGCAAGGGCTGGGAACGCGTGCTTCGCGCCCGTCTTGAAGACGCCCGCTTTTTCTGGCGCAGCGACCTTGAGAGCACCTTTGACGCCTGGCTTGAAGAGCTCGACCACGTCATTTTCTTAGCTCCGCTTGGCAGTATGGGCGACAAGTGCCGCCGCGTTTCACAGCTGTGCGTATGGCTGGCCGATCACGCCCGGCTGGCCGATGAACCCGAAGAGCCTCTTGGCATCACAAGCGAGGATGCGGCCAGAGCCGGTCTGCTGTCCAAAGCCGATCTTGTCTCAGCAATGGTCGGCGAATTTGACACGCTCCAGGGTATCATGGGGGGTATCTACGCCCGCAGAAAAGGCGAATGCAAGGCTGTGGCCGACGCCCTGGCCGAGCAATACCTGCCGGCGGGCCCGGATTCGCCCGTGCCTGCAAGCCTGCTTGGCGCGCTGCTGTCCATGGCCGATAAGGCCGATACCCTTGTCGGGTGCTTTGGGCTGGGCATGATTCCCACCGGAGCCGCAGATCCCTATGCCCTGCGCCGCGCAGCGCTCGGCATTGCCCGCATTATGCTGGAAAAGGGTCTGCTGGTCGACGTGGAGGCCTTGTTTGCCAAGGCCCGCGAACTCTATGGCGAACGCCGCTGGAAGCTGGCCCCTGAAGAAGCCGCCGCCAAGCTCCATGAATTCTTTGTGGCCCGCGTCAAAAACCTCTTCCTCGCCCGAGGGCATGACACGCTGTTTGTGGAAGCCATCACCTCCACCGGAGCTGGCCAGGTCTGGGCCGCCGATCGTCGTCTGCGCGCACTTGAAGCCTTTGGGCAGAGCGAAGGATTCCTGTCCGCAGTGCAGACGTTCAAACGCGTGGGAAATATTCTGCGCAAGCAGGGCAACGACGAAGCGCTGACAGGTCGGTATGACCCGGCTCTGTTCGACAACGATGCCGAAAAAGATCTGGCTGCTCACCTGGAACAGGTTTTTGCAGACTTCGACGCACTGCATGCCGCCGCCGATTTTGACGCCCTGCTGATCAGACTCGGCGAACTGCGGCCTTCCGTCGATAACTTCTTTAATAACGTCATGGTGATATGCGACGATCCAACCATTCGCCGCAACCGCCTGAACCTCCTTAAGGCCATCATGCTGCGGCTTGACCGCCTGGCCGACTTCTCAGCGCTGCAAATGTAAGTTGCGGCCACGTTGCCAATATGCCAACCCCTGCCGGTTTCCATCGCACTGTTGCGTAGATCCGGCAGGGGTTGCATTATACAGGCACCGCACAACAAGTCCAAAGGATCCATAAGTTGGATGCAGGGCCTTGTCGGAAAATATTCGCTTTCGCCCTTCCCCGTTTCCCGGGCTTTGCGCGCCCCACGATCATGCGGCAGGCAACCGATCAGGGCTCCTGCAAATCACGCAACGGGTGCCCCCAGCACGCCGGCTCTCTCCGGCATTCCGACCGCGCAACAAGACCAGGACTGCCCTAGTCTGCCGCCAGCGGCAGAGCTATCTTGCGGGCCTGGACATTGAGGATCTTGGCAATCAGGACAATGCCGACGATATTGAACAGCAGCCTGAGCGCCATGAAACGAAAACCAAGTGTTGCGGTTTCAAACATGATCAATGGGACCTTTGTTGTTGACCATGCTCCAATAAAAATAAATATATTCATCATGCTGGCGCGCTTTTTCAGCATGATTCCGGCCATGGGAAACGCCGCGTACAGCGGTCCGGCAGCAGCCGAGCCGAGCAAAAATGCCAGCGCATTGCCACGCAGTCCGGACTTGTCGCCCATGTATTTCATCATGGTTTCCCGGTCTATCCATACGTCCAACAAGCCAAGAAGAACAAAAATGGGCGGCATGAACGACAACATTTCAAGGATGTTGTCCCACGTCAGTGCAAATGCCCGGCAGCCCATATCAGGCTCAAATACCGTCAGGGCCGCTCCCGCAAAGAGAAAAAGAATCGCCATACGATAGCGCATAAGCAGGGCTTTCATAGCAACGCCCCCAGGATAAGTGACGAAACGACGGCATAGATAAAGGCATAGAGGTTGCGCGCTATGGCCAGCCGTTTGCCGAAATAGGTCGATTCCAGGGGGAGCGTGACAATGCCTACCATCATCAGCGTCGTCAGGAACATGGCGATCTGACCGTACCCGGCTCCTGCCGCCAGCAGCGATGCCGCCAGCGGAAAGGCAATAAAGCCGGGGATGAGCGTTACAGATCCAATCACAGCGGCAATAGCCATGCCTGTCAGCCCGGATTGGCTGCCAAGCAGCCGGGAAATGAAGGCTTCATCCAGTACAGTCAGGATAAAACCGACTAACAGCAGAATGGAAAGAAATTGCGGCAGAATATTTTCAAAGGCTTTCCAGGCTTTTTTCAGTGCCAGCAGGGTTTTCTGGCGATCTTTGTAAAATGACCAGCCCAGCAGCACGGCGGTTCCAATATATATCATAGCGGACATGTCAGTGCTTCCTCCTGTCGGCCGGAGCCATAGGCAATGCCGTTTTTCCCTCCATGTCCGGTGCACCGTGGCAAAAAAACTTCACTTCAGCCGAACAACCGTCACCGCATTTTGTGCAGGCGCATCCCGTATCGGCCTCTGTACGCTCCTTGCGTTCCATACTGGCCAGTTGCTGAAGATCACAAGAAAGCATCCACAGTATTTTACGGTCAATGGTGTAATGCATGAAGTGGCCGCGTCGCTCGCCGTGCAACATGCCCACCTCCTTGAGCATCTTCAACTGCTGCGATACGGCGCTTTCACTCACGGCAAGCATACGGGCCAGTTCTGACACGCAGTAATCATGCCCGAGCAGAAGCACAATAAGCCGGTAACGGGTCTCGTCAGCCAAAATCCGGTACAGGGCGGGAAATGATACGGATGTCTCTGATGAATTAAGCATTTACTTAATTAAAACGACCTGTGCCATGACGTCAAGCATGCCTCGCAACCTCATGAGCGTTGCATGCTGGCTATCCTGTTCTTTTGTAAAAACGGACGAGTCCCCGGCCAGGGCGGACTTGCTTTTCAGCCCTGCCGGGACAGCCGGTGTGCGGCTTCTGCCGGAAGGGCTTGCAATTGAAACAGACTATAGGCAATCAGACGCCTTCGCCGCGGCCCGCTCCGTCCGGAGCATGGCCGGCGGCTCTGGCACGGGGATGATAGAGGTCGTGTGCTCTGCGCAGGCGCCGGGCCTGCACATGGGTATAGATTTCTGTAGCCGCCATATCGGCATGGCCGAGCAACATTTGCACGGAGCGCAGATCAGCGCCTCCCTCCAGCAGGTGTGTGGCAAACGAATGACGAAACGTGTGAGGAGAAATATCCTTGTGGATCCCCGCTTGCAGCGCATAGCGCTTGATCAGTTTCCACACGCCCTGCCGCGTGAGCTTGCGGCCCGAACGATTTAGAAACACCTCGTCGTCAACCGGTTCGAATCCCGGTCGCGTATCCCGCAAATACGCCCCAAGCAGCGCCACGGCCCTGTCGTGCAGCGGCACAAGCCGCTCCTTGCCCCCCTTCCCAAACACTCTGACGATACCGGCCTGAAGATCCAGGTCCAGCGGACGCAGGCTGACCAGTTCTGACACACGCAATCCTGCTGCGTACAACAGTTCGAGCATCGCCCGATCGCGACGGCCCAGTTTTGCCTTGTCACCCGTTACTACGGGCGCATCCAGCATCGCCTGCATTTCCTCTCTGCTGAGCACCTCAGGCAGGCGCGCCGGCAATTTGGGGCCATCGACCAGGGCCAGGGGATTTTTGTCCAGCGCCTTTTCTTCCGTGCACCACTCGCAAAACTGACGCAACGCCGAAAGTCGCCTGGCCAGCGTCCGGCTGCTGTCGCCGCGCTGTCTGAGCCAGGCGGCAAACAGCATAAGCAGCTCCTCATCAAGATCGCCGAAGGGCTTCTGAGCCGCTTCAAGAAATACACGCAATGTATCCAGATCCTGCCCATAGGCAGCCACCGTATTGCGTGACAGTCCTCGCACGGTCAGCAGGCTTTCCAGCCAGTGCAACGCCAGGGACACGGGGAAAAACTCTGTTGTCCTCATGGATCGTCATGTATCGCCATTATGCCCTCCCCGCAAGCCCGCCAGACTTCTGTGTGTCTGGCAAAATACCGCAAGCCAGTTGCTCTCTTCTCGCAGTGCGCAGTGCCAGCCGGTCCACGCATTGACACTCCGCTCTTTCCCGGGATACAGAATATCTCATGCAAGACGCCATTTCCGCCTTTGTCTGCCTTGGCTCAAACCAGGGCGTGCCCGAGCAGCATCTGGAGGCTGCCCGCTCGGCCCTTGCCGCGCGGGGGCTTTCCATTGTCGGCGTTTCGCCTGTTTATCTCACGGAGCCTCAAGGATACCGCGATCAACCCTGGTTCGCCAATCAGGTTTTGCGTCTTGCCTGTCCGTCCACCCTGTCGCCCATGGCCCTGCTTGACCTTTTGCTGGAAGAAGAAACCCGCCTCGGCCGTGTGCGCAGTTCTGACCCCGCCCTGCGTTTTGGGCCGCGCGTCATCGATATGGATCTGCTGTTGTTTGGCAATGTCGTCATGGAAACGCCACGCCTGATCCTGCCCCATCCGCGCATGGCCGAGCGCGCCTTTGTTCTTGTCCCGCTTGCTGACCTGGCGCCCGATCTCGTTTTGCCCGACGGACGCTGTCCTGCCAGCCTGCTGGCACAGCTTTCCTACAGCGTGACCGCTAACCGCATCCATCAGTCATGACAACCCTCCGGAGGTACGTCCCCCATGTGGAAATGGCTTCTGATCGCCCTTGTCGTCTATGGCGTCTATCGCATGTTCATGAACGACCGCAAAAAAAACGCCGATGACGAAAAAAAACGCACGGAACAACGCGTCATTGACGGCGAGCTGGTCAAGGATCCCGAATGCGGTGCCTATGTTGACGCCGACTCCAACATCACTGTCCGTAACGGTGAAACCGTATATCATTTTTGCAGTTACGACTGCCGTGACAAGTTTCTTGCCCGCGTTAAAGCCCTTAACGACGCAGACGGGCAGAAAACCGAAGCAGAAAAAGACAGCTAGCGCAATTGTGCGCCGGAAGACAACGCTCTAGCGTTCTGAAGAAGACGAAAAAACAGGACGGAATCGGAATAATACAAAATGGAGCGCGCCCTCGCCCTTAACCAACACTTTCCTGGAGTTTTTTAAGGTCGAGGAGCGCTTCTTCTGAAACCGGGCTGGTTCAAACAGTGCCATACGGGGCCATTTGCCTGCGGAATGCTTTTGTGCGGCGGCCTGGCGTTTCCACATGTCCATGGTTCATGGAGTACCGCCCGTGCGCTTTCACACACCGGCACTCTGACGCATGCACGCCTGCGCCGGGCAGTCTGTTTCTGCGCCACTTCAATCAACACCGTTCTTCCGTGGCGGCATGGCAGCCGCAAAAAGGCAGCACGCCTGGAATCTGTGCGCGTTGCCGTGCAGCCGCTTGCTGGCTGGCGGCTCTTCGCGGCCAGAAGCCGGATAACGGTTCAGGGAAGCCGCGCCTCCTCAAAAACGCCTCCCCGACATCGGCATTCTGCCTTTGGCTGCCTCCCTCTGCCAGCCGCCGGTGCGCCGGACAAGGCGTACGACAAAGTCCGCGAAACGGGATCTGCCGGACTGCCCGGCCCCTAACCACGCAGGCGGCGCACATCGCCCACACGCAAGGTAAAACGCTCACGATCAAAGTATTCCAGATAGGCAATCAGATATTTGCGCGACAGGCCGCCGCTGATGTCGCGCAGAGCGGCGGGATCCAGGTTGTCATGGTCGGCAAACCACGCGCGTATCCGCGTTTTGAGATCTTCCACTGCGCCGGACGCCGCATACAGCCCCTCGCGCAGCTTGACCAGTTCGCCTTCAGACAGCAGCATTTTGAACACGTCGCCAAGCTGGCGGCTGTCCGCCGAGGCTGCCATGTCAAGCTGTTCCTCCGCCTCACGGAGCGAGGGCGGCGTCAGTCCTGCCGTCTTGTAGATCTCCAGCAGGCGAGCCCGAATGTCACTCTGACTGGCATTCAGAGCCACGGCATGCGTCGCAAGGCGCACACCATCGCCTTCAGCCACAAGCCTGCCTGCGCGTAAAAGCCGCTCCAGTACGGCGTGCGCCAGCTTGGGCGACAGCCCTTCGCTCCAACCTTCAGCGGCAACGCCACGCGGCAGGGATGGCCGGAGAGGTTCACGCCTGTGCGCGGCCTCAACCTGGTTGAGACAAGACTCTTCCAGCTCGCGCAACGGCTCCAACGCCACAAGCCCTTGGCGCTCCCGGTCAAAACAGACTATGGTTTTGCCAAGCAGCGGCTGCAACGCCTTTTCGCGCTGGCGCGCATCCAGATTTGTCAGCACCGACAGGCTGGCGCCCGTCACACCCCGCATGCCGGCCAACAGCGTCTGCTCCCGCAACCGCGTAGCTGCATCTGACTCGGGCAGTGCCAGCAGACGCTGGGCCAGATCCGGCGTCAGCTCCCGGCGGCGGAAAGGCACACCCAGCGGATTGAGCACAACCCCGCCCGCCAGTGTGCGCAGCGGCGAAAGTCCGCGTATCACGCAGCGATCGCCAAACACCGCCACAAGCGGTTCGGCAAGGCGGATCTCCGCCAGCGCGGTTTCACCCGGGGCAAGTCTGTCGCGATCAAAAAAATGGAGTCTGGCCGCCGTCTCCCGCGCGCCGTGATGAAAGTGAATCTCCCCGCGGTGGCGCAACGGTCGGGGTGAAGACGCAAGGCAGGACACGCGCAATAACCAGCGATCGGCAGGAAACAACGTCTCCGGACGGGCCAATACGTCGCCCCGGTGCACATCATCGACTTCCAGACCGTACAAATTGATCGCCACACGGCTGCCGGGAACCGTTGTCTCAGCCTGGCGGCCATGCTGCTGAAGCGTTCTGGCGCGCGTCTGCCTGCCTGAAGGGAAAACTTCCAGCGCTTCGCCAACCTTGAGTACGCCGGACAACTGCGTGCCAGTGACCACCGTGCCATGTCCCTTGAGAGTGAACACCCGGTCGACAGGCAGGCGGAACAAATCCGTCCGCCGGTGAGGGGCAAGACCGGCTGCAAGACTGGCAATGGCCTGCGCCAGGTCGCCAAGTCCTTCCCCCGTCACCGCAGACACCGGCAGAATGGGGGCTTTTTCCAAAAAGGTTCCTGACAGCTCTGCGCGAACATCTTCTTCAGCAAGGCGACGCAGATCGGCATCGACCATATCGATCTTGGTCAGTGCCACCAGCCCGTACCGTATCCCGAGCAGGGAACAGATTTCCAGGTGCTCGCGCGTTTGAGGCATGACGCCTTCGTCCGCGGCCACTACCAGCAGGACAAAGTCAATCCCTGAAGCGCCGGCCACCATGTTGCGCACGAACTTTTCGTGCCCGGGCACGTCCACAATGCCCAGTTCCGAGCCGTCAGGAAGCCGCCAGTGGGCAAAACCCAGTTCAATGGTGATGCCGCGCCGCTTTTCCTCTTCCAGGCGGTCGCAATCAATGCCGGTCAGCGCGCGCACAAGGCTTGTCTTGCCGTGATCGATATGTCCCGCCGTTCCCATGACCGCAGACATGACGCGCCCTCCGCTACAATCAGTTGCCTGCCGGAACAAACAGATCTGGATGGTTGGCCCGCAGATACTCCAGTGCGGCCTGCGTACTCTCGGCAACACTAAAACTGCCTGTTTGCAGGCTGCATTCCGCCCATTTGCGGTACAGCGCGTCCCGCTCGGCAAACAGATCTTCAATCGTCTGTCCGGGGGCGATGGCCAGTCCCCGATCTGGCTTGCGGGCGATACGCTCCAGGATGATCGACAACGGCACATCCAGATGAAGAATCGGACCAAGAGCAGCCAGATGGCGCATGGTCTTCTCGCGATAGATCACGCTGCCGCCCGTGGACAGCACCGCACGATGAACGTTGGCGGAAGAAACGATAGCCGCCTCAACATCCAAAAACGCTTCCTTGCCAAGCGCATCGGCTATGGACTGCAAGCGCGCGCCGTATGTGGATTCGATGAGCGCGTCCGTATCCACATGTGCCATGCCCATTGCCTCAGCCAATGTGCGGCCGATGGTGCTCTTCCCTGACGCAGCCATGCCGATGATCACCACGCAATTTGCTTCAGCCATAGATACCTCGCAGACCGGAAAGGGCTGGGAGACCGCTCTCCCAGCCCTCTTATCGTTGATATTACTTCATTGCTTCCGGGAACATTTCTGCCGCCAGCTCACGCAGCTTATACTTCATGATCTTGCCGCTGGCTGTCAAGGGATAGTGATCGACTATGGCTACATGACGCGGAATTTTGTACCAGGCGATCTTGCCGCGGCAGAAGTCGCGCACGTCTTCCGGCGTCAGTTCGGCGCCGCTTTTAGGAATGATGAACGCACCGACCTCCTCGCCATAGCGGCGGCTGGGCACCGCCACCACCTGGACGTCGGATACCGCGGGCATTTGCAAAAGAAACTCTTCCACCTCACGTGGATAGACGTTTTCACCGCCCCGGATGATCATGTCCTTGATGCGCCCGCTAATGCTGACATAGCCTTCCTCGTCCATGAACCCCAGATCGCCGGAGTGCAGCCAGCCGTCACTGTCAATGGTGGCGGCAGTGGCTTCAGGCATATTGTAGTACCCCTTCATCACGTTATACCCCCGGCAGCAGATTTCACCCTGCACGTTGCGGGGGCATTCCCTGTTGGTTTCAGGATCGCGGACTTCCACTTCAATGCCGGGCATATGCCGTCCTACGGTGGTCGCGCGGCGCTCCAAAGGATCATCAACACGGGTCTGTGTCATGACTGGCGACCCTTCCGTCAGACCATAACAGATGGTGATTTCCCGCATGTTCAGATCCTGCATCACACGGCGCATGAGCGGTTCCGGGCACACGGAACCTGCCATGATCCCAGTACGCAGGTATGAAAAGTCAAAACGTTTGAACGACCGGTTCTCTAACAGGGCCAAAAACATGGTGGGCACGCCATACAAGGCCGTGCATCGTTCCTGATCGACAGACGACATCACCAGCAGCGGCGAAAAACTTTCCAGAATCACCATTGTTGCCGAATGATTCACGCAGGCCATAACGCCAAGCACGCAACCAAAGCAGTGAAACAGCGGGACAGGCAGGCACACGCGATCCTTCTCGCTAAAACACTGATGCTTGCCAATCCAGTAACCGTTATTGCCGATGTTGACGTGCGTCAGCATGACTCCTTTGGGAAAACCCGTTGTTCCGGAGGTATACTGCATGTTGACCACATCGTAGGGGCTGACGGAGGCCTTGCGCTCAGCGTATGCCTCGTCAGACACCATGGAGGCCATGGCAAACAGTTCGGGCAGGGAATACATCCCCCGATGTTTTTCCATCCCCAAAAAGAACACTCTCTTCAAGTACGGCAAGTCAGAGCACTTCAGACAACCGCGCTCTTGACGGCGCAGCTCGGGCACCACGTTGTAGATGCACGCGATAAAGTCGTGATCGCGGACGCCGTCGATGACAAAGAGGTTTTCGCAGTCCGACTGCTTGAGCAGATAACGAATTTCCGATTCCCGATAATTGGTGTTCACCGTAAGCAGAATTGCACCAATGCGCGCCGTGGCAAACATCAAACTGACCCAGTGGGGAACGTTGGTAGCCCAGACGGCGACCTTTTCTCCTTTCCGCACGCCAAGCGCCATCAGCCCTTTGGCCAGCAAATCCACATGATCCGAAAACTCGCGCCAAGTCTGGCGATAGTCACGGTCAACATAAATGAGCGCGTCATTATCAGGACAACGCGCTACAGCCTCATCAAGAATCTGACCAAGCGTCAATTCTCTAAGAACGAACGCTTCCTCTTCAAAACCAGTCGGCATAGAGCACTCCGGGCGATCAGTCAGGGTTGTAGAGCACCGCGTAAATGCCCGCAGGCTCGCCACCATCAGCGCCTACATAATGCGGCACGATGGAATTATAATAAATAGTGTCGCCAGGCTCCAGCACGAACGTTTCATTGCCGTAGACGACCTTAAGACGGCCGTACTGCAACATGATGAATTCTTCGCCCTGATGGCTGGACAGTTCGTGTTCTGCCTTCTGCTCGGGCAGGATCTCCACAAAAAACGGCTCCATCGCGCGATCGCTCTTGCCGTGAGCCAGGGAATAAAAAATGAGCGATGCGCGCCTTCCCTGCGCACGCTGCACAGACCAGTCAACCTTGCGATCCTTGTTCCGACTGATGATCGGATCCCGGGTGATCTGATCATCCATAAAGGTTCCCAGCCGTACATTCAGGGCACGGGCAATCTTTTGCAACGGACCGATAGCAGGGCACAGGCTTTCCTCTTCCAGAGTTATAATGAACTGTTCGGTCAGACCGGTAGCTTCCGCAAGCTGCCGCCTGGACATTTTCTGTCCCTCGCGCCATTTTCTGACGCGACTTCCCAGTTTTGCAGGTTCCTCCGTCATGCCCGTCGCCTCCGTTCAAAATACACACTCGCCGGACTGTTGCGCGAAAGCTCCTTGTAGCGCTTCTCCTCCGCAAAATCCAGCAGTGCCAGCCGCTATCAGGCGCATTCCTCAGAAAAAGACGTTTATTATAACAGCAAGGTCTACCCCGGTGTCCCTTTGACCGTGAGGAGAAAAACTTTTGGAAGGAAACCACACGGGCAGGCGTTGCACGCCTGTACGCCGGGAATACTGCATTTTTCCAAGCGGATTCCAGATGCGGCATTTTTCGCCGGCGCCGCTTCTGGCGGGCGTCGCTCAAATGGCGTTGGAGCATGCCTGCGGACGCCACTGTCCGGTGCCGGGACAGCAGTCCTTGACTTCAGACGAATCTGCCCGCACAGTGTCAGCCACTCTGACCAGCACGCCCCCGGTATGCCTCCGGCGGCAAATCCTGCTGGCACGCAATGACCCATGCTTTTGCTTTCGCTCTGGGGAATGTTCCTGTCGGCTTTTATTGCCGCAACACTTTTTCCCGCCCAATCAGAACTGGTGCTCGCAGGTCTGCTCGCCGCAGGCGACGTGCCTCCAGTCTGGCTGATCGGCGTGGCCACCTGCGGCAACGTGCTCGGCTCCGTCGTTAACTGGGGGCTTGGCCGTGCCTGCCATCGCTTCAGTGGCCGGCGCTGGTTCCCTGTCAGACCGGACGCGCTGGAGCGGGCTTCCAACTGGTACCGCCGCTACGGCCGCTGGAGCCTGCTGCTCAGCTGGGCGCCAGTCATCGGCGATCCACTGACCCTCGCGGCGGGCCTGCTTAAAGAACCTCTGACGTCGTTTCTGCTCCTCGTCACTGTAGCCAAACTGGGCCGCTACCTGGCTGTGGCCGGAGTGACCTTGCCCTTTGTGGGCTGAGCGCAGCCGCACACCGCACCATTCAGGCTGTGTTGCCACAACACGTCGTGCCATGACGGATTCTGCCGCGCCAGGGCTGAAGGCCACGCCTCTGCGCGCCCTTATGCCTGCGGCGCATCCATGCACGCACAACACACTGACCGGCAGGGTCTCCCCATTGCGCCTTCCCAGGAAGCTGCCCGCAATGAAGGAGCGGTACGCGGGGCACACAGCCTCAGACAGCCTCTGCCCTCAGGAGACCAGAAAGTCCCGGACTTCACACAGAGCCGGGCACTTCCCACTCCGCGCCAGCAGAGCGCCTCGTGCACACGCCCCCCGAAAGCGGTCTGAAAGAACGCAGTGATATTGCTTGGCTTGTCACGTTCCCAACAGGTTAAGCTTTCTCAAAACACGGCATTCTTCTTGAAAAATCCCTTCTGTTTCAAGGAGCTTTCTCAACTGGCAAAGTGATCAAAGCCTTCCACGCTGGCTGTATGCCCGTTCCAGCGCAGCACACCGTCATCTGTCACCCGGCCGAGTACCGCACCATCGGGAATGAGCGTCATGACCGTGGCCGCCAGACGCGGCTCACAGGTCCCCACCACCGCATAATCTTCCCCGCCAAGCCAGCAGTTTTTCAGTGCCAGTTCGGCCGCCTCCCGGCTGTCTGTCACCTGGCTGGCAGCCCAGGACAGGCATTCGGGATGCGGTGCAGGCAGCGTCAGATCCGCCCCCAAGGGACCAAGCAGACGGGGCAAATCGCGCGCCAGTCCGTCCGAAACGTCCATCAGGCTGATCCGCCCGTCCTGCTGTGCCTGCAGCGCGCCAAGGCGCATTCCGTCGCGCAGGCGCGGCTCAGGACGCAGATGCGCCGCGCAGGCTTCGGGATAAACCGCCATGGCCTGCCTGCCTTGCGCCTCAAGCACCTTGAGCCCCACTCTGGCAAGACCGATCCTGCCACCTAGAAAAATCAAATCTCCAGGGGAGGCATTCCGGCGTCGCAGGCTTGTCGCGGGGGTGATGTCTCCAAAAACAGTCACACACAGGTGCAGCCTGTCGGCCACAGACAAATCGCCGCCGGTCAACGGCAAAGACAGCGGCCCGGCAAGCTCCGCCATGCCGGCAAACAGCCCGTCCACAAGTTCTGTGCTGGCGTCACGCGGCAGGGCAAGCCCCAGGGAAAACCCCGCAGGATGCGCTCCGGCAGCCGCCAGATCGCTTACATTGACGGCCAGAGCCTTCCAGCCGATGTCTTCCGGCGTGAAATAGCTGCGCCGAAAGTGCACATCTTCCATAAACAGATCCGTACTGACGGCCAGTGCTTCACCTGTGGCGAGCACGCAGCAGTCATCGCCCCGGCCAAGGACAAGCCGAGGGTGTTCTGATGGAAAATGGCGATCGATGATTGCAAGAATGCTGTCTTCAGAAGTAATAGCGCTCATGACAGGGCTCACAAAAGGTTGAAATCGCCAGAGCAGGTCAACGGCAGAACACGATCACTCCGGCGCAAACGGCCATCCAGGCCGGTAACACGGCACCCCTCCGGGGGCGGCCACCTGTCTGTGTGCCCCGGGCAGCACACGGGTCTGCACAGCACAACGGCACACAAGCGCACATCCCAACTACCTCTGGTTGCAAAACGGGTGTATTGTTCCTGCAGGCCGCAACAACCGAGGCTTCGGGAAGCGATGACGACGGCACACCGTTCCTGCGTCGTATTTTACTGAAACGCCTCTTCCCGTACGCAAACGCCCGCTTGCAGACATGACGCGGCTTCTGCGAACATTGCGCTGACCGTCTAAACGGCAAGATGAGGCTGGTCATGCCATGCCTGATGCACGTCGTTGTATGCCCAAACGCGCCACCAGACAGCACCGGCACGACGACAGGCATGGCACAACCAGGAACGCTCTTTGGGCGTGCCGTTTCAGCTGCCTATTCTTACGGCTTGATGTAGGCAAAACCCGCGCGCTGCAGCTGAACCAGTTCCACGACTCCGGCGGACACCACTTCGCAGCCGCTGACGAGCGCCTGCTTGTCCACGCTGAATGCTTTGAGCGCGTTGGCGCACAGAGCAAACGTCACACCCTTGGCAGCAAGTTCGGCAATGCGCGCGTCATGCGGTGTCGCACCGCTCTTGAACAGCTGCACCGCCGGACCATTGGCAACAAGGCGCACGCGGAACGTTTCGCCAGGCAGCGCTGCCATGTAATTGGCGATATTGTTCAGCGCAAGGCCCAGCAAGCCGGGATCATTCTGATCCACATGGACACAAAGGTCATAATTGGTCATGCTTCCTCCAGCAAGAGTTTGATACACGTTATTCCTCCCCTGACAGCCTGCCACCGGCAGGCTCTGCGCGCCATGCCGTATGCAGGCCGGGCAACAGCGCTGCCGGGAGCTTCCATCCGGTCCCGGCAGAAAGAAGAGGCAAACCTCAACGAGCGGCTATCGCGTTGTTGACAACTTCAGCGTACCGTGTATTGCCCCCGCCGCCAAGGGGTAGAGAGTTCTGCACTCCGGCAGGCCACGCTCTCCACAAGGAACGCCCTGAAACAACGCTATGCTTCCAAAAGGATTACAGTCATGCCAGCCGCACCTTCTCCCCCGGAAACAGGACACCTGTGCCACCACGGTGAAACTATCCCATATACCGTCCGCTACGGCAGCGCCGCACGCTCCCGCATGGCGCTGCGCGTCATGCTTGACGGCCGGGTCGAAATCCTGCTGCCCCAAGGAATGCCGCTGGCCAGAGGGCACGTTCTGATCCGTCAACGCGCAGACTGGGTTGCCCGGCAATGGCAGCGCGTCAGGCAGTGCCGTCTGGCCTCTCCTGCACCTGAACAGCACGACCGGCGTTATGTGCTGGGCACCCTCTGCAAAGTGGAATGGCTCGTGGCCCGCAGTTGGCATGGTGTGACCTGGCGGCCGCCTGCATCCCCCGACATCGAAGGACGGCTTATTATCAGCGCCAAATCTGAGTCGCATGCGGAAGCACTGCTGCACAGATGGTATGCTCAAAAAACTCTGGAGGTGTGTGCCGACAGACTGAACTTTCTGAAAGATGCCGTGCCATGGCTTACCGCACCTCCGCCATTGCGCGTCCGCCGGCTTTGCCGCCGCTGGGGCAGCTGTTCAAATCTGGGTGTCGTCACACTCGCTTCCCTGCTCTGCCGTCTGCCAATTCCTTGCATCGATTATGTGTTGCTGCACGAGCTGACTCATCTGGCGGTTTTCAACCACAGCCCCGCATTCTATGCGGCGCTTTCCCGTCTTTTGCCAGACTGGCAGAACTACCGCAGGCAGCTTGAGACGTTTCCCCTGCCTTGGCAGCCTTTGGCAAAAGAGCATGTTTCGGAGCCATTGGGCATATGAGCGAGAACAGCAATCAGTCTGACATGCCAATACGAAGGAACAGACCTGCCCGAGTCATCCAACGCCCCGAAACTTCTTCTGATCATGGTCTGCTGAGACTGTTCTGTCTGCTGTTCACTGTCTTGAAGCCTTCTTCTCTCTAGCCGTTGCCCAACGGGATCCACAAGCCCAGCCGGCAGAACAGGCTGCCTGAGGCTGATGGA
>DVMI01000097.1 GCA_018715085.1 Candidatus Avidesulfovibrio excrementigallinarum | reverse complement strand
AAGGGTTTCCCCCTTCCCCCGGTTGTCCGTCAAAGCTTTCTGCCTGTGTGTTTTCCGGGGGGAGGCATAATCATGCCGGCAATTGCCAAGGGGGCTGGGGTCTGGTAAAGTGCGTGGAGTCAACGCCGAGGAGGGATCCGTGGACTATTTTGATTTTGAAATTATGGGGCTGAAGCGCAAGCTGCCCTATGTGAAGATTGGGGAGAATCTGGCATTGGCCAGCTTTGTGGTGCTGTCGGACACCGAGCTCATTCAGACGGTTGCGCCGGAACTGCTCAAGCGCCTGCCTGAGGTTGATGTGCTCATGACGGCGGAGGCCAAGGGGATTTGCCTGACCTATGAGCTCAGCCGTCTGATGGGCATGAAGGATTTTGTTGTGGCGCGCAAGAGCCGCAAGCCCTATATGCAGAATGTGGTTTCGCATACGGTGCATTCTGTGACGACTCAGAAGGAGCAGACGCTCTGGCTGGACGGGTGTGACGCGGAGAAGCTCAAGGGCAAGCGTGTGGCGCTGATTGACGACGTGATTGCCACAGGCGAATCCATCGAAGCCATTGAAAAGCTGGCTGTGGCGGCCGGCGGCATTGTTGTTGCCCGTGCGGCCATTCTGGCCGAATTGCAGTCGGTAAAGCGCACCGACATCATCTATCTGAAGGAACACTATGTGTTCCGTCCCCTGCCTGACGGCACCTACGAGCCTATTGACCGGCTGTAGGCCTGCAATCAGCGAGGATCGGGAGGAAGGGGAACCGTTTTTGCAAAGGATTTTCCCCCTTCCCCCCGGCCCCTCTTCAGTTTCCCCAGACCTTGCCAGTGTGTTTGCGTTCCGGTGAGCGCCGGAACGTCTGCTGTGTCGTGCCTGCCGTACAGGTGCAGGTTGCTGGCGTGTGTTCAGTCGTCGCTGTCCGGCATGAGCAGGCGGGCCTGTTTTTTGGTTTCGCTGGCGGCAAAGTCCGAAGCGAGCAGGCGGCCCAGACTGCCGCCTTCGAGTTCGGCAATGGCCTCGCTCATGGCGGTTTTGTATTGCGTCCAGAGCTGTTGCGCCTTGTGGAGCTTTTGGCGGCAGGCGTCTGGGTCTTCGGCCTGCTCACACTGCCGGAGTGCCAGCGCAAAGTTTTTGTCCAGGGTTGTCTTCCAGTAGGCGTAGGCATTGTTTGTGCACTGTTGTATTTCCATGGTGGAAACGGCCTTTTCAAGGCAGGCGCTGTAGCCGGGGGCAAATTCCTCGTCTTCTGCCAGGGCAGGCGCTGCGCCGGTCAGGACCAGAAGTGCCAGGGCTGCCGCCGGGACGGCCGTCAGGCGCAGGCGGCGTGCTGTGGCGCGGGATGCGTTGCAAAGAGTCATGGGCGTATTCCTTTGGCTGTAAGGTTACCGGGGCGGCGCTGTGCGGCTGGGATGGCGTCCTTCGCGGGGCATGGCCGGGCTGTGGCGGACATCCGGAACCGTTCCGGCAGTCCGGGGATGCGTGCGGCAGAGCGCGGAAGGCCGTGACAGCCTGGAACGGGCGCGGTGTTGGCTGCACGCCGCATTGCGCGCGGGGGAGCGGGCGCCGCATCCTGACAGACGCGCCGGCAGTCCTGCATAACAGAACAGGGGCCCCCATACGGGAGCCCCTGTTGAAAACGTCTTTGCCGTGTTCCCTGCCGGGCCGGAATGCGGCGAGGCGGCAGGGGACAGAGGGATTAACGCTTGCTGTACTGGTAGCGGGCACGAGCGGCGCGCTGGCCGTACTTTTTGCGTTCCTTCTTGCGCGAGTCGCGGGTCAGGAACCCGGCGCGCTTGAGCACGCCGCGCAGGGCGGGATCAGCTTCCAGCAGGGCGCGGGAGATGCCATGACGCACGGCTTCGGCCTGGCCGGACACGCCGCCGCCACGCACGGTGACCTTGACGTCGTATTTGTCGATCAGCTTGGTGAGCACCAGGGGCTGACGGATGATCATCTGAAGGGTCTTGCGGGGGAAATAGTTTTCCAGCGTGCGGCCGTTGACTTCAATGGAGCCGCTGCCGGCATACAGGCGGGTACGGGCAGTGGCGGTTTTGCGGCGGCCGGTGCCGTAATCGAATGTAGACATGGTCGACTCCTGCTTAGTAGGGGAGGGTCAAAGGTTTGGGAGCCTGCGCCGCATGGGGATGTTCGGGGCCGGCATAGACCTTGAGCTTTTTCAGCATGGCGCGTCCCAGACGATTCTTGGGCAGCATGCCGCGCACGGCGATCATCAGCACGTCGGCGGGCTTGGTTTCCATCATGCGGGCCAGCGAGGTTTCGCGCAGGCCGCCCACATAACCGGAATGACGGTAATATTTTTTCTTTTCCGGCTTGGTGCCGGTCACTTTGATCTTGTCACAGTTGACGACGACGATAAAATCGCCGTTGTCCATATGGGGGGCAAATTCCACTTTATGCTTGCCGCGCAGGCGATGGGCGATCTGGGCGGCGAGACGGCCGAGCACCTGCCCGTTGCCGTCGACTACATACCACTGATGCTCAATATGCTCCGGAGTGGGGCTAAACGTCTTCATGTGAAGCGTCTCCTCATGCGATGATTGGCGCGCAATTGCGCGAAGCAATAGACATACCTTACCA
>DVMI01000096.1 GCA_018715085.1 Candidatus Avidesulfovibrio excrementigallinarum | reverse complement strand
ATACAACGCACTGTATTGCGGAATGATATGCTGTCATACGGCTGACAGCCATGTATAAACTGTCTTTTTTTGTTAGAAATGAAAATTATAACAAACAAACTTGTCATCTTTTTGTAATCTTTGTATGTCAGAGACATAAAGCCATGCTGTTACAACGTGGCGTTATGTTGGTGCCGCCTCTCTGACAGACGTTGCGCACCCGGGCGTCCGGCACGGTAAAGCGCTGTTTGCAACGCGGATACGGCGCTTTTGAGCCGCCGGCGCTGGAACGTGGTCAGAGTTCTCTGCCCCGCACCGGCACGCGGCACGGCATCGCCCATGACAGCAGAAAAAGGCTTGGCGCGGCCCGGAATCATGACAGGGGAAGCATCCGGGCCGGCGCATGCATCCCCTTTCTGCATGCGACATTTCAGGAAGGGGATGAGGTACCTGGGGGAGGAGGAACCTCCTTTGCATGGAGGGGGTTCCTCCCAACAGCGCAACGCCACGGGCCACGGCGCAGCGCCAAAGGCTTGCAGCCCGGGACAGCCGGGACGGCCACGCCCGCCAGCGCGGTTTTATGCAGCCGCAGCATTGCTGTCTGTGTTGCCATGGCGCACACGCCAGTTGCCTGCGGGTGCTGCTGCGGCGACAGGTCAGTCCTGCCCGCGGCCGCCAATGGATGGGGACGACACACGGCACTTGTGTGTCCTGGATATTCCAGGTTCATTGCAACACATACCGGGGGGAATGATGGACATCTTCGTCGACGCTCTGAACAGGATCAATGTTTTTGTCTGGGGACCGTTCATGCTGGTTCTGCTGGTCGGCACGGGGCTATATCTCAACATCGGCCTTAAGTTCTATTCGTTCCGCAACTGGATCCGCGCCTATCAGTGTCTCTGGCAAGGCCGTGATCATCAGTCCGAGCATGGCGAAATCTCGCCCTGGAACGCCCTCATGACAGCCATTGCCGCCGACATCGGCACCGGCAACATTGTGGGCGTGGCCACGGCCATTGCCATAGGGGGGCCGGGGGCCCTGTTCTGGATGTGGATGACCGCCCTCGTGGGCATGATGACCAAATTTGCAGAAGTGCTGCTGTCCATGCACTTTCGTGAAAAAACACCTGCCGGCAACTGGGTTGGCGGCGCTATGTACTTTATCAAAAACGGCCTTGGCAAGCGCTGGACATGGCTGGCCGTTCTTTTTGCCATCTTCGGCACCTGCGCCTGTCTTGGCACAGGGGCCATGGTGCAGGCCAACGCGGTGGCCGACAACCTCGTCAAGACCTTCGGCCTGAATCAATGGCTTGTCACCATTGTGCTGGTCGGCCTGTGCACGCTGGTGCTGCTTGGCGGGGTCAAGCGCGTCGGCGCGGTGGCCGGCAAGCTCGTGCCCTTCATGGCCGGGTTTTACATTCTGATGTGCCTTATCATCATCGGCATGCACATCGAGCGCGTGCCTGAAGTGTTCTTCTGGGTTGTGAAGGATGCCTTCACGCCTACCGCCGCCCAGGGCGGCTTTGCCGGCGCATCGATCATCGTGGCCATCCGGATGGGCATGGCGCGCGGCATCTTCTCCAACGAGGCAGGCCTTGGCACCGCGCCCATGGCCCACGCCACATCCACTGCCGAAAGCCCGCTGGTGCAGGCCTCCATCGGGATGTTGGACGTGTTCATTGACACCATCATTGTCTGTTCCATGACCGGCTTTGTGATTCTTGTGAGCGTTGTCCCCTCCGTCCCGCCGGACGGCGTCAGCGCCGGTGTGGCTGCGGGCGACGCCCTGTGGAGCAGCGGCCTCAACGGCGGCATTCTGACCTCCACGGCGTTTGCCACGTCCCTGCCTGGCGTGGGCGGCTATGGCGTGAGCATCGCGCTGGCGCTGTTTGCCTTCACCACCGCCCTTGGCTGGTGCGTGTATGGCGAACGGTGCGTCATCTACCTGTTTGGCGACAAGGCGCAAGTGCCCTTCCGCGTCCTCTATTGCATTGCCGTGGCCATCGGCTCGCTTGTGAGCCTTAACCTCGTGTGGACCATTGCCGACACCTGCAACGCGCTCATGGCCGTGCCCAACCTTACCGGCATCCTGCTGCTCAGCCCCATTCTCTTCCGCATCGTCAAGGAAGAGGTGGCCAAGGATCCCCGGTTCGTCTATTAAACCCGCCCTGCCTGCCGGCGCTGGCGCTGGCAGGCGTATCGCCCCGGGGGAGAAGGCGCGTTCCTTTGCAGGAGCGGCCTTTCTCCCCCTCTCTTTTTCCAAACCGTCCGGCCAGACCGCGTGCCGCTGTCGTTGCCGGCTGCCGCCTTCGTTCCGCAGGCACCGCCTGCACGCCCGATCTGCATCGTCTGCCGCCTTTTTCAGAAGCCGCCACAACGCTGCAACGGTGCGGCAACGGTCCGCCACCTTCCCTTGTCATGCAGGCGCGGCATGTTACGGCCTGTCCCCTCTCTCGCTCTCTCCTGCGGCAGCAGCAGCGCGCCTGCCCCCGGCAAGGCTGCCCGCGGCAAACGCCTCCCGGATGCAGCCTGCCGTACTGCTGCCGCCCCCTGCGCCTCGTTCCCGTTTTTTGCGCGGCGTGCAGCCTCCGGAAGGCTCCAGCCTTTTTGCGGCAACACGGCGCTGCACCTGCGGCCGCACTCAAACGCTGCAACGGTGCTGCCATGACGCTGCAACGGCCTTTATGGCGGCAGCTGTTCTTGCGCGGATGCACAGCCCCGTTTCCCGCACTCACATGCCCCGCGCACGGCCTCTTCCACGCCACAATCCCGCGCGCACCGTCTTTTTCCACATCATACAGCCCCGCGCTCCATGCCCGCGCACGGCCATGACAGGCAGGCGTCACGGCGGCTGCCCGCGGCAAACGTTTCGGGAGGGTGGACAGGGGGCCAGGGGGAAAGGCGGGACCCCTTTACAAAGGGGTCCCGCCTTTCCCCCTGAAACACCTCCCGGCAGTGCCTTTGTGCGGCTGCATGCAAAAACAGCCGGCGTCCTGACGGCGCCGGCTGTCATGTTCAGGTACTGCACAGCGTCACAGGGACGCTGACGGGGTTGCACGTTACTGCGGCAGCTTCATGCCCTTTTCCTTGTAGAACTTGGCTGCGCCGGGATGCAGGGGGATGGTCAGGCCGTTCAGGGCGCTTTCCAGCTTGATTTCCCTGGCCATGGCGTGGGAGGCGTGCACGTCGGCAAGGTGGCCGTACAGTTCCTTGGTGAACTGGTAGATCACGTCTTCGGCCACTTCGTCGTTGGTCACAAGGATAGCCATGACGGCCGGGGTGCTGATATCCTGATTGATGCCCTGATAGGTGCCGGCCGGAATGATGCTGGGCACAAAGTAGGGGTGTTCCTTGGAGAGCTGGGTAAGGAAGGCACCGTCAAAGTTCAGCAGGGTGATGGGCTTGGAGGTGGCCAGGTCCATGATGGAGGCCGTAGGATAGCCTGCAACCACAAAGCCGGCGTCGATCTGGTTGTCCTTGAAGCGGCTTGTCGTGGCGCCGAAGTCCAGATAGTCGACCTTCATATCCTTATAGCTGAGCCCTGCGACCTGGAAAATGGCCTGCACGTCTGCTTCCACGCCGGAACCGGGCGCGCCCACGCTGACCCGCTTGCCCTTCAGGCCGTCAACCGTCTTGATGTTGCTGTCCTTCAGCGTGATGAGCTGCACATGTTCGGGGTACAGCGCGGCGATGGCGCGCAGGTTCTTCAGGGGCTTTTTGAACATTTGCTGCCCGTTGTAGGCCCAGTAGGAAATATCGTTCTGGGCAAAGGCGATTTCGATTTCGCCGGCCGCGACCAGGTTGATATTGGCCACCGAGGCGTTGCCCGTTTCGGCCGTCACCTGCAGGGCGCCGCTTTCGCTGACGGCCTTGGCGATTGCGCCGCCGATGGGATAGTAGGTCCCCGAAGTGCCGCCAGTGGCGATCGACAGGTAGTCTTTCGCCTGGGCGGCGGGCGTGAACGCAAAGACAAAAGCCGCGCAAGCCAGCATCAGGAATTGAGACTTGAACTTCATGAGGGACTCCTGGTTTGAAGGGTTAACAGCAAGCAGCCGCCTTTTTGGTTTTGGCAAGCTGGATCACATAGATGACCGCCAGGATGCCGAGCCCGATGACGTCGGTCAGCGTGCCTGGGTGGAGAAGGCCGAGCGCGCCGCACAGGGCCAGGCAGCGCAACGGCCATGACAGGTGTGCCTTGAAGTGGCCGATAGTGAACATAGAGAGCAGAAACACCCCGATAAAGGCGCTGATGATGGCCTGAACCATGGGCCAGAACGAGGCGTCAACAAACAGCAGCATGGGGTTGAACACATAAATGTATGGAATGAGCAACCCCGCAAGCGCAAGTTTGAAGGCTGTTCCTCCTGTCTTCATGGGATCGGAGCCGGCAATGCCTGCGCCGGCATAGGCGGCCAGGGCCACAGGGGGCGTCAGGTCGGCGGCAATGCCGAAGTAGAAGACGAACATGTAGGCGGCGATGGGCGGGACGCCCAGTTGCAGCAGTGCCGGCGCGGCCATGGTGCTGGTCACGATGAAGTTGGCCGTCGTGGGCAGCCCTGTGCCCAGCAGGATGCTGGCGCACATGGTCAGAACGAGGGTAGGCAGCAGCATTCCGCTCGAAAGTTCCACAATGCCGCTGGCAATACGCAGCGCAAGGCCCGTCAGAGTGCTGGTGCCCACCACCATGCCCACGCAGGCGCAGGCGCAGGCCACGCTGAGCGAGGCGCGCGCGCCGGATTCAAAGGCTTCAAACAACTTTTGGGGCGTCAGGCGGGTTTCGCGGTTCAGCCAGGACAGGGGGATACAGATCAGGATGCCGTAGAAGGCGGCCTTCAGCGGGGTGAAGCCTGCAAGCAGCAGATAAATGATCCCCACCAGAGGCAGCAGCAAAAAGCCTTTTGTTTTCAAAAGATACCACAGGTTCGGCAGCTGTTCGCGGGGCAGGCCCTTCAGCCCAAGGCGCTGGGCCTCAAAGTGCACCTGAATGAGCACTGCGCCGTAATAGAGCACTGCCGGGATTACGGCGGCCAGCGCCACTGTGGTGTACGGCATGCCGAGGAACTGGGCCATGATGAACGCGCCCGCGCCCATGACCGGCGGCATGATCTGGCCGCCTGTGGAGGCCGTTGCCTCTACGGCGCCCGCAAAGTGGGGGGGGTAGCCGACGCTTTTCATGAGCGGGATGGTGAACATCCCCGTGGTGCAGACGTTGGCCACCGAGGAGCCGGAAACCGTGCCCATGAGCCCTGAAGAGACCACTGCGACCTTGGCCGGTCCCCCGACAGACCAGCCGGCAATGGCCAGTGACAGGTCAATGATGAACTTGCCGATGCCGGTTTTTTCCAGCACCGCCCCGAACAGGATGAACATGAACACAAAGGTGGCGGACACTTCAAGCGGCGTGCCGAAAATCCCTTCTGTGCCCAGGTACATGTGATTGACGATGCGGGTTATGGAAAAGCCGCGGTGCGCAAACATGTCCGGCATGGCGCGCCCGAAAAAGCAGTACAGCAGCGCCGCAATGGCCAGACAGGACAACACGGGGTTGGAGATGCGGCGGGTGGCCTCAAGCAGCACCAGAATGAGCAGAATCCCCATGATCAGATCCGTGTCGGTGGGCAGACCGGCCCGGTAGGTCAGCTCGATGAAATTGTAGACCAGATACAGACAGGTCAGCGCGGAAAGGCCGGCCAGGATATAGTCGTACCAGGGGATGGCGTTCTTGCGCGGGCTGTGCTGGCGGGCAGGATACAAAAGAAAGGTCAGCGCCAGGGCAAAAGCCAGATGGACTGCGCCCTGCGTCTGGGCGGGAAGCAGCCCTGTGCCGGCGGTGTAAAAATGAAAACAGGCCATGGCGAACGCCAGAATGCCGACCAGCCGGGTGCGCCAGCCAGTCAGAATCCGATACCTGGCCTCGGTATCGTACTTGCGCAAAAGGGCATCGAAATCGATGGATCCCCCTGCTGCAGTAGGTTCATGACGAGTGCTCATAGTGTCCTATCCTGTTCATAATAAGGGTGATGAGAAACGACGGGAACCTGCGGGCACTCCCCCCCCGCAATGCGACACGACAAAGAACAACGTCCGGATGTTGCCTCAAAACGGCCCATACAAGGACGCACCATGTTCAAGGCCGAGTGGATGATACCCCAACCATCCTCCACGTCGTCCTGTTGCTGTCACATGTTCAAAAATGACAGCGTTAATTTTTTTCATTCTATTAAATAGGTAAGTTACACAATGTCAAGCGGCGCGATATTGTTAAAAAACGGACGAAAGGCCTTTTTGGTCCGTGTGCGGCGCCGCCTTCTGCGGCGTCGCTGTCTTGTGCCGGACGGGGGATTTCAGCGCCGTCCCCAACGCCGCGCGGCCTGCCGAAAGGCACAGGCGCTCGCCGGGAAAACGGCTGTACAGCGCCTCCCAGGGCCCGGATCCGATCCTCATTTCATTGCGGCCAAAGGTTTCGTTGCCCACGCGCAGCCGGATGGCCTGCCATGCCGGCAGTCCGCCTTCCAGCACAAGCCAGCCCTCCTCGCTCAGAAAACGCCCGTGGTCCGGCGCTTTCCAGGGCAGCCCCGCATTGTGCGAACGGGAGCGGGTGCGCCACTGGTACAACATGCCCCCCAGGGGATAGTACCAGTCTTCGACCGGCGTACGCTCCACCGAATGGATGTAGCGCGTCACGACCGGCTGCCCCAGCGGCACGGCCACGTGCCACGCCTGGCCGTCCTTGCGCTCGATGACAAGCGTCTCTACAGGGCGCCAGGGCAGCGAAGCGCCCAGCAGCAGCGCCGCAAGCGCAAGCCAGCTCCAGGCAGGCAACGCGCTCCTCGCCCGGGCAAGCGCCTTGGCGACTGCGCCAAACCGTGCTATGTTTGCCATGCCGACACCTTTTGCAAAAAGGGAATAACTATGCAGAATCTTTCTGCAACATTCTTGTCTTCAGCCGCCTGTGCGGGCGGTGTTGCCTGTCTGGCGCGCGCGGTGCTTGCGGTGCGCAAACCGTATGTACCACATTTCACAATCAATCGATTTCAGCGCGTCCTTCTGGCGGCGGGCCTGCTTTGCGCCCTGAGCACCTTTCTGTTTCTGCCGGCCGGCACCTTCCCCGCCTGCCTGCCGTGCGGCGCTTCCATGCTGTGCTGGACTGCCGCTTTCGGCCTGGGCTGCGCCGCCCTGGCACTGCTGCCCGGGACGGAACGCACTGCCAGGCTGCTTGCGGTGCCGGCGCTGCTGGCTGCGGGCTATGCGTTGTGCGGCTGGTACGCCTTCCGGCACGGACTGCCGGGCCACTTCTGGCAGCTGGAGCGGTTTGTTGCCGTGCCGCTGCCAGTCTGGGCAGACGGCCTGGCCCGCGCCGGCGTGCTGTGCCTGGCCTGCGCGGCCACACTGGGCTGCGCGGCCGGACTGACGGCGCGCAGCGCGTTCCCGTTCCTTGCAACCTGCCTGCAACTTGCCGCCGCCCAGTATATCGCCTGCCTGTTTGTGCCCCTGCTGCCATCCCGCCTGCCGGAGCTTGCGCCCCTTACCGGCCTGATGGCGGACGTTCTGGCCTGCTGGGCGTATACGGGGCTTCTGCTGCTCATCATGTACGCGGTCAGGCAACGCGTCCCGGTCTGGGTCCCCTGGCTTTTGACGGCAGCCGGCCTTGTCTGCCTGCTGGCAGGCTGACGGCAGGGCCCCTCTTCCCGCGATCCTGGCAGGCGTGGGCGGCCCGACGTTGAACGCCGCGGCGCAGAGCGCTCCGGTGCTGTGCGCCTCCGGTGTTATGCGCCTCCGGTGCTGTGCACCCGGCACACGGCCTCTGTTTTGAAAAAAGGGCGTCTTCCTTTCCTCGAAGACACCCTTCACCTTTTCTGGCGCGCTGCTGTCCGCCAGGCTGCGGCCTGCACGGGCAGCCAGCCGCCCGCGCACAGCAAAACCGCCTGCCCCCCGGCCAAAAACCGCACACGCCCGCACGCGCGGCACGGCGGTTGCCGGTCCTGACCGGCCTGCGGGTGTCACAGCACGCCCCGCGCGGCGCGCTTTACCCGGGGCCTGCCTTGCTGCCCCGATCCGCCTTCTGTCAGCCCGGCCGCTTTTGGCGGGGCATGGCAAAGTCCGCTGCGCGGCGTTTTCCAGGGCGCGCCCGCACGCTGACCGGCCCTGCACGCCCTTTGAGCCAACATGCCGCACAGCGCGCCGGCAGACGGCAGCGCAGCGTCTTTCCCGCGTGCCGCAGCCGCACGATTTTTGGCGTTCACACGCCTTACAGGAGCGCCTCCAGCGCGCCGGCAACCGTTTCCACCTGCGCTTCGGTCATGCCGTTCCAGAGCGGCAGACGCACCAGGCGCTCGGACAAATCGTCGGTCTGACGCAAGTCGCCGTGCACGCGGCAGAACTTTTGCCCGGCGGGCGCGGAATGCAGCGGCACATAGTGGAACACGGCGTTGATGCCGCGTTCTTTCAGCCCGTCAAGCACGCGCTGGCGCGGCATTCCCTCTGCCAGCAGGACATAATACATGTGCGCGTTGTGCTGGCACTCGGCAGGAATCACCGGACGGCGCAACAGCCCCCTGACCTCCAGATCAGCCAGCCGCGCGTGGTACATTTCCCATATTGCCATGCGCCCGGCGTTGATCTGCTCGGCGTCTTTAAGCTGGGCAGACAGGAACGCCGCCACAATTTCTGCGGGCAGGTACGAGGAACCCACGTTCTGCCAGGTGTATTTGTCGACTTCCCCACGGAAAAAGCGGCTGCGATCCGTGCCCTTTTCACGCAGGATTTCGCTTGGCAGCACGTCTTCCTGCCGGTTAATAAGCAACGCGCCGCCTTCTCCGGCAATGATATTTTTGGTTTCGTGAAAGCTCAGCGCGCCTACATGGCCCAGCGTGCCCAGCGGCCGCCCCTTGTAGGAAGCCAGCAGCCCCTGAGCGGCGTCTTCAACAACCCACAGGCCATGCCGGGCGGCAATGTCGCAAATGGTGTCCATCTCGCAGCCCACGCCGGCATAATGCACGGGCACGATGGCCTTTGTCTTTGGCGTGATGGCCTCTTCAACGAGCCGTTCATCCAGGTTGAGCGTATCGGGACGGATGTCCACAAACACCGGCACGGCCCCGCGCAGCACAAAGGCGTTGGCGGTCGACACAAAGGTAAACGACGGCATGATGACTTCGTCGCCAGGGCCGGCCTGGGTCAGCAGCGCGGCCATTTCAAGAGCCGCCGTGCACGAATGGGTCAGCAGCGCCTTGACGCAGCCTGTCTTTTCCTCGAGCAGCCGGTGGCATTCGCGCGTGAACGAGCCGTCGCCGGCCAGTTTGCCCCGGTTCAGCGCTTCGGCAATGCAGGCAAGTTCTTTGCCCGACACATACGGTTTGTTAAAGGGGATGGTGTTACTCATCATGACCTCTTTTGACTTACGATTCCGGCAATCCGGCCGTTTCACACAGGCAAACCGGCACGGCGGCCTTCCAGGCAGCGGCCTGCACGGCCCCCTGTCCGGACGCACGGCACACCCTGCCGCCGTTCCAGAGGCAACGTTTTCTGACACGCGCCAAACGCCCTGCGCCCATGGCAGACGGGCAACGCCGCCAGCCCACACAGCAGACGGCCGCGCCAGGCAGCGGCCATACGCCGCGCTTTCTCACAGGCGGACGGCGCGTCTTTTGCCGCGCTGCCTGTCTGGCAAACAAGCCCCCAGCCACGCCTGACCGCAGGACGCCGCTGCCGCCGCGTCAGCCCGGGCAGCACGCGCCCGCTCTGAACGTCCTTGACCAACAAGGATTTCACCGGCATTGCCGTTTTGTCAATGGCCTTTTCCCCGTGGGGGCCCGCCGCCTGCCCGGCTTTCTGCCCGCCGGACGGCGCGGCGCTGCAAGCCCAGCACGGCCCTACCGGCGCAAATCCCGGCCAGGCAGCCCTTGCGGACGCACCGGCCTTCCCTGCGCCTCAGACCACGCGCCGGCGCACGGCAGCGATAAGCCCTGGCAGGCGCACCCGGGCAACGGCCGGATCCCTGCAATCCGCAGTGCGTGCCCGCCGGGCCGTCACGCGGCGTACCTGCGGCCTCTTTGGGGAAAACCGGCCCTACCGGCGACACAGGCCCCCTGGATTGTGCGCCACAGACCAGGTCCGGAAGGCGTCCCGCGCGGCCATAACACGCCACAGCCCGGTACGCCGCAGCCCGCTTTGCCGGTGTCCATCCCGGCCTTTGTCACGGCCTTTGTTCCGGCCGTGCGCACGCTCCGGCTACCCCTCCGGCACCGGCCTGTCCGTTGCCGTGCGCGCCTGGCGCGGACGGCGCTCCGCTTCTTTAACAACGGCCTGCTTTGCGCCCCGGAGCCACGCTGCCCGGCCTTTGCACCCCCGGGACAACGCCGCCAGGGCAGTCCGTCAGCTTGCGCCACAGGCGGCGCACCGGCCAAACTCTCAGCAGGCTAACCGGCTTTGTGCTTCCCTTTCCCCGGAACAAGCGATACCATGCCTTCACTGCTTTCAGTTACGCGCGCTGCGACCGCTCCGGGAAACCCTCAGGGCTTTGCGGCAGCCAACGCGGGCCCGCTCGCTGTGAGCGCGCCGGATAAATGCGCGATTGCAGACTGAAACATCAAGGAGTTTGCCTATGCCATCAGTTCATCCTTTCAGAATGCTGGCCATTGGGATTTGCTGTGCGCTCACGCTGGCCTGTTCCCCGCTGAGCCGCGGCTTTGTCCAGGGCGATCTTGTCTCGTCGGCCTATCCGCCCGTCACGATTTCCACTTCGATGCCCGTGCTGCTGGAAGGCAAATGCACGCCTTTTGTGCTTGTAGACAGCAGTTTCCAATTCCCTGAAACCTGGATTGCCGTCTATGGGGAACGCTCGCAGAATTCGCCCATGGCCATTGCAGCCTACAGCGTTGCGCCCACGGCCATGGAATGGCGCGACGCCGGCAAGCTGCCGCCCGACGGACCTGTGGCCTCCAGCGTAGACTTTGGCGGTGCCGCCTTTGCCGGATCTGTGCGGATTGTCAGCGCCGACAGGGATCCTTTTGCCCCGCTGGTGCTTTCGCCAGAACAAATCAAGGAAAAGGGCAGCGAAATTCAGTGGCTGGTGCAGCGGTTCAGCCTTGCCAGCGCCAATTCCTGGGAAACCAAGATCATTCTGGAATACAGAGAACCCCTTCCGGAATGGATTGGCCCCCTGAACCTCGAAGCGTATATGATATCGCCCGACATGCGCGCCTTTATGGAAAGAGCCGCCAACGCGTTCTCGGTGAACTTCGCCTGCGCCGCAACAGACGTGCCGCGCGCGCCCTTCATCCCGCGGGGTGTCCTCAACCAGCGCTATCTGGGCCAGTTCCTGGGCGAGCTTGTCTTCAAGCCGGAAATGCTGTCCCCCTTTGACGACGACTGATCCGCCACCGCTTTGCCCTCTGCCTGCCTGGATCCGGCCTGAAGGCCGCCGGGCAGCCTGAACCGGTGCAAAACGTCCACAGACGTAAAAAAGCCATGCCGCCGCTTCAACACGAAACGGCCCATGGCTTTTTTTGCGCCCTTTTGATTTTGGGCGGACCGCTGCCACGACGCGGCGCAGCGCGGCGGATTTGTGCTGCGGCGGCAGGGGGCGCACTCTCCGGCAAAACCGCTTTGACACGCGGGCGCACAGAACCCGCAGGAACCTGTCCGGCCCCGGCCCTGGTTTTGGCGGCTCTGTGCGGCCGGTACAGGACGGCGTGGACAAGGCGCATCCGCCTGCCATGCCTGCAGCGCTCCTTTCAGGCAGCGCGCGTGACGGTGCTCCCGGCAACGGCAAACGCCGGCAGTCCGGCACGCCTCATTCAGCGTGTTCTGCTCAGGTGGCTTGTCCAGCGCGTCTTATGCGACGTATATTCAGCGTATCTTATTCAGCGCGGCTTATTCAGCTCTCCGGGCGCGTCACAGCGCCCCGCACGGTACAAGGCAGGCCCTGCCGCGCAAAAGAGGCAGGCGTGAGAAAAAGGAAAAAAGACGGGAAAGGGCGTTTCCGCCGGTGTGACGAGCCGTTACAACACCCCGTCGTAACGGCTCGTCACACCCGCAGTCGTCTCTCCCTATTCCAGAGGGGCCGCGTCATCTGCTCTGGAACCGCGTGCGGAAGAGACATACTATGGAAACATCATGGCGACGGCGCGGACAAGAATGTCGCCATGGTCAAAGGCAAGGCGTTCGTCAGAAAGGGGCGTCACCTTGTAGCCGTTTGGCGCCGGCTCATAGCCGATGCGCACGGTGACGCCGTTGTGTTGCAACGTCAGCACGCCGTTATCCCGGCGGCAGGCAAACCAGCAGGCCTGCGCCGCATCGTCGCCAGCCCTGGGCGCAACCGCGTTCCAGTCCACCAGAGCGGCATAGGCCTGGGACACCACCCAGCCGCGCGGATCCCTTCCCGGCTCGCTGAACAGCCCCACAGGGTGCAGCGGCACCGAGACAATGCCGGTTTCTTCCTCCAGCTCGCGGGCGGCTGTGGCCTCCAGCGGCTCCATGGGGTTGGCAAAGCCGCCAGGCAGCGCCCAACATCCAAGATAGGGGTGCCTTCCCCGGCAAATCAGCAATACCTGCGGTACGCCGTCGCGCATGGCAAACACGGCAATATCCGCGGTAAGAGAAGGCTTGGGATATGCCTTTTCCCGGTACGCGGCCAAAAATTCGGCCTCGGTCAGGCCGTTTTGATCCCGGCGTTCCATACTGTCCTCCATGCCCTGGCAACAAACCGGCAGCCCTTTTGCGGCGTGAGACAATGCTGACCGCCCCCCTGACGCAAACAGTCCAATGGGCTTGCGCAAAAAGGCCGGCGCGGGCTGCTGCCCCCGGACAAGCGGCAAAAATTGTCGGGGCGGCTGCCGGGGCGGCGTCCCCGGCAGCAGTCCCGACGGCGCGGAAATGACTGGCTGCGCTCAGCGCTGCAAGGCTCTCGCATAACCTTGCCGGCAGAGCGGCTGCCAGAGCGGTTCTTGCAATAAGGCGGTAAGGCCTTTCGCAGCCAGGGCCGGTGCTCGTCCGCGCCCTGCCCTTTCAGGGCGCGGAGGCTGTGCCTGGCCTGGCGACCGGGTCCCGAACCACAAGAGGGACCACGCAAAAGATGTCAATACACGCTGACTAGAAATCCACCTCAGCGTCGTAGTAGCAGCACTTGAGCAGACGTTCCATTTCTTCCTGGCTGGGCTGACGGGGGTTGGAGCCCGTGCAGGCGTCGCCAATGGCGTTTCTGGCAATGTCAGACAGGCGTTCCAGGAACACGGCTTCAGGCACAAAGCCCTGCGCGCACGGATAGCTGTCCGCGCCGTAGAATTTGATGCCGTGCGGAATGTTCAAATCGTCGTTCATCTTGCGCAGGTACGCAATCAGGAGCCGGATCTTTTCGTCAAGGGTTGCGCCGCCCAGGTGCATGAAGTCGGCAATTTCGCCGTAGCGCGCTGCGGCTTCCGCGTTCTTGGCGTTGAACGCGATGACCTTGGGCAGATACATGGCGTTGGCCGCTCCGTGGATGATGTGCGCGCCGTGGTCGGCAAACGCCGCCCCGGTCTTGTGGGCCATGGAATGCACAATGCCCAACAGCGCGTTGGAAAAGGCCATGCCGGCCAGGCACTGAGCGTTGTGCATGGCGTCGCGCTTGACCATGTCGCCGTTGTAGGAGCCCACCAGATCGCGCTGAATCATCTTGATGGCGTGCAGCGCCAGCGGATCGGTATAGTCGCAGTGCGCGGTGGAAACATACGCTTCAATGGCGTGCGTCATGGCGTCCATGCCGGTGTGCGCCACAAGCTTCTTGGGCATGGTTTCGGCCAGCTCCGGATCCACAATCGCCACGTCGGGCGTAATTTCAAAGTCGGCAATGGGGTATTTGATGCCCTTGCTGTAATCGGTAATGATGGAGAAGGCCGTCACTTCGGTGGCCGTGCCCGACGTCGAGGAGATGGCGCAGAACCGGGCCTTGCGGCGCAGCGGGGGAATGCCGAACACCTTGCACATGTCCTCAAAGGTGATGTCCGGGTATTCGTACTTGATCCACATGGCCTTGGCTGCGTCAATGGGAGAACCGCCGCCCATGGCGACAATCCAGTCCGGCTTGAATTGCAGCATGGCCTCCGCCCCTTTCATGACCGTTTCGACGGAAGGATCGGATTCGATGCCCTCGAACAGCTGGACTTCCATGCCGGCTTCTTTCAGATAGCTGACGGCGCGATCCAAAAAACCAAACCGCTTCATGCTGCCGCCGCCCACGCACACCATCGCGCGCTTGCCTTCAAAATGCTTCAGAGCTTCCATGGCGCCCTTGCCATGATACAGATCGCGAGGAAGCGTAAACCGTGCCATGATGAAATCCTCCTGCATCGTGCACTTCGTATCTCTTGCAGCGGGCTGCAGCACCCGCCACGCACGAACCCATACCGCGTGCAGGCCTACTTGTCAAGTTTTTCACAATATCAAGTGCCATTCTGGGGCAAAAAAATTGCAAATTCTTTTTTAATTTTGTTAGTTCAATATATTATAATAAACACTGCACAAAAGGTTTTTCTCCCCCCGCGTGCGGCCTGACGCCCTGGCCCCAGCCTTGTGATTGCCGGAGCATCTGCCTTCCGCGCATAAAACCGTTCCAGCCCGCCAATCCCTGCCAGCAACGCCCAGGCACCGCCTGGCTTGTTGCCGTCATGTTGTGAAAAAACAAACGGCTGCACCAGACACACGCCGCACGGCTGTCGCGCGCCCCGCTGGCGGGTTTTTTGCATCCGTTTTGTCCCGCGCCGGACACGGGCAGCGCGTCTGGTCCGCCGCGTTGCTGCCGCAGCCGGGCGCCGCCTTCATGCAGCTGCCTGTTTAAATGTCCTGCCTCCAGGGCCGTCAGACGCCATCACCTCCGGCACGCACGGCCGCCCCGCCTCCCCCCAAAGAAGCAGACAGAACACCGTCTGCCGCGGCAGAAAAGTGCCGCACACCGCGACAAAAAAACAGCAGCCGGGGCGCCCGAAAGCCCCCGGCTGCAAACAGACGCCCGCCAGCCCGGCAGACGCCTTTGCACGCATCGGCGCGCCTGCTTGCGGCACTGTTACAACGGCTTTGTGAAAAGGAAAAACAGCAGAAAGGAAGCAGGATCCCCCCTTGATTGAAGAGGGGAGTCTTTCTTCCTCCGGCAGGCGGCAACGTCACTGTCCGCAGGGCGTGTCCGCTCAGATTTTGAGCATGCTGCCCGCGCCCATGGGGAACTCTGCAGCCGGGGCCTGGACCGCCTGCGCAGGTTGCAGGGAAAGCCATTCTTTCCAATAGCGCAGCGCCTTGAGGAACAGCACAAGCCTGGCCTCGAAATCTTCATAGGCCACGTCGCCGCGTTCCACGGCGTACAGGGCAAAAACATCCCGCTTGTCATCAATGCCGATACTGGCCCCGCCGCTTTCTGCACCGAGCCAGTTGGCCTTGAGCAGGCGGACGCAGGCGTCTTCCCGCCCGCTGGCAGGGGCGATGTCTGCCATGATGTACAAAGCGTCTCCGGACAGTTCAAAATCCACATCGTCGTTGTCAAAGCTGACGCGGCAGGTGCCTTCGTCGCTCATCCGAAGAGCGATCCCCAGTTTTGCGCCGAGTTCGGCGACAAGTTCCGTTGTGCGCATGGTAGTGTCCTTGTGTATATGGCGCGGACGGGGCTGTCCCGTCCGCGCGGTGTGTGCAACCGGCTAGTGAACGTCGACCACGGAGCCAATCATGCTGCAGGCCGTGCTGAGTGCGCCATACCGGGCCCGCAGTTCCCCACCTTCCGGGGAGTTCAGCGGCACCCGCGCCATCTGCCGCTGCAGATCTATAAGCTGCGACTCGCCAAGCTCGAACACGGCCTTCATGCGCGAGGCATCGGCCCGCATGGCCGCAACCAGCCCGGGGTTGCGATCGAGGAAGGCGTCGCGCGCGGTACTGTCAAGAAGCGACAACTCGTCGGAGCCCATGTCGCCAATCTCGGCGGCGGAGTAAACGCTGTGCGCCATTTCCTCCTTGCGCATGCCGATAAACAGGAACGCGTCAAGCAGGGTCTCGTTGGCAATGCCCGGCTCGGTCAAAAGGCTGGTCAGGCCGCCTTCGCGCATGCCGCGGGCAATCTCCACGCTGCGCTGCAAGAAGTCCGCCCTGCGCAGAGTGAGCTGCTGCAGGACGTCTTCCTTCCAGCGGGCTGCCAGCTCCGGCGAAAGGCCAAGACCGTCGATCGAGGTGTACAGCCCGCGCTTGCCCGCAAGAAACGCGTCGGCAACCTGCCGATAATCATCCCGGATTCTCTGGGAGGACGGCATGGCTTCCGGCGGGGTTTCGGGATTGGCGCACAACTCGCGAAACTCCTGACGCAGATAGGCCAGCCGCCCGCTCGTCAGGCCGGACAGGTCGAGCCTGGCCTCCACCTCTGCCCGGGGCAGCCCGGTCGCGGCGGTCATGCCGGCCACGATGCTTTCGACGCTGTCGTTCCAGGCGGCCTGGACGTCGTGTTCCATCTGCATCAGCGCGCCAAGATCCTTCAGGCTGTCGACAATGGCCTCGACATCGGCCCGGTTCTCTGCCCTTTCAAGAGACTGGATCAGATCGGGATGGCGCTGGCGCAGCATGGTGGACAGCCAGTTGATGCTTTCGTCTGACAGGCTGAGGCCAAACTCCTTCGCCAGGTTGCCCATAATATTCTTGAACGCGCCATAGGCAGCGGCGGTGCGGGCGGTCTGCGCAAACATCGTGGCCATATCGTCGGACTCGATAGTCTTGGTGGAAGCCTGCAGCGCCTCGCTCATGCGGGCACCAAGGCGGCTGCTGCCCGGTCTGGGATCGTACGCGCCCATCACCTGGGCAAAACCGCCTTCCGGCAGGCTGCCCTCTCCAAAGCGCGTCCGCATCTCTGCAACGGCGGTGTCAAGCTTGTGGGCATGGAAGGCCGGCATATCAGGCTGACCCAGCGACTTGGCCAGGCTGGCGTTGCGTTCGCCGGCCAAAGGCGGCAGCGCTTCCAGAATGTACCGGGCGCCTTCTACCGCATGTCTCAGCTGCTGGGCGCGCTCGGGCTGGGTAGAGTTAAGTTCTGGATCCGTTGACTGGGCAAGTTCCTCCCACAGCAGCGTCCTGAGGTTATCTCTCAACTCAGGCCGGGACGCCAGCGCTTCAATCAGTTCCGGATGGGCGCCAAGCATGGCCTTTATCGCGTAGAACTTGGCATCGGTCTGCCCGTCCCCGCCAAGCTTGAACCAGCCGGCCGCTCCATAGTGCTCCACCAGTGCGTCGACCACCTTGAGGCCCAGATTTCTCAGCAGTTCGTACACCTGCTTGTCGTTTGCTTCGCTGGCTGGTGCCTTCAGGGCCTGTATCAGCTGGTCGGTGTCCACCTCTGTCCGGATTCCGATGCCGGTCCAGGCTTTGAACTCCTCGACCTTGGACAGCGTCGGCTGGGTCAGGATTTCTTCTTTCATGGATTCGCGGAGCTGCACCGGCACGTTAAGCTCGTCCACAGCGGTAAGCAGCGCGGTTTTCTGCTGGGTAAAACGCTCCACAAGCTTGCCGTAGGCGCTTTCAACCGCCTCCTTGCTCGCGAGGGGGAGCCCCTTTGAGAAATCCTCGTTGATGAAGGATATCGAACTATTCAGAGCCTCCATATTAAGCTTTTGCGACACAATCTGTTCGCTCAGGCCCGTTGCCCGGGCAAGGTTTGCGATGATGGTGTCCTTGGCCTTCGCCTGAGTCTCGTCAATCTGCTTTCTGAAGGCCACTTCCGCCTCAATGTGCGGCATGTTCGCGTCCAGCACAGGGGTCAGAGCCTCAAGAGAATCGCTGGCCTTCAAGTCCGTGACCATCTGCGGATAACGGGCCAGCACGGCTTTGACGATTCTCTGTGTGGTGAAGGTGTCCACCTTGTAATCCTTCTGCGCACAGTGTTCGGCAATGCGCTGCTCCAAAGCAACCTTGGGATAGGCCTGCTGCAGACGGGCTTCCATCTTGGCACGCAGGATCTGAGGGGTGACCTCTTCACCCATGGCGCGCAGCTCCTTGCTCAGTTCGGCGCGGATGCCATACGAGTCCGGAATGGTAGCCAGCGTGGTGCCTTCAGGAACGACCTCGGTGCCAAAACGGGCGCGCATTTCTTCAATGGCCTCGGCCACAGCCGCCTGGAAAGCCGGCGGCAGCGCCTGTTTCTTCAGGCCGTCTGCAATGGATTGGTTGAAGGCGTCCGCCCTTGGCCGGGCGGCGGGAATGCCGGGATCGGCAGCCACCCTTCTTTCCGCCTGGGCCAGCGCCTCGCTGGTAAAGCGTATCAGCGCTCGAATCCCTTCGGAAACGCCCAGCGTAAAAATTCCCAGCAGCACGCGGCCGATTCTGGCCCCTCTGGACGGACGGGCCCCCTGCAGTTCGGCTGGTGCACTGGCCTCCTGTGACGCTGCTACTCCTGAATTGGGCTGAATGCCAGTCTGACCGACCCCAGTGACGTTAGGCATGTTGTTTTCTCCTTTCCGCTATCTCTTTCCGGCCCCGGGCGGTGTATACCCTGCCCCGCTCCCGCGGGCGGCGTGCATGATGCGGGATGCTGTTGACGGCGTTGCTTCGTTGTGGCTGACATGCCAACAACGTTGGCAGTTACATTTAACACCAGGCAACGGGTTTTGCCCTGAGACGCTGCAACAAGCGTTTCTGCCAGGACCTTAAGGACGCCGGTACACGCCGGCTTCCTGAGCGGTACAGGTTGTTGCGCCCGCCCGGGCGGCTCTGCCCGGCCTGTATAACCCGTTTGCAATATCGTTCTTGCAAAAGACGGGCCAGCTGTCGTTTCCAACCTGACACCACAGCCCGCGGCCCATGCAGAACCCCTGCCATACAGCAGGCGCGCCGCCCACGGCACAGCCGCCCGGGCGGGTCCGGACGGCCAAGGCCGCCTGCCGCGCCGGCACCGTGCCTCAAACGTAAAACAACGCAAGGCAGCCACGGCGTTGCCCGGCCTTTGCGCCGCCGCAAAAAACACCGCCCGGCACGCCATCCAGGCCGCCGCGCGCCCGCCGGAACGGTTCCGCCGTGCAGGCCCATCCTGTCGGCCTGTCTTTCACTTACCAAAATGCCGCTCTGTTCCGCAAGACATCTCTGCGGCCGGCTTTTCGCCCTGGCCTGCCAAAACGCCCCGCCGCCCTCCTCTGCGTCTTCCTCGCAAAAACCGCCGCCCTCGCAAGGCCGCCTCACGGCAGCGGGCATCCTTGTGCCACGGCCAGCCTGTCCCCTCCCCCTGCCCGCGCCGCCGTACCTGGCAGCCGGGCCTATAACATACTCATTGAAAATCATTTGAAAATAGTAGCGTGCAGCGTCGTGCGGTCATAGGCTTGGGGTCATGGAGGCGCTCTGCACGTCAGGCCGGGTGGCCCCACACGGGCAGCCGCCACACTTCAACACCGCCATCTGCGGCATTGCAGGAGGTTTTTTGTATGAAACGGCTGATGATGGTTCTCGCCATGGTTGCGCTGCTGAGTCTGCCGGGCCTGTGCCTGGCTGCCGACAACGCCGCGCCGAACAACGGCAAGGTCAATATCCTCAACAACGCCAACTTTGATATTTACAGCGTCGCCGTATCGCCCACCAACGCCAACCAGTGGGAAACCCAGCAGCTCTCCCAGAGGGTGCTGGCCAACGGCGATACCGTGGATCTGATGGCCGCCCAGACCCCCAACGCCAAAGCCTGGGACCTGCAGGTGACCGACAAAAACGGCAACTCCATCACCTGGGTCGGCCTGCCGCTGAACAAGGCCGGCCAGATCACCCTGCTGCCTGACGGCGCCTATCTTGTGAACGGCAAAATTCCCGAAAACGCTGACAACGACGACGCCGAAGGCGCCGCCAACTGACCTGCCCTGTCAGCCTCCCCGGCGGCCGCCAGGTTTTGCCCTTTGTGCCGCCGGGGCTCTGACTCCTCCGCCAGAGGCCGGTTCTGCCCCGAGCCGCCTTTGGCGCTTCTCTTGCCACTGACGCCAAAAAGCACCCCGGACAGCGCCACAGCCATGGCAACCGCCGCATTGCGCCGCAAACGCCTGCGGCGTCCCTGCCAGCCGCCCCGCGCCTGTTTTCTTCTCCTGTGGCGGCACGCCACACCCGTCTTTTTTGTGCCGCCATTGCCTTTTCTTACAGCTTTGGGCATGATGCGCACCGTTCACGATACGGAGGTTCCATGCTCGCCCGCTGCTGCTGTCTGTTCCTGCTGGTCCTGCTGGCACTGCCAGGATGTTCCACCCGCCATATCGCTCACGACGCCGCGCCAGAAAAAGCGCTCCCGCCCCTGATCCAGCCCATGGAGGAAAACGGCGTCGCCGTGCTTGACAACGACGACATTATGCCGCTGCTCACCTGGCTGCAGCACGATCCGGGCCCGCTCGCAGACTGGACGCGCGTCAACTTTGCCGCCTACCAGAGCCTGCGGCACGTCAGTAAACGCGCCGAAGACAAAACCGCCCTGCTGCTGCCAGACACGCCGGAACTGGCCGCCATCCTGCCGCCCTCCGATCAGCCCGGCATTCCCGGCCGCGTCATCACTTACGGGCACATGGCCCGCACCCTGGAACGGCTGCAGCAAATCCTGCCCAGCCTGCACAGGCGCCCCGAACTGCTGGCCAGCGAATTCATCTGGCTGCGCTCCGGCCCCGACTACACTTTCACCGGCTATTACGAGCCGCTCCTCAAAGTCTCGCCCGTGCGCACCGAACGGTTCCGCTACCCCCTGTACAAACGCCCCCCGGAACTGCGCCGCACCATCGCGCGCCGCGGGCACTACCATTCCCGCAGAGCCATCGACGAACGCGGCGTTCTGCGCGGCAGAGGCCTGGAACTAGCCTGGGCCGAAAGCCTTGTGGACATCTTCATCCTGCAAATCCAGGGGTCCGGCCGCCTGCTCTATCCCGACGGCTCGCGCCGCAGCATCCTCTACGACGGGCAAAACCGCCACCCCTACAAGGCCATTGGACGGCTCATGAAAGAACAGGGCCTGATCGGCGACCCCATTACCATGCCGGCCATCCGCCAGTGGCTCCAGGCACACCCGGCCGAAACCCCCGATATCCTCTACATGAACCCAAGCTACGTCTTCTTCCGCCTGGGCAAAAAACGGGCCGAAGGCTCCTTTGGCAGCATGGGCTATGTGCTTACCCCCAACCTGAGCGTCGCAACCGACACCTCCGTGCTGCCCAGCGGCCTGACCGCCTTCATGGCCGTCATGATCCCCGATCTTGCCAGCGGCGGCGAACGCCCGCTGTACGGCCTCATGTTCCCCCAGGATCGCGGCGGCGCCATCCATAACCACCGCGTCGACATCTTTTTTGGCAACGGCGCCCAGGCAGAATACGCCGCAGGCGGCCTCAACAAACAAGGCATGGTCGTCATCCTGCTGGCCCGGGACCACGCCACACAACGCGCCGCATACTGACGCAGAAAAACGCCCGCACCTTACCGGGGGGAAGGGAGAACCCCTTTTGCAAAAGGGTTCTCCCCCTTCCCCCCAGGCCCCCCATCCTCCTTCCCAAAACTTTTTCCTTAACACGCCGCTGCCACACGGCAGGCACAGGCCACAAACATGGCTGCCACGGCCGCCACGCACACCCGCAGGCACCCCCGTCACGCCCACACCTTTTGATTGCCCCCCTGACGCATCCCGGCCGCCATCTGACACGCCGCACACACCGGACGCCGCGTTTCCTGAAACGCGAGCGAAGAAGAAAGACGCCGCCTGCCGGGCAGCTGTGGCTGGCGCGCCCTGAAGCCACACGCGCGCGAAGAGAGAGAGAGAGAGAGAGAGAGAGA
>DVMI01000095.1 GCA_018715085.1 Candidatus Avidesulfovibrio excrementigallinarum | reverse complement strand
ATCGTCTTCGCATGACAAGAAGAAACTGAAGGCTTTCTGTGAAAAGCCGTCATGGAGGAATATAATGGATCGCACCATACTGCCCTCATGCCCCTGTCACGGCGTCTCCCCTCAGGATTCCATGTGCCACGGGGTGCTGAGCTGCACACAGGAACGTCATGAGGCGTCCGCTGCCGGAAAGCCCCTCGCAGACCTGCGCATGCTTGTCCGCCATGGCCACGATCATGCAGACTGCTGCACGCATGGCCCCCACGGACAGGAAAAGGCAACGCCTTGCTGCACGCACACGCACAGCAATTGTTGTGGCCATACGCACGCGCCACTGCAGGCCATAGACTGGACGACACTGGGGAAGCCAAGTGCAACACGCGCCATGTATCGCATCGTAAATATGGATTGCCCGATGGAAGAAGCGCTCATCAGAAAAAAGCTTGCCGATATCCCGGGAATTGCCGGTCTTGAATTCAATCTCATGCAACGAGTACTGACCGTCAAGCACAATCTTCCTTCAACCGCGGCCATTGAATCCGCTCTGAAGGCTATCGACATGGAACCGGAACCTCTTGACGGCAAAGAAGGCACCGTGGCGGTCTTTTCGGTTGCCAAAGCGACCGGTCCTGCAGAAGAAGCACAGATTCGCGGCAGGCTTGCCGGCATGCCGGGAGTCTTTGACCTTGATATCAATCTGACGCAGCACACAGTGCGGGTGCGTCACGATCCTGCAACGCTCCCCGCCATCTCGGCAGCGCTGGCTTCCCTGGATATGGATTCCAGCCTGCTTGAAGCGCAGTCAAAGGAAAACACGCTTCCTCCGACACCAAAAATTCCCTGGAAAAGACTTGCTGTCGCCGGCGTGTTCGCCGTGCTGTCAGAAGGCGCCGAACTCATCCACCAGTGGCAGGCAGCGGCCTTTGATACCGGCATGTCCGCAGGAACACCAGTCGGCCTCATGATCCTGACATATCTGCCTCTGCTGTGTGCTGTCATGGCCATTGCCCTCAGCGGACTGACGACTTACCGGAAAGGCTGGCTGGCCATCTCAAATGGCAATCTGAACATCAACGCGCTCATGTCCGTTGCAGTCACGGGAGCCGTCCTCATCGGCCAGTTTCCCGAAGCGGCAATGGTCATGGTGCTGTTCAACGTCTCAGAAGCTATCGAGGCAAAGGCCCTGGACAGGGCGCGCACTGCCATCAGGGATCTTCTCGCCCTCGCTCCCGATACCGCTACGGTATTGGGAGAAGACGGAACCTGGCGGGATATGGATGTCCGTGAAGTGGCTCCAGGCAGCCGCGTGCGCGTAAAGCCTGGCGAAAAAATCGCTCTGGACGGCCTTGTGGTTTCCGGTCAGTCGACGGTCAACCAGGCCCCTATTACCGGCGAAAGCATGCCGCAAGAAAAACATGCCGGAGACCCCGTATATGCAGGGACTCTCAATGAGTCCGGATCGTTTGAATTTGAAGTGACTGCCGCGGCCACAGACTCGACCCTTGCCCGCATCATCCATACCGTGGAGGAAGCTCAGAGCAGCCGCGCTCCCATACAGCGCTTTGTCGATGTCTTTGCCAGCTATTATACACCGGTGGTGTTCGTGCTTTCGATCCTGTCCGGCGTTCTCCCTCCGCTGCTTCTCAACACCCCGTGGACCGAGTCCGTCTACACCGCGCTGGTCATCCTTGTCATCGGCTGCCCCTGCGCTCTGGTCATTTCCACACCGGTCAGCATCGTCAGCGGCATGGCTGCCGCTGCCAGACATGGCATCCTGATCAAAGGCGGCACCTTCCTCGAGCAGGGCAGACTTCTCAAGTGGCTGGCACTGGATAAGACCGGCACAATCACCTATGGCAGGCCACAACAAACTGACTTTGTACTCACGGGAACAGAGGACGCAAACCGTATCCGCTCCCTTGCGGCCAGCCTTGCAGCCCGGTCTGATCATCCCGTATCCAGAGCCATTGCCCAGGCGGCAAAAGAGGCCGGCGTTGGCCCGCAGCCTGTGGAAGGCTTTACGGCCATCCCCGGTCAGGGCATAACCGGCACCATCGCCGGGGAAAAATGGTTTCTGGGCAATCACAGCATGATCGAGGCATTGAACCTGTGTTCAAGCACCCTTGAAAAACACATCTCCGACCTTGAAAAACAAGGGAAAACGGTCGTTGCCCTTGTCGGAGAATCCAAAGTTCAGTGTCTGCTTGCAGTGTCCGATGTCATCCGAAGCAGCAGCATTGACGCCGTCCATGAACTGAAAGAACTCGGTGTGAAAACCGTCATGCTCACAGGCGACAATGCATACACGGCGGAAGCCATTGCCCGGCAAGCCGGCGTAGACAAATTCAAGGCCAACCTGCTCCCGGCAGACAAACTCGCCGTCATCGATCAACTTGCCCAAAACGGCGCACATGTCGGCATGGTTGGCGACGGCATCAACGACGCTCCTGCGCTGGCCAAAGCCCATATCGGCTTTGCCATGGCAGGCGGGGGCACAGACACCGCCATTGAGACCGCCGATGTGGCGCTCATGGATGACGATCTGCGCAAAATCCCCCGCTTTATCAGACTGTCCAGAGCAACCTATGCCATTTTGGTACAAAACATCACGCTGGCCCTTGGCGTCAAAGCGCTGTTCTTTGCCCTGACATTTGCCGGCAGCGCCACCATGTGGATGGCGGTCTTTGCCGACGTGGGCACGGCCCTGCTGGTTGTGGCCAACGGGCTCAGGGCCATACGAAAATAAGCCTGTACATGGTTCGCCACAGGCCGTTTGCCGAAAACACGGTCCGACTCCACTGGCGCAACGCCACACAGACAAAACCAAAACAGACGGGCAATCTTTTTGAAAAAAAAGATTGTCCCTTTCTTTTCCTCCGGTTCTTCTGCCGTGTCCAAAGCAGCATGCAACGCGCCGCGTCAGGCAGGCACCCATGCCGGCAACGTACACGGCTCGGATCACCAGCACACTTTCCCCGTCTGTCAGGGCCATCCAGGCGCAGATCGTGGACTTGGAGGACCGAGACTTCCGCTCCGCACATGCCACTTTTGCAACAAAAGAGTGCCTATCGCCTCACGCGCATCGAATGGCAGACCGCGTTTCAAAACGGCGAAGACAAGCAGCGCTGCAGACTCCTTTTCTATAAACACAAGCTCTGTTGCATTTACACCGAGCCTTTTCTGACGGCCGCCTTCACCCCAGCCTCCGCACAAGCTGCCTTCTCCGGCTCGGTGCCGGCAATACGCCTTTTAACGTAGCGCAGTTGATCCACGCATGCCTGATACACCTGCTTTCAGCAGACGTTCTAAAAGAACTACATGGCCACTTCCGCTGCCTGTCCCACTTATCCAGCATGCGACACATAGATGAATGGTATATAACCATATATAATACATAGTGTTTTTACATATATTGCACAAAGCTTCCAAGCATGCCACGATTTCTATGGACAGCATAGTCTGTCGCGGCTAGGATTCAGAGCCACTGAACCTGCACGTTTTACCAAGGAGTATGTCATGCGAAAACTCTCTGCACTCGTGGTTGCCTTGCTGACGGCCTGCATGCTGTTCCTGGCAGGCAATCCAGCCATGGCCGCTGGCAAGGGTGAGTTGACCGGCACGCTGTGGCAGGAATCGACGCAGAACGAAAAAATGGCTTTAATCTATGGGATGGCTTCTGTCATAGCCATCGAGCAGACCATTGCCGATCGGCAGAAAGCCAAGCCCACCCCGTTTGTCGCGTGTTGGATCAAAGCGTTTGGCAACACATCACCCAAAGCCATTGTCGAAAAAATCGACAGCTGGTATGCGGCGCATCCTGGCGAGCAGGAGCGCGAAGTCTTTAACGTGTTGTGGTACGAGCTCATCGTCCCCAGCATCCCTAAATAGGAGTCTGCTATGAAACGTCTGGGAGCTTTTCTTCTGATTGGTGCTCTGCTTGTTGGTACCCTTGGTACCACCGCGTGCACGAACATGAGCAGAACCCAGCAGGGAGCGCTCAGTGGCGGGGCCGTCGGCGCCGCCGCCGGCATGGGCATCAGCGCCCTGACAGGCGGCAGCGGCACAGTCGGTGCGTTGATTGGCGGCGGCCTTGGCGCCCTGGCTGGCGGCATTTACGGCAACAGCCAGGAAAATCGCGGCTACTATAACGGCTACGGCTGGTAGCCCGCCCTGCCGTCTGCATGCTGTATGGGGCGGTTTCCCTTTCATGGTGAAAACGCCCCAGCCTGCAATCACCCCCGGCTGCAGGAAAAATTAGCAAACGCCCCTAAGTCCCAGCTGGCATAACGCCACGTCAGGAGCAACCGGCTTCAGCGCCAGCAGATAGCGCATGTTGAGAATCTGCGACGGACACACGGCGTTGTGCCCCGGCAACACAGGGGCCACCACAAATTTTTCCGTCAGGCTTATATAAAACAGACCAACACACAATGCCGCCTGGGAGAACCCGCAACGCACAGGGTTCGCCACAGGCGGCACTGCTGTTCTTTGGCCTTTCTCTTCTGCACTCATGACATCATGGCCGCCAGCGCGCTGCTGGCAATCCGGCTCTTGAACGTGCGCTGACAGTACCGCAGACAGGGCAAGCGGGCCGATGACATTGACAACCTGACGCCGACCGGCAACCGGTAGTGTGCGGTCCCTGCAAAGAATCGTCCCGCCTTTTCCGCCGCACCAGCACAGGTTTTTCCGTCCCCTCCTCGGCCGCCTCTTAAAAAACATCGTGCAAGCATGCACGCACAGGCCAGCCGGCTGACACGGCGCTTGCACAAGGATCCGCCAGCAGCCTTTTCTCAAAAAAAAGGCCTGACACACCTTGCGCGAACGGTGTCTTTGCGTCAGTCTGTCCAGGCAACATCTTTATGGTGTGCAACTGAACTGTGCGTCTTGTGTGCGGGTTCTTCGGGCAGGGCGGTGCCGCTCAAAACGGACTTGCATCAAAGCAGGACAGAATGACTGAAGCATCCGGATCACAAAGCAAAAAATTTCTGCACCATAAAAAACGGACTGTCTGTAACAGCCGGCAACCCCAAAGGAGTGCATCATGAAAAAAATCGGTATCATCCGCTGTCAGCAGACTGAAAACATCTGCCCGGGCACGACAGACTTTCTGAGCGCGGCTCAGGGAAAGGGCGCGTTTGAACCGCTTGGTGAGTGCCAAATAGTCGGTTTTGTGTCCTGTGGTGGCTGCCCCGGCAAAAGTGCTGCCCTCCGCGCCAGGATGCTGGTGGATCGCGGTGCGGAAGTTGTGGCCCTGGCCTCGTGCGTGACCCTTGGCAAACCTCTGGACTTTCCCTGTCCCAATCGCGAACAGATAAAAAAAGCAATCCTGAAGCAAATTGAGGGCAAGGCCGAGCTGCTCGAGTACACACACTAGACTTTTACACTGCTGTCCCCCAGGAACCGGCGCTCCAGGCGCAGGGGAAACAAGCATCCTCATATGGCGCGGTTTCTGCAGGAAGCCGCGCCGGCGCTCTTACAGCCTGCTGTAATGGGTTATATACCCAAAGGCTGGCACAGCTTCCCAGTGCCACAGGCCGGCGCCCATGGCCTCTTTTCTTTATGCTCCCTTACAACGCGCCTGGATCCCCTCTGCAGGCGCAAAATGTGTCCCTTACGGCCGTGTCAAACATAGGTGATGGAATCCAGCGTCAGCCCTTGCGCAGGAGCCGTCGGGCCGGCCTTGCGGCGATCCCTGGCTGCAAGAATCGCAGGAATGTCGTCCGGTGACAGTTTGCCCCGCCCTGCAGCCACCAGCAGCCCCATGCTGTTGCGCACCATCTGCTTGAGAAAACCGTCAGCCTCAAACGACCAGACCAGCTCCCGCTCTCCCTCGCAGCGTCCGTGGGCGCCGGCAGAAAGGCAGCGCACGGCATACACTGTGCGCACTGAAGAAAGCAGGTCTGTACCGCTGTTCTTGAGGCTGGAAAAATCCTGCCGTCCTTCAAGATGCTGCGCCGCCTCCAGCATGCGATCAACGTCAAGCGACCCGCAGCTCCAGACAAATGGATACAGCCGCGGCGGCGTATAGCGCAGACTCAGCCACAACCGGTACAAATAGCGTTTCCGCTTGGCACCAAACTGTGCATGAAACCCCTCAGGCGCCCTTTCGGCCCTGACAACCCGAATGTCATGCGGCAGCAGTGTGTTCAGTGCCAGCTGCCAGTCAACACCGGTGCGGCCTGCAGGGATATCCATATGGGCGACCTGACCTTCTGCATGCACCCCGGCGTCGGTGCGCCCGGCCCCATGCACATGCACAGGCGTGTCAGCCACCCGCGCGGCGGCCTGCTCAAGCAGTCCCTGCACCGTCAGTAAGGGCCCGTCAGGGCGGGCCTGAATCTGCCAGCCGTGATAATGGGTGCCAACATAGGCCAGCGTCAGCTTGATCCTCACACGATCAGGCAGTACGCCCGGCGCCGTCTCTTCCTTGTCCGCTTCCTGCTCCGTCTGCATAGCCCCTCCAGGGCCTTCTGGAATAGTGTGACCCGCCTTCGTCTGCTGCCCTCCTGCCGGTCAGAGCAACTCAGGCAAAACGTCCAAAAGTTACCGCCAGCCACGGGCCCGCACCTGCATACGGCATGGCGCCTGTGTCGCGCAAGCCGACGTCACGGCCCAAATCTCAATTCTGCGTAAGACCAAAGCACTGCCGCACGTCATAAGGCTGCCCTGCGCCCGAAGATGCCGGCAAACGCCAGGTATTTCCGCAGCGACTGTCTATCGGACATAGTTTCAGGCAGCGCTCTTGCGCGGCCCCAAAAGACTGCAACGAAAGACATAACGTGCCTTGTCTTGCCACGCAGGCGGTCCTTTGTGCCGCATGGGTACGTTTCCCCGCTCCGCCACAGAGCGACAGCCGGCTTTTCGTCTTTGCCTGTGCGCTCCATTCCTCAACAGGCAGCGCATCCAGAGGGCATAAAGGCCGCTTTGCCGCACAATGCACGAAACATTTCCGCACAGGCGCACACGAGCAACAAAAATTCCGCCATGCTGCTGCGCCACCGGACACGAACGTCAGGCGTCCATACAGCCGCCGCTCTGGCAAGACCATGCCGCCATGCAACTACAGAATACGCGCCATTTCCGGGCAAAAAGACCTGCAGGCACCTTCCTTGGGACGGCCTGCATGTTGTTGCCTGCAAGGACGACAAAACGCCCTTTGGCTCACTCCAGGCAACCAGCCAGCAAGACACTCAGCTCTCCCCAGATGATGCCGGCCCCAAGAAAATCGCCGTTGAGGCCTTCTTCACGGCGGGCAAGGCGCAGCAACGAACTCGTGCCCACCGTCATGAGCACTATGCCGGCCAAAGCTCTGACAGGGCTCAACAGCAGCAGACACACCAAAGCAACTCCTAACTGAAACGCCGCCTGCATGCCCGTTGCCCCGGGCAACAACATCCGGCCAAGGCCTTGCCCCGCTCTGACAGGCCCCTGCCAAAGCATAATGGCAGGCAGGCAACGCCCAACCACCGGCGCAAGCAACAAAGGAAGCCAATCTGCCATGCGCAGGCAGGCAGCCGTGGCACAGGTTGCCAGCAAAAGACCGAACGCAAGCCCCAGCGCACCGAACGCGCCCAGACGGCTGTCTTTGAGGATGGCATAGAAGCGTTCGCCATGGGCTCCGCTACCTGCTGCATCGCATACATCTGCCAGGCCGTCCCAGTGCAGCCCACGCGTGAACCAGGCAAGCAACGCCACATACAGCGCACCTTGTACTGCGGGCTGAGCAGCCCAGAGCCCCAGCCAGACGGGAAACAAGGCCACTGCCCCCAAAACAAACCCCGCCGCTGGAAAATATCCCAGCGAGCGGGCTAACAGGTCAGGCGTCGCTTCAACAGCGAGAGGAAAACGGGAGAGAAAGCCCAATGCAGCCAGCAGACGCTGCACCGCACCAGGCATTCTATCGATTTTCAGTTGTGGAAATGTCGAAGGCCAGCGCATAGATATAGTGGAAAAAGTCGACATATTCCACATGGACGTCGTCAGGAACAACGATGCGGGCAGG
>DVMI01000094.1 GCA_018715085.1 Candidatus Avidesulfovibrio excrementigallinarum | reverse complement strand
CCATGTCATGTTCTGTACGGAACGGGAAGGGGCGCAGTCCCTTCCCGTTTCTTTTACACGTCCCTTCATAAAGGAAAATCTCCCCGTCATGATTCCTGATCTTTCGCCCTTTTTTACCCGGTATGAGGCGCTGGTGAAAAGTGTGGACGCGGTGTTCGAACAGGTGGCGCGCACCCATGCAACGTGTGTGAAATGCCATTCGGGCTGTTCGGACTGTTGCCATGCCCTGTTCGATCTGTCGCTTATCGAGGCGCTGTACCTCAATGCCCGCTTTAAGGAGCGCTTTGCCTACGGAGCAAAGCGGTCTGCCATCCTGACGGAGGCGGCAGCGGCTGACAGACGCATCACCGTGCTGAAGCGCGATTATTTTCGCGTCATGCGGGACAAGGGGCGTGAAGTCGTGACGGAAGAGGCGGCGACGGAGGCCGTGCACGACGTCATGGAAAAGGTCGCGCACGATCGTGTGCGCTGTCCCCTGCTTGGTCCGGACGATACATGCCTCATGTACGAAGAGCGTCCCATAACCTGCCGGCTGTATGGCATTCCCACCGAAATCGAAGGTCGGGCGCATGTGTGCGGCAAGTCCGGGTTTCTTCCCGGCAAGCCATACCCCACGGTACATCTGGGAAAAATCCAGGACCGGCTTGACGAACTGAGCCTGGACGTGCAGAACGCCGTACAATCGCGGTTCAAAGAGCTGCACAAGGTCTATGTCCCCGTTTCCATGGCCTTGTTGACCAATTACGACGAAAAGTATCTTGGCATCGGGCCGGCGCCGGATCCCCGGAAGGAGTTCTAGATGATCAGCGCCACGATCTGGCGTGACGGCACGCCGCAGGCTTTGACGCCGGAACAGGAAGCCCTCAAAAGGGATATTTATGAACGGATGAAGCCCCACCGGCGCAAGTTCATCGACCGTATCGGCTATGAAAACTGGGATCCCTTCCAAAAACCCAACGATCCCATGGAGCTGCGTCAGGATATCACCAAAAGGACGACGCAGCAGCTTATCCGCGAATTTTTCCAGTCGCTCAAAGGGCGGCCGGTGAGCAACGAATTCAGCCAGGGAGCGCTTGAAAGCGCGCTTGGCATTGTCAACCGCGACGAAAAGACGCTCGGGCGCTATGCGTTTTGTGCCTGGTACAACGATTTGCTGCGCCGCGAAGGCTATTTGCTCGAAAGTCTGGAACGCCGTCCGGAACCTGCGGCAACCGGAAAAGACGCCGGTTCCGGCGTGGCCGGCAATAAGGCCAGGTGAGACGCGCTTTTTTAGAGAATGCCGCATACAGCGTTGTCCGCACCGCAGCGGACAGCAGGACGCTTTTTTCAGGTGCAGCTGCCCGTTTGGGCAGACGGCAGGGCCGGTTGTGCAAGGCAGCCGGTCCGGAGGCGTTGACATGGCCTTTATCGACGTCTGAAGCTGTGCCGGCTCAAAAAGGCCCTGTGCGGGCCGCACAAAGGCGCCGCCAGGCGCCAGGCTCTAGGTAACCGTTCAATCAGAAAACGCCTTAGACGCGCTTACAGGACTGTCATGAAACAGCAGTACGACAACATCGACGAGTATATTGCCGATCTTCAGGCCGAACTGGCCGGCGACAACAAGTGCGCCAACCATTATTACAACCTGGGGGTAGCTTTTTTGCACAAGGGTGACCTTGTGGCCGCTGAAGAAGCGTTTCTCAACGCCATAAGGCTTTCGCCGCGTCTGGCCGAAGCCTATGTTCAGCTGGGCGGAATCTGTCTTTCGCGCGGCGATCTGGACGGATGCCTGCGCTACAACCAGGAAGCGGCCGAATGCCGCGCCAAGTTCCCTGTGCCGTGGAGCAATATCGGTTTTGTCCATGTGCAGCGCGGCGAGGCTGACAAGGCTGTGGCAGCGCTCAGCAAGGCGTTGAAATGGGATCCTGATTTCATTCAGGCCAGGGCCACGCTGGGGGTTGCCCTGTATATGAAAGGTGACCTGGACGGATGCCTGCGCGAAAGCAACACGGTGCTGGGCAAGGAACCCGGATTCGGGCCCGCCTGGAATAACCTGGCTTTGGTGTGGATGGACAAGGGCGACAAGGCCAAGGCCGTGGAGTGTGCCCGCAAGGCCATGGATTGTGGTTTTGAAGTTGATCCAAAGTTTCTTGCGGAACTTGGTCTGTAATGTGCTGAAGTCCGGCCAGCCTGCGTTGCGTTCGGGGCGCAGGCCGCACGGGCTTGGTGCGTGACGGCTGGACTGAACAGCTTGAATGCAGGAGGGTGCGGCGTCGTGTGTGGAATCATTGGATATACAGGGCACCGTCCGGCGCAGCCTGTGGTCATTGAAGGCCTGCGGCGACTGGAATACAGAGGGTACGATTCGTCGGGCGTGGCTTTTGTTGAAGGTTCGGCGTTGTGGCGCGTGCGTGCCGCCGGAAAACTGGCAGCCCTGGATGAAAAACTTGCCGGCATATCGCCGTTTGGAGCGTTGACCGGCATCGGCCATACCCGCTGGGCCACGCACGGTGCGCCTGTTGAACACAACGCTCATCCTCATTTCGGCGGTCTGGATGCGCCAGTGCTGGCCGTGGTGCATAACGGGATTTTTGAGAATTACCGGGAAGTCCGGGAACGGCTTGAAGCCTTGGGCTACAAGTTCCAGAGCGAAACGGACACCGAAGTTGCCGCGCATCTTATCGCCGAGGAACGCCGTCACGCGCCCGATCTCATGACGGCGTTTGCCGCCGCACTGCGCAAGGTGCACGGCGCTTACGCCCTGGTCATGATCTCCCCTGAAGAACCCGAAACCATCTACGCCGCCCGCATGGCTTCTCCTCTGATTGTGGGCGTGGGTACGGGCGAGCATTTTGTCGCCTCGGACGTGCCGGCTTTCCTGCCGTATACACGCGACGTCATATTCCTTGAAAACGGCGAATTTGTGCGTGTCACGCCGGACACGCATCAGGTCTTTGATCTGAAGACGCTCAAGCCCGTGGACAAGCAGATCCAGCGCATCAACTGGGACATGCAGTCTGCGCAGAAAGGCGGATATCGCCACTTCATGCTCAAGGAGATTTTTGAGCAACCCCGTGTGGTGACAGACTGCCTGGTCGGGCGGACGCTGGTGGCTGGGGAAATGCCCCATGGCGGCATGCAGCCCGATACGGTGCAGCTTCCCGAACTCGACGCCCTGCCCGTGCCCGAACATATTCATGTGGTGGCCTGCGGCACGTCCTATCATGCCGGGCTTTGGGCCAGGCAGCTGTTTGAAGGCTGGGCGCGCATTCCGGTTTCGCCCGAAATTGCGTCGGAGTTCCATTATAAGGACGTGCTGTTCCGGCCCGGTGACGTGGTGCTGGTGATCAGCCAGTCTGGGGAAACGGCGGATACGCTGGCGGCGCTGCGTCTGGCCAAAGCCCGCGGGTGCACCGTGATCGGCTTGTGCAACGTGGTGGGATCGAGCGTGGCCAGGGAAGCTGACACCGTGCTGGTCACCCAGGCCGGTCCCGAAATCAGTGTGGCATCCACCAAGGCCATGTGCAGTCAGATGGTCATGCTTGCACTGATGGCGCTGTATTATGCCGCGCGCAAGGGCACGTTATCGGCAGACAGACGGTGCGCAGAGCTGGAGGTGCTTCGAGGCATTCCGGCGATTCTTGAATGCATTCTGCCAGGCCTGCGTGATACGGCGAAAGAGCTGGCCAGAGAGTTTTCCATGGCGCGCAGCTTTTTCTACCTCGGTCGGGGACAGGCGTTCCCCCTGGCGCTGGAAGGCGCGCTGAAGCTCAAGGAATTGTCGTACATCCACGCCGAAGGCTATGCCGCCGGGGAAATGAAACACGGGCCCATTGCCCTCATTGATCCCTCGTTTCCTTCTCTGGTGTTGGCCTTCAATGACGAGTTGTTCCCAAAAACCGTTTCCAACATGCAGGAAATCAAGGCGCGCGGAGGGCCGATCATCGCGCTGGCTGCCGAAGGGGTGAATCCTCCGGTTGATCGGATTTGGCGGATACCGCACGTTCCCGGCCCGCTGGCCGGATTTGTCGCTCTGCCGGCGTTGCAGCTGTTCAGCTACGAGATGGCCGACTATCTGGGCAAAGACGTGGATCAGCCCAGAAATCTCGCCAAAAGCGTCACTGTGGAGTGATGGGATGACTGTGCCTTTTGAAGAAACGCTGGCCTATTACCGCTACAACCTGCCCGAGTCCCGCATTGCGCAGGAGCCGCTAGAGCGCGGTGCGTCACGCCTGCTCGTCCTTGAGCGCCGGACAGGCCGGCGATCGCACCACATGTTCCGCGAGCTGCCGGATCTGCTCCCCGAAGGCGCGCTGCTCGTCGCCAACAATTCGCGCGTGCTGCCTGTCCGTGTGCGTGGAGTGCGGCCCACCGGCGGCAGGATGGAATGCCTGCTGCTTGGCGTGGTGCCGCTGGTGGAGCAGCAGGCAGTCGGGACTGACGACCGTTTTACTGCCGAAACCGACGTACTGCTCAAACCCGGCAAGGCCGTCCACGTGGGCGACACGCTGCGTCTGCCAACGCCCGACGCCGTCAATGGCCTGGATCTGGTGGTGCTGGCCAAAGGAGATTTTGGCCGGCACCGTGTCCGACTGACATGGAGCGGCGGACGGCACGGGCTGACAGCTTTTCTTGAACACTGCGGACAACTGCCGCTGCCGCCGTATATCCGCAGGGAAAGCCGTTCTTCAGACGCCGAAACGTATCAGACGGTCTATTCCCGAAAGGATAAGTCCGGCTCGGCGGCGGCACCTACCGCCGGGCTGCATTTTACCGACGCCATGCGCGAAACGCTGGCCAGGCGGGGATTTGGCTGGGCCGAGGTAACGCTGCATGTGGGGTATGGCACGTTCAGCCCTGTGCGTTGCGAGGACATCCGCGAACATGTGATGCACAGGGAATTCATCGAATGCTCCCAGGCTACGGCCGAAGCGGTGTCCAAAGCGCGCGCTGAAGGGCGGCCGGTCATTGCCGTAGGCACGACGGCCTGCCGCACACTGGAGGGGATTGCGCAATGTTGCGGCAGCATACAGCCCTATGCCGGCTGGACAGACATCTTTATCCGGCCGGGGTACGCGTTCAAGGCTATCGACGGCCTTGTCACCAACTTCCATCTTCCGGAATCCACGCTGCTGATGCTGGTTTGCGCGCTGGCCGGGCATGATCCGGTGCTGGCGGCCTACAAGGAGGCTGTGGAGTTGGAATATCGCTTCTTTTCGTATGGCGACGCCATGCTCATCCGTTGACAGCAGCCGGAGCCGCGTTTGCGGTTGCCGGCACGGCTGAAGAGGGGCCATTGCTGTGGTGGTCTTGGCAGCAGGGTCCCAAAGATACGCCAGTCACACGGAGTTTCCCTTTCCAAAATACCAGCTCAGGAAACAGAAGGCTCTTCCCAAAAAAGAAGAGCCTTTTTCTTTTCCGGCTGTCTTGCCTCTCCAGGCACAGGACAACGCTTCAACGCATCACAGAGAGTTCAATGTCGCGCATGAACAGGCCCTCCGGCGTCACGTCAACCACGACGGGGTGGATTTCCACACCGCTGGCTGCGGCCAGCCGGAACCCCTCGGCATAGGCTGGATCGACGCATTCTGCCGGCGCAAAACAGTGCGCGTCCGGGCGCTGGATCACATAGAACATGGCGGCACGTTCGCCACGGGCCAGCTCTGTCAGCGTATCCAGGTGCTTTAGCGCCCGCTCGGACACGGCATCCGGAAACAGCGCCACACCGTCTTCCACCAGGGTCACATTTTTGCATTCCACCCACAGTCTGGGCAGTCCCGGGCCTTCCAGGCAGGCGTCAAGCCGGCTTTCGCCGTGACGGCATTCCCGGCGGAACGCCGTGTATCCGGCGGCCCAGGGCAGTTTGCCCGCATAAAAGGCGGCTTCAAGAAGATTGTTGGGGACCGAGGTATTGACGCCGGCCCAGAAGCCTCCAGGGCCGCACCAGGGCGTGCGGCCTGCCGGCAGAGTGTTTTCGGCAGGGTAGCCTCCGCCGGCCCATAGTGCTTCGAGTGTCCATGGCAGTTTGCGCGCCGGGTTGTCTGCAGGAGAAAATAACGCCGGCGCGCCTTCTCTGAGCATGCCGAGCATGGTCCCCGTGTTGTTGGTGTGAGCAAGGACTTCGCCATCCTGACCGGGGATCAGGGCGGCGACAAAGAACCGTTTGAAGCGGCGTACAAAGCGTCCGACGACAGGACGCCTGGCAAAAGGAATCAGAGGGGCGGGTCCTCCGGAATGGATCATGGCTGCACCCTTTATTTTTACAGCGTTGTAGACTATGCTGGATGACAATGATTTGAAGCATAAGGAGTCATTTATGCGCTTGTCCAGCAGGATGGGGTTGATCAAGCCCTCGGCCACACTGGCTATCAATGCCAAGGCCATGGAACTTAAGGCAAAAGGCGTGTCCGTCATCAGTCTTGCCGTAGGCGAACCTGATTTTGATACTCCTGAATTTATTAGGGAAGCTGCCAAAAAAGCCATTGACGAAGGGTTTACCCGCTACACCCAGGTGGGAGGCATTCCAGCCCTGCGCAAGGCTGCTGCAAACTATTTCAAAAAATATCATGGCGTTGAGGCCGAAGCCAAGAACATTATCATCACCAACGGAGGCAAGCAGGCCCTGTACGGAATCATGCAGGCGCTGCTCAATCCTGGCGATGCGGTGCTTATCCCCTCTCCGTACTGGGTAAGCTATCCGGAAATGGCGACTATGGCCGGGGCAACATCCATTTTTGTCCCTACCAACATTGAAAACGATTTTAAGGTCACGCCCGATCAGCTTGAAGCGAGCCTGACGCCTGATGTCAGGATGCTTGTCATCAATTCGCCCAGCAATCCTTCCGGCGCCTGCTACTCCCGGCAGGAGCTGGATGCGATTATGGAATGGGCCATCGGCCGCGGGCTGTTTGTTGTGGCGGACGAAATTTATGAACAGCTTGTGTACGCTCCTGCGGAATCGGCCAGTACGGCCACATGGTGGGCGCGCTATCCCGAGCAGGTGGCCATCGTCAACGGCCTGTCAAAAGCCTATTGCATGACCGGCTGGCGCGTGGGCTTTGCCTTGGCTGATGCTGCGCTTATCAAAGCCATGGATCAGATGCAGGGGCAGGTGACTTCCAATGTGTGTTCTGTGGCGCAGCGGGCCGCGCTGGCCGCGCTTGAGGGGCCGGACGACTCCATCATTGCCATGCGCGAAGCCTTCAAACGGCGGCGCGACATGGTCTTTGCCGAAGTTTCGACCTGGCCGGGCGTGCGTTGTCCCAAGCCGGACGGCTCGTTCTACTTCTTCCTGGATTTCACGGCCCTGCTCGGTCCTGATTGTCCGGACGACAACGTCATGTGCACGCGCCTGCTTGAAGAAGCCCACGTCGCCACAGTGCCGGGGACGGCTTTCGGCATGCCGGGATGCCTGCGCATTTCCTACGCGGTTGCGGACGAGACGCTTGCCGAAGCGTTGAAGAGAATGCGCAAGGTCATGGTGAAGTAGCTTTATGGACATATCCGGCGGGAGGCGCCCGCCTCCTGCCGGACTGTGGTTGCTGCCCCGGGAATGGGGCTTTTGTACTGTAAGATGCAAGGAGTTTGCGTATGTACCGTCTTGAGTGGAGCCATGCCTTGACTGGACGGGTTGCCTCTTCCGAGTATCAGGCTGAAGATCGCCTGGCCGCCTGTGCGGCTCGTCTGACCGAGGAATGCGCTGCCGGGCATCTCCCTTGTCTGACCATGCCGTACCGGACGGCGCTTGAAGCACAGCTCGAAGAGCTGACGCCCTGGCTGCAAGGGTTCAGGCATATGGTGATTTTGGGAATCGGCGGATCGGCGTTGGGTGCGCGGGCCTTGCAGAAAGCGTTTTATCCGCAGCAGGACCGCCCCGGCCATCAGGGACCCTGGATCTGGATTGCCGACAACATTGACGCTCCCGGCCTGACAGCCTGGATGAACACGCTGCCGCCTGAAGAAACGGTTGTGGTAGTTGTCAGCAAGTCCGGTGGCACTATTGAGACGCTGTCGCAGTATTTTTTGATGCATCAGTGGCTGAAGGCCGCGCTGCCCGCCACCTGGCAGGATCATCTGATTTTTGTGACCGACGAAAAGGTCGGCTATCTGCGCCAGCAGGCACAGCGCGACGGCATCCGCGCTCTGCCCGTCCCCGATTATCTGGGCGGGCGCTATTCGGTTTTTTCGGCTGTAGGACTGATTCCTGCCGCCTTTATGGGGATTGACTGGCGTGCGCTGCTGCGGGGATCCTTGTCGGCCACGGAGCCCCTTGCGTCTGTCACGCCGGAGCAGTTGCGCAGTCAGCCCGCCTGGCAGTTTGCTTCATGGGCTGCAAAATTGTGGACTGAAGGATACAGCCAGTTGATTTTCTTCAGTTATATGCCTGCCTGGGCCTCGCTTGGCGCCTGGTTTGCTCAGCTGTGGGCCGAAAGCCTTGGCAAGCAAGGCAGAGGAACCATGCCCATTCCGGCCGTAGGCGTGACAGATCAGCATTCGCTGCAGCAGATGTTCCTTGACGGCCCCAAGGATAAAGGCTGCCTGCTGCTGACCTGCCCGGCGCTTTCGCAGGGTGAGGCCGCCGGCCCTCTGTTCCCCGACTCCATCCCCGACAAGTGGTCGTGGCTGAAGGGCAAGCGGTTTGGGGAACTGCTCGACGCCGAATGCCTTGGCACGTCCGCCGCACTGGCCAAACATCAGGTGCCCCTGGTCCGGCTGGTTGCGCCGTCCGCTGATGAAGAAACTGCGGGCTCTGTCATGGGATTTTGCATGGCGACGACGCTGCTGACAGGCTGGCTTATGGACATCAACCCTGTCGATCAGCCGGCGGTCGAACTGGGCAAACGGCTGGCATGCGCCCGTCTTGGCGCGCAGGGCTACGATGAGGAAGCCGCCATGCTGCAAGCCTTTCTTGCCCGGGGACAGGAGTGAGCGCATCGTCCTCACAGACAGGCTTTGTGCCTTTGAGCATGACCCCGCCGGATGCCGCCGACGACCGTCATGAACCGGCTTCTCCGGGAGAGATTGTCCCGGAGAAGCTTCCGTTCAGGCTGACGCGCTTTCTGGCGTGGGTGTCTTTGGTGCTTATCCTGGCTTCTTCGCTGTTTCTTGCTTTTTTTATTGGCAATTTTGCCAGAGAGACACTGCTTGTCCGCCAGCAGGATTACAGCCTGCTGCTTGGCGGCAATCTGAATCATCAGATTGCGCGCCGTTTTGTCGTTCCCACGATGCTGGCGTTCGGACGCATTGCGCTGCGTCAGCCGCTGCAATACCGCCTGCTTGATGAAGTCGTGCAGGACACGATTAAAGGATTGCAGATCGATACGCTGCGCATTTATGGCACGGACAAGGTGGTCAACTATTCGCTGGATCGTTCTGAACTGGGCCGTGGCGACATGACGCCGTCAAGCATGACGCAGGCGCTGGATACCGGCAAGCCCGTTTTTGAAACCTTGTCGTCCATGTCGCTGCTCAAGGCCATGTTCATGCTGGATATGGCAGACAGGGCTTTCCTGTTGCGGATGAGCTTTCCTTTAAGCGTACAGCTGCCGGGTGAGCCCGAGGAAGAAGGCGAGTCGCTCATTGTCGGTGTGGTGGAGGTCACCAAGGACATTACCGGCGATTATGAGACGGTCATCCGGTTCCAGTGGGTCATTCTGGCGCTGTGCCTGGGATCGTCCGTCGTGTTGTTTTGCCTGCTGCAGATGTTTATCGTCCGCGCCGAGCGAATCCTGTCCGAACGTATGGCCAGGACGCGCCGGCTGGAAGCCGAGCTGCACGAAAACGAACGTCTGGTCAGTATGGGGCGCGTCATTGCGAGCATTGCGCACGAGATCCGCAACCCGTTGGGAATCATTCGTTCCAGCGCCGAGCTGTTGTTGCGCCGATCCAGCGAGCTTGACGACGCAAACAGGCGTCTGCTGGGCGCCATGTACGACGAATCGCGAAGACTCAGTCAGACGGTGAACGATTTTCTTGATTACGCAAGGCCTCGCGTCCCCAGGCAGGATCTGGTAGACTTGAACCAGGTTGTGGATCAAGTGCTCGGCTTTTTGGAAGGCGAGCTGCGCCGCTCGGAAACGGCAGTGAGCCGGCAGACGCCCGAGGTCATGGTTGTGCACGGAGACAAGGATCTGCTGTACCGCGCAATATACAACGTGGTGAGCAATGCGCTGCAGGCCATGGGATCCGGCGGCACGCTGCACATTCTGGGCCGCAGGCTGGGCGAAGGGCAGCTTGAATTGTCGTTCCGCGACAGCGGACCGGGATTTGACCCGGCAGGTCTTGAACATGCACTGGATCCGTTCTTTACGACCAAGGATCACGGCACGGGCCTCGGGTTGCCCATTGTCAACACTATCATTACCGGACATGGCGGTCAGCTGCACATATCCAACGCGCCGGCGCCTGAATCAGGCGCAGTGATCGCCATGATTTTGCCTCTAGCCAGGGACGCCTCATGAATAACGAGAAGACGCACTTACTGGTCATTGACGACGAGGTCAACTATCTGCTTGTGCTGGAGACGCTGTTGCGCGACGCCGGGTATGAAGTGACGGCCCTCAGCGATCCCGAGACAGCCCTGGCCTTTCTTGACGACTCCGAGGTGGACGTTGTCATCACCGACATGAAAATGCCCCGTGTGAGCGGAGGCGAGGTGCTGGCGCGCGTCAAAAAAAACTGGCCGCATATTCCTGTCCTGATCATGACGGCGTTCGGCAGCATCGAAAGCGCCGTGGATCTCATGAAACAGGGGGCCACCAACTACATCACCAAGCCGTTTTCCAACGATGAGATGCTGCTTTCGGTACAGAACGCGGCAGAACTGGCCAGAATGCACCGCCAGTACCGCATCCTGCACGAATCTTTGGAAGAGCGCTATGGAAAGCACCGGATTATCGGCAACAGCCGAGCCATGAGGGAGCTGATGTCGCTTGTGGACAGGGCCGCGCCCAGTCGCGCCACTGTGCTCATCACCGGCGAATCGGGCACTGGCAAGGAACTTGTGGCCAGGGCCATCCATTTTGCGTCACAGCGCAGCCACGAGCCGTTTGTTTCCGTAAACTGCATGGCCTTCAACGCCGGTGTGCTGGAAAGCGAACTGTTCGGCCACGAAAAGGGATCGTTCACAGGGGCTGTGGCCATGCGCCGCGGACGGTTCGAGCAGGCCGATGGCGGTACGCTGTTTTTGGATGAAGTGGGCGAACTGTCACCTGAGCTTCAGGTCAAGCTGCTGCGCGTGCTGCAGGAGCGCAGCTTTGAGCGTGTTGGCGGCAGCGCTGAAATCCAGGTGGATATTCGCGTTGTGACTGCCACAAACCGCGATTTGCTGGCTATGGTGCATGCAGGCACCTTCCGCGAGGATTTGTATTACCGGCTTAATGTCGTGCATATTCCTCTGCCGCCACTGCGCGAGCGGCGGGAAGACATTCCGCTGCTGGTGGCCCACTTTACAGAAAAATGCTGTAAGGAAAATGATCTGCCGCTGAAGACCTTCAGCACCGAGGCGCTGAACTATCTTGTGGGTTACGAGTGGCCTGGCAACGTCCGTCAGTTGCAGAATGTGGTGGAACGCTGTGTGGTGCTCGTTTCCGGACAGGAAATCACCCTGGAGCAGCTGCCGCCGGAAATCCGCGATGAAGAGGCACAGTTCAAGAGCGCCGTGGATCTGCTGCCTGTGCAGCTTGATCTTGCGGACACGCTGGAGCGCATAGAAGCCGCCCTGATCCGCCGGGCCCTTGTCCGGGCGGATTTTATTCAGGCCAACGCGTCAAAGCTGCTTGGCATTTCAAAAAGCCTCATGCAGTATAAGTTAAAAAAGTACGGAATTACAGGACATTAAAATTTACTTTTTGGACAGATGGCATTGATGGTGCGCCAGGGATAAGCGACCGTCTGGCTTCTTGTCTGCACTTCTTAAAACGCCGAGGCAGAAAGGGACGCTTTAGAGGCGGTACGGCTTTTGAGCTCAGACTGCCACACCAGATCTCCCCAGAAAGCGCCTTTCTGCCCGTATGCGCGTTGTTGCAACAGAGGCAATGAAACAAAGCCTGGGGAGCCGCAGCGGCTGCACAAGCGTGCCTGCTCTTGAACGGCAGGCGTCGTTGTGTTTGTCTGTTCAGATTGCGGCTTGAGCGGTGCTGTTGTGTTATGCCAGCGCTGGCAGAGCTGGCGCGCAACGCAGCCTGCAATAGAGAACATGTTCCAGCCTCTTGCGATTTGTTGTGGATGAGGCTGGCTGAACAAGGAGTCTTGATATGGAAAACACCATGAAGTCGCTGGGCGCGACGACGTTTCTTCTTCCTGCGCCGGTTCTGCTGGTAGGCACCTATGGCCGGCAGGGCAAAGCCAACATCATGACGGCCGCCTGGGGTGGAATTTGCGCTTCAAAGCCGCCGGCAGTGGCCGTGTCCATCCAGAAGACCCGCTGGACATATGCCAGCCTGCTGGAGCGCAAGGCGTTCACAGTGAGCATCCCTTCCACGGCACAGGCGGCGCAGGCCGATTTTGCGGGAATTCGTTCCGGCGCTGATATAGACAAGTTCGCAAGCCTTCAGTGGAGTCCTGTCAAAGGGGATTTTGTAGACGCGCCCTATGTGGGCGAATGTCCGGTTGTGCTGGAGCTTGCCTTGCTGCAGAGCGTGGAAATCGGTTCGCATGTGCAGTTTATTGGTGAGGTTAAGGACGTCAAGGTCCGTGCGGACTGCCTTGACGCAGAAGGCCGGCCGGATGTTGCCGCCATTGATCCGCTCCTGTTTGCGCCCGTTGTGCGGCAGTACTGGGGGCTTGGAAAGCTGGCGGGCAAGGCGTTTTCGCTGGGCCGCGACATTGCCGGCAAGTGACGGGTGACGCGACTGCGTGAAGGATTGTGACCCGGATGTGTGGCGTTGCCAGCGGGCAACGGCAGGGTTCCGCATCCGGGTTCCGGCAGAAAAAAGGGGGCATGGCTTCAAACAGCCGTCCCCCTTTTTTCATGGTTCCTGGAACAGGCCAGGAGGGTTTTATATCCTGCAGCGCGCCCGGCCAGATGTGGCCCGCCAGCAGCGGCGCCGGCGGAGGCGTTTTGGGGCGTAAAGGCGTCTCCATCTGGAGTTTGACTGATGAAGAGAGGGAAAGAGCGCCCCATTTTTTACAATGTTTCTTCCTTTTTCAGCCCGAGACGCGCCGGGCTGATCAGTTTTGATCCTCGTCCGGCCGCGAATTGTGGAACAGCAGGTACTTGGAGACCTGATAGGCTTCCTCGGCCTCACGGCGCATTTCAGACGCGCGCAACGGCTCGTCGTCAATAAGATTCTTCCCTGACAGGTCATCCAGTTTATACAGCCCTTCGGTGGCTTCGCGGATGTAGCAGTAGCCGTCTTTGATCAGCCGTCTGAACAGTTCGCTGTCGCCGGCGATGAATTGCCGGGCGTCCTGCTCGACCCCCGGATCCAGGAGGTTGCGCCCCAGACCGTGGTGACGCATGGGAACGCCTGCCAGCGCTGCCAGAGTGGGGAAAACGTCGGGCTGTCCGCAGGGGAACGTTTTTGTGCCCGGCTCGATAAGCCCCGGCGCATACAGGATAAGCGGCACATGGCTGCCCTGCAGGCGGCAGGTGAGATAGCCGGCGGAAACGTTTTCGGAGGTGTTGTACAGGCCGTGATCGCCAAAAATGGCGAAAATGGTGTGCGAGAACCATGGCTGCTGTTTGGCCAGCCGGAAAAATTCGCCCAGAGCGTGATCGGAGAAGCGCAGGGAATTGTATTCCTCGTTGCTGGCATAGCCGTAGTTGCGCAGAAGCTCCGGCGACCCCTGGAGGACTTTGAAGCCGGCGTTGTCGTCCGGAATGGTGTATGGCCGGTGGAAGCCGGCTGTCTGCACAACGGCGATGAACGGCTGATGCACGGTATTGAACACTTCGACAGACTCGCGGAACAGCGCGAGATCCGAAATGCCCCAGACGTCCACATTGGGCGCTTTCCAGCTGCTTTCTTCCATCAGCTGCAAATCCGGGACATTGTGCGTGAGCACGCCGCGGATGTTGGCCCAGCTGGCGCTGCCGCCGATCATATAGAGTTTTTTGTAGCCGTCGAACTCGCTGATGGGCAGAAATTGATTGACGAGCACGGGGTTGCGCGAGGTGGTGCCTCCTTCCCGGTTGACGTCGGGAATGCCTGTCATGAACGTGAAGATGGCGCGGGCTGTGGTGCGCGCCGGCGCGTAGAAGTTGGAGAAGTACAGGCCTTCTGAGGCCAGGCGGCGAACAACAGGCGTGGGGTCGTCGTCACCGGGGGCAAAGGAGGTCATGGGCCACGAAAGCGACTCCATGACGATGACCACGATGTTCCAGGGCTGTTCGGGCGTCGTGGTCTTGACCGTGCGCCAGAAGTTGAGCTTGTCCTTGTCGGGCTGATCCACGCGCAGCCAGGCCGCCATATCGTCATAGGCGGTTCTGACAGCGTTTTCGTCAGGTTTGACAACCTGCATGCTGTGCACCGTATCGTACAGGTTTTGAATGGGATTCAGCGCCAGCAGAACCATGTCCTTGTTGACGGAAAAATAGGCGTTGCTCCAGCGCAGCGGGAAGAAGTTCGACGAAATCTGACCGTACGCCATCAGGAACAGGCAGACAAACAGGGCAAATCCCCAGCCTGCTCTGGATTTCCAGTTTGTGCCGTGCAGCCGCCAGAGGTTTTCGGAACGCAGACTGTCGGCTTTGACAAGTCGCGCGTGCCGGCGCAGGAGCCTGTCAAACAGCCATATGGACGCCAGGGTGAAGGCGAGCAGCCCCAGAGCGATCCAGACGACCGGATAACTCTGAATGACCATGTCGTAAGAGATGGCGGCGTCGCGCAGAAAGTCCCACAAGGTCGCGTCAACCCGCTGGCGCAGGTAGAAGAAATAGCCAAAGTCCACGATGTAGACGAGGGCTGTCAGCGCGGTCAGCAAAACATACACCGCATCAAGGCAGACACGCGTGCCGGTGGGGCGGTTTTCGAGCCACGGGATGAACAGGCATAACCCTAGGGGAATGGTCAGAAATACGGCTATGCGGGCGTCGAATTTTGCGCCGATGTAAAGTGCTGTCAGTGTGTCCGTCAATCCTGAACCGAACAGCGCATCCCACTGTGTTGCCCCGTTGACGCCTACGGTGGCCACAAGGATCAATGAGGCCAGCCGCGCCAGCAGAAGCAGCCCCCAGACCCCAAGGAAAAAGGCCAGCGTCGTGCGCACAAACGGGGGGATGTGCAAGAAGCCTTTTTTCATGAATAAGCCTGTCTATGTTGTATAAAGGTTTTCAAAATGCTGATGGTATGCTGCAAAGCGGCCTTCAGCAATGGCTTTCCGCGCGCCGCGCACCACATCAAGAAAATATGTCAGGTTGTGGATAGAATTGAGCCGGAACGCCAGCAGCTCCTGAGCGTGGAACAGATGGCGCAGATAGGCCCGTGAAAATGTCCGGCAGGTATAGCACGAGCAGGCCGGATCAAGGGGGCCGTCGTCTTCGGCAAATTCCTGCCGCTTGATATTGATTTTGCCAAGCGACGTGTAGAGCGTGCCGTTGCGCGCGTTGCGCGTGGGCAGCACGCAGTCGAACATGTCCACCCCATGGCTGATGCCGCGCACAATATCAAGCGGTGTGCCCACGCCCATGAGATAACGAGGCTTGCCCTCCGGCAGCAGTGGCGCCGTGTGCGCCAGGATATCCATCATGACGTCCTTGCTTTCGCCTACCGAAAGACCACCGATGGCATATCCTTCAAAATCCATGTCGATGAGCTGGCCGGCGGATTCCGTGCGCAGTTCCTTGAACATGCCACCCTGGACAATGCCGAACAGAAGCTGTCCGCGCCGGGAGACGTGTTCCTTGGGATAGGCGCCGCGGCAACGCGCGGCCCAGCGCGAAGTCAGCCCAAGCGAACGGGCGACATAGTCGTATCCGGCGTCGTGGGGCGGGCACTCGTCCAGACACATCATGATGTCTGAATTGAGGTTTTGCTGGATGGAGATGACTTTTTCCGGCGTGAACAGGTGTTTTGATCCGTCCAGATGTGACCGGAAGGCCACGCCTTCTTCGGTGAGCTTGCGCAGGGAAGACAGGCTGAAGACCTGGAAGCCTCCGCTGTCGGTAAGAATGGGCTTGGGCCAGCTGCTGAAACGGTGAAGGCCGCCGCGCCGGGCAACCAGTTCGTCCCCCGGGCGCAGATACAGATGATAGGTGTTGCCAAGGATGATCTCGGCGCCCATGGCGTTCAGATCGTCCGGGGCAATCGCCTTGACGCTGCCTACAGTGCCTACAGGCATGAAAATGGGGGTCTGCACTACGCCGTGCGCGGTATGCAGTTCGCCGCACCGGGCCTTGCCGTCCGTATGCCTGAGGATGAATGTTCCTGCCTCTATGTGCATGGTGATGCTTGTACCTCAAGCCGTTCCGTTTGAAAAGCGAAAACACTGCGCCACCTTTCCGGCTGGTCTTTAGCTGTCGGGAATGCTTGCAGTCCGGCCAGAAGTCGGTATCCTGCGTCGGCAAAACCTCCTTTGGAAGCCGCTTTGACGGCGCAGGAACGGCTGCTGTGCGCGCGTCTTGTGCGGCCGTGGCGGACAAGGGAGGCAAACAGAGAGTTCCCCTGCCGCCTGTCCTCTCCGGCAGGGCCGAGTGCGGACTTGCTGCCATGGGATTTGCGCAACACGCTGCTTTTGCCACATGCGGGACATTGTTGTCCCGGCTGCTCGGTTTTGCACGCGACGCCGCGCTGGCCTGGCTTTTGGGCGCTGGCGGCACGGCCGACGCGCTGTCGGTGGCGTTGCGGCTGCCCTACGCATTTCGCAAGCTGTTGGGAGAAGGCGCCCTGTCGCTGACTCTGACGGTGGCCTGTTCCGCCGGTTCTGCCCCTGCGCTTGCCGCTCTTGTCACGCGCCGCCTGCTGGTTTTGGTCGCGCCCTGGCTTTTGATCGCGCTTGCCGCCGCGCCGGCGCTGGCCTTTGTGCTTGCACCGGGACTGGATTCTTCCTGCTGCGCTCTGGCCGCACAGCTGCTGTATCTTACGCTGCCCTATATCTGCTTTGCTCTGCTGACCGCCGGATTTATGGCACGCCTGCACGCCGGACGGCATTTTGCGCTGCCGGGGATGGTTCCGGCCGTGTTCAACCTGACCGTGTTGCTGGCTGCCGGCGGCGCCTTTTTGTTTGCCGGCAGTGCCGAAGCCTGCGCCAGCTGGTTTGCCGGGGGCGTTCTGGCTGGCGGCGCGGCGCAGTGGGCGCTGGCCGGGATTCTGGCCCGGTGTTGTGCGCCACGGCCGGCAGCCGTCCTCCTGCCGTCGCCGCAGGAGGTACGGCGTACGCTTGCGGCGTTCACACCCGGATTGATGTCTGCCGCCGTGCCGCAGCTGGCCTTTTTGCTTGCCGCCATGGTGGCGTCGGTGTTTGAGGGCGGTCCTTCCTCGCTTTTTTTTGCGGAACGGCTGCTGGAATTTCCGCTGGCGATCAGTGCGGTGGGCATTAACCTGGCACTAACGCCTCTGGTGGCTGCGCTGACCGCGCAGGATCCGTCGGGAAGCACCGGATCGGATGCACTGGCTGCGGCGTTTGTTCTGCCCTTGCTGCTGACGCTGCCCGCGGCCGCCGGCCTTGCCGCCTGCGCACAGACCGTTGTCTCCCTGTTGCTGGAATACGGGGCCTTTGACGCCGAGGCATCCGGTCAGACGGCGCAACTGCTGGCCGTGTTGAGCCTGTCTCTGCCAGCCTGTGCCGTTGTAAGGCCGTTGCTTGTCATCAACCATGTGACAGGCAGCGGACGGCAGCTTGCAGGCCGTGCGGGCATTGCTCTGGGGGTGGTCCTGCTGTCCGGGTATGGGCTGACGGTGCAGCATGCGCTGTTTTGTGCGCCGGCTGCCGGAGTCTGTGCAGGGCTCTGGCTGCATGCGTTCCTGTTATGGCTGCCGGCCCGTCACCGCATGGATCTGCGGTCTGTATGGCCTGTGCTTTTGTGTTCCGGCGTGGGCAGTCTTGCGGCCTGGGGCGCTGCGTCCGCGTCTATCCGGTATGGCGGCGCAGCGGGATGGTCGCTGCCGTTCACGCTGGGGACGGCTGTGGCGGCGGGCGTTCTGGCTTGGGGAGCGTTGATGCTGCCTGTCGCGTCCAGGGTACGGCGCATGGTGCGGCAACTGAACGGCCAGCCTGAAGCGGTGCCCTGCAACCGTTTGTGACGGACGTTTTGGAAAAACAGGACAGAATGCCCTGTTGGCTCAACAGAAGTCTCTGCATTTTGGCAGGGCGCCGTTACCGTCGGGCAGGGAAAACGCCGTTTTTACGGGTCGCGGCTGTTTCTCTCTCTCTCTCTCTCTCTCTCTCTCTCAGCAGGAGCCTCATGGAGCTTCCCGGGCGGGTTGTACGGCCCCCTTATGCCTCGTGAACAAAAAGGCTGTCTTTTTGTTGGTCGTGTTGCGCTGAAGCTCAGGAGATCGCCGTTTTCTGGGGGAAAACGGCATGGGGCGTGTATCCCAGTATGCGCTTGCGCGTGCCGGCCGTCCCCGGGACAGGCGCAGAAAAACTCCTTTTCTTTCATATCAAAGCCGCCTATACTTATGTATCTATCCGTAGGATGGAGCGGCTTCAGTCGCCGTCTTTTTCCTCATTACAACGCCTTCTTGCACAGGACACTGCCTTTATGCCATCTCTTCTCCAGCAACGTCTTTTCCGCGAAATGGCGCACCTGTTCGTATTGAGCACCTGTGTGCTCATGACGCTTATTCTCATCGGCCGTGCGGTACAGATGCGGGAAATGCTGCTGGGCCTGGATATGAATCTTTTGGATACGGCGCTGCTGTTTTGCTACATGACACCGCTGTTTCTTATGCTGATCATTCCGGTAGCCTGCATGCTGAGCGTGTTTCTTACTTTTTTGCGCATGGGCACCGACAGGGAGCTCATTGCCCTGCGCGCCGGAGGGGTCAGCATTTACCAGATGTTGCCGGCTCCTGTGCTGTTCAGCATTTTGTGCACGGCGCTGGCTCTGTGGGTTTCGCTGCACTGGCTGCCCTGGGGCATGAGCCATTTTCGTTCGACAGTCATGGAAATCGCCACGACGCGCGCCCGTATTGTCATTCAGCCTGGCGTGTTCAACGCCGATTTCCCCAACCTGGTGCTGTTTGCGCGCCGCGTCGATCCAGATGCCGGCACCTTGTTTGAAGTGCTTGTCAACGACAGAACCGTGCCCGAGCGCGAGGTGACCATTCTGGCGCCCGAAGGCACCATTGCGTCTATCCCGGAAAAAGGGGAGCTGGTGTTCAACCTGAAAAACGGCAAGCTGTATTCGTCAACAGGCTCCCAGACTGCCAGGCTCGCGTTTGACGCTTATACGGTGCGCTTGCCGCTCAGCGCGCTGTTTGGCAGCGTGGATCTCGGGGAGGTGCGCCCCAGAGAAATGAGCTGGAATACGCTGCTCAGCACGCGCGATGCGCTGAAACAGTCTGAACCGCAAACGATTCAGAAAAAAGGGGAAGGCACGCAGCGCACGCCGCTTAATATCATTCTGACAGAAATTCAGCGCCGCTGGGCCTATCCGGCTGCCTGTATTGCGCTGGCCATTTTTGTGCTGCCGATGGCAGCGGCCTTCCAGGGGCTGCACCGGCAAATCGGCCTTGTGCTTGCCCTGCTTATGTTCTTTGTCTACTACAGCCTCATGTCGCTGGGGTTCACGCTCGGCGAGACGGGCGTGCTGCCGCCCAGCGTGGGGCTCTGGCTGCCCAATGCCCTTTTCCTCCTGGCGGGAGGCTTGGGGGTCCGTCTGACAGCGAGAGAGCACTTTCCTAATTTTATCAATGCAATAAAGCTAATTGTAGCTCGCTTTAAGAGCATTGCGCGGCGCGCTGGCAAGAGCGGCCGCACAGGAGACGCCCTGCAATGAGCCTTCGGCCTTCTCTGCTTTTTCGGTATCTGTTCCGCGCCAACATCATGTTGATGATGATCACGCTTGCCGTGGGCATCGGTCTGTATCTGCTGACCGACCTTTTTGAACGGCTTGACAATTTCATGGGGGCGGGACTGACTGCCAAGATGGTGGCCATCTATTTTTTGTATAAGATTCCGCTGGTTGTTTCCCAGATTCTTCCGGTTATCTTTTTGCTGGCCGTCGTCATCCAACTGTGCATCATGGCGCGCAGCCGTGAACTTGTGGCGTTGCAGGCCGGTGGAATTTCCATGGGGACGATTGCGGCACTGCTTATCCTTTGCGGAATGATCTGGTCTGCGGTGGAGCTGGGCTTTTCAGAAGTCCTCGGCGTCATGGGCGAACGCGAGTCCAAGCGCATATGGGTTGAGGAAGTGCGCAAGCGCGATCTGGCGTCTGCGGTGTTTACCGATGTCTGGTTTTCTGACGGCCAGTGGATTGTCACGTTGAAGACGCTGCGCCCGGGCAACGATGGCGAAGGTTTTGCCGGCTTTGAACTGACCGGGGACGGCCTTTCCATGAAGCGAATGATCCGTGCCGAACGTTTTGCAGGCCGCGCCGGCAGCTGGACGCTCAACAATGTGACAGAGTATGTGCCCGACGAATATGTCACGCGGACCTTGCCGTCCATGGAGCTGCCCCTGCGTCAGGATCCCACGACGTTCCGCATGTTCAGCAACGATTCGACGCCGCAGCAGCTGCCGATCTGGCAGCTTGGAGAGGCCATTGACCGTCTGTCAAGCTCGGGATCCAACGTTGAAGCGTTGCGGACTGCCTGGCACATGAAGCTTGCCTATGCCGTTTCCATTGTGGCCATGGCCATGATCGGCGTTGCGCTGGTGTCGTGGAACAGCAACATCTATATGGCGACAGCGCTGGCGCTGGTGTGCACGTTCCTCTATTATGCGGTGTTCACCATGGGATCGGCCCTGGGGCAGCGCGGCATTTTGCCGCCAGCCGTGGCCGCCTGGGGGGCCAATGCCCTGGCGGTAACGCTTGCGGGCCTCAGGCTGGCGCCGCTGCTGTTCCATAAAAAACTCTAGAGGCGTACCGCGATGAGCACACCTTCCTCTTCTCCGGAATCTGAAGCCACACGCCCCGCCGGAGGCCAGGCACAGGCAGGACACGCTGCAGGCCGCGGCCCTTTCACTGACACAGCCTTTTCTGAAAGGGAGCGCAAAAGCCTGTTTTTGTATGTCGTCGTCGCTATCGTGCTGCTTGAAATGGCCGTGACCGTCGGCGCGATCGTTTACAGCATTGCCAACGCCGAACGGAGCGCTCCGGGCGTGATGCGCTTTAATTTCCCGTGGATCGGCTATCTTGTCACGGTGACGCTGGTGCCGGTTTTGGTCATGCTGATCCTGCATCTTGTCAGCCTCGGCATGAACCGGAGCCTGCGCGATGCAGGAGGCGGTCAGGAACATGCGCCGGTTGAAGGCAGGGCTGCCACGTTCTTTGCGCTGGTGCGCGGCGCACCGACCGTCATCTTGTTTGCCGCCTTTGTTCTCATGGGGGCAGCCGTCTACTATCTTGACGGCGTCATGGCGCTGCTGCTCAAACTTGGCGATTCGTTTGCTGAAGTGGCCATCTGGGTGGTGGGCGCGCTGGCTCTGGCCTCCTGTGTCAGTATTGTAGCCAGGGCTGTGTTTGCCTATAAATCCAAACAGATGGAGGCAGAGTACGCCTTCAGGCGGGAAGTTCTGGAAAAAACCGGCACGATTCTGCTTGATGCCCGGTACGCGCCCACTACAGATTTGCGGCAGCTCCCCTCCGTGGTTGACGTGCAGGCCCTGACTGAAGATGCGGGCAGAGCTGAACCGGCATCCGCGCCGGGCGCGGGCGCTGACAGCGGGACGGAGGTGCTTGAAGGAAAGGCCGTCATTGATGGCGAAACGGGGCCCGCGGCCAGGCAATAGCGGACCGTGACCTGAAAGGCGCGTAGCCTGTGCGGGGCTGTATCGCATTGGCCTGCGCACCGTCTTTTGCGGAGGAAGTCATGCCTATCCATCTTGGACTGAAAAGTTATGCAACCCTGGCCTTCTGCCGGCTGGGAGTCGCTGGCCTGTCGCCGGTCATGCCGGGAACATGCGGCACACTGCTGGCTGTGCTGATCGCGCCGGTGTTGTACTTTCCGCTTCCGTTTGTCGGGAGGCTCATAGAGCTTGCACTGCTGTTCTGGCTGGGCAGTGTGGCCGCGACCAGCGCAGAGAAAATTCTGGGCAAGACCGATCCCGGAGAAGTCGTCATTGATGAGCTGGTCGGTGTGTGGCTTGTGTTGCTGCCTTTTGCCGACCCTAACTGGAAGCAGATCGGCGCAGCTTTTGTCCTGTTCCGCTTTTTTGACATCGTCAAGCCTTGGCCTGTGCGCGCTTCCGAGCGGTGGCTTCCCGGAGGGTACGGCGTCATGATTGACGACGTGGTGGCAGGGCTCATGGCCATGGCCTGTATGGCCCTTGTGACATGGCTTCACCTTTGGTAGGGCGCCACACGGAATTTTTAACGGAAAGGGGAACAGCGCATGACAACAGCGCTGTTCCCCTTTTTTTATGCGGATTGCCGGGGTTGGAAACAGGCCGGGGATGACAATACTGCAAAACTTTTTTTGCCTGTCAGCCTGACATCTTCGCAAGCTGTTTTTTCAGTCAAGGCACTGCCGGTCGTATCGAACGCGGCGCGTTGTGAGGCGCGTTTGTCTTCAGCATGCACGAAGAAAAGTGACCGGCTTATGGTAAGGGCACACCGTATGCCGGGACCCGGGCACGCCGCCTGGTGACCGTCCATGCCTAAGGCAACGTATGAAACGGTTGGCAGATGCATGCGGCGCAATACGCCGATCCGCCGCCATAATCGGCAGCCCCGCGGAAGACAGGGCGTGTCTTCCGTGGGGCTGCGCGCAGAGACCTTTTTAAGGGAAACGGGGGAGAGCTGGATAAAAGAGGATACCCGATAGCCGATTGTCGAAAATCGGTCAGTTTCGGGCTGTCTACCATTTTTTGAAGATCAAAAACGCAGCTGCAACAATCAGGGCAAATCCGGCGATATGGTTCCAGCGCAGCGATTCCCCCAGAAATAAGGTTGAGAAGAAGGCAAAAACAGTCAGGGAAATAATTTCCTGAATGGCCTTGAGTTCTGCCGCACTGAACGTTCCGTAGCCTATGCGGTTGGCCGGGACCTGCAGCATGTATTCAAAAAACGCGATACCCCAGCTGACCAGAACGGCCACAAGCAGGGGCAAGGCCTTGAAGCGCAAGTGGCCGTACCACGCAAAGGTCATGAAAACGTTGGAGCAGATAAGCAAACCAATAGTCACAACGGGAACAGGCAAGGACTGCAGGGACATCGTTTTCCACCTGTGGCAAAAAAATATCGCGCGTGCCCCGTTCGGCCGGAGAAGCGGCAGACCGGACGTAACTCGCGCTTGCTGGCACTGGTAGCATACAAGTCCGGGATAGTGAAGAGGGCCGTCCTGCACGCCGTCAACAGCGCGCAGTGCTTGAGAAAACAGAATGGCGGGCACACATTCTCCTGGCCGGATGACCTTTGCGGCGGGATAGCGTTGCCGGGTTGTGCCGTTTTTGCATGTACAGGCAAGGCAGAATAGGCGCCGGGGCATGCGACAAAGCAATTTGCCCGCGTCCCGCCCCTGTGGGCCGGCGGGTGTTCCTTGCAGTGCATCCGGACAGAGAGGCGCGGGGAGATCGTTGTCCTGTAGCGCACAGAGGGGAGGAGGACAACCTTTTTACGCCGTTGGGGGCATTGTCTGCAAGTAAACTGAGTGTAGAATAAAAAAATAATAATATCAATATATTATAACTGTATGGCTGGCAGAAGGCTGCGGCCGGCCTTGCCTGCCCCCATGGGCGGCAAGCAAGGCCGGCCCTCCTGAAACAGGCATGCCGGGTGCGTTGTGGAGCGGATTTGCAGGCTGAGCAGACGGAAAAGGAATTGGCACGCAGCGAAAGGCATTTGGCAGCGCACCACCGCCCGGAATCCGGAGTGTTTCCGGCAAGGGCGGGGACACGGCCAGCGCCGGACCTGCAAGTGCTTTGTGGCTGTATGAAGCAGAGGCAAGGCGCATAGGGCAGAAAGACAGAAAACGACAGAGGAAGGCGAACGCTTGTCGTAACGGGCGTTCGCCTTCCTTTTAACGGACGTGCGGTATTTTCTTCCCAGAACAGATCGTCCTAGTGCGCGGGTTCGTCTGGAGTCGGGCCGGCAAGTGTGTCTGTGTCGATGCCCAGCGTGCGCAGCAGCGACAGCAGGGCTTCTTCCCCTTCGTAGGGAATGGTGATTTTGCCTGCCTGATCGGTACCTGAAACGGTGACTTTGGAATGCAGCCGCTCACGAAGCTGCTGCTGGGCCGTTTTAAGCCGCACAGGTTTGGGTTGCCGTGCACCGGGTTTGGCCGGGCCCGCCACAGAAGCGGGCAGACGCCCTTCACGCTTGAAACAGGCCACTGCGTTTTCTGCGTCACGGACAGAAAGGCCTTTTTCCAGAATGGCTTCGTAGAGGGCAGCCTGTGCCTCGACATCATTCAAGGCAAGCAGAGAACGGGCGTGCCCTGCGGTCAGTTCACCCGTATGGATGGCTTCAAGCATTGCCTCGGGCAGTTGCAACAGCCTGAGCGTGTTCGCCACGGCCGGACGGCTTTTACCCAGGCGGCTGGCCAGCTCTTCCTGGCTGAGCTTGAGGCGGTCGCGCAGCGTAGCCATGGCCTTGGCTTCTTCAACAGGGTTGAGATCCTCGCGTTGCAGGTTTTCGACCAGCGCCACGGTCAACGCCTCGTCATCAGACATTTCACGGACAATGACCGGCAATTGCGACAGACCCGCCCGCTTGGCAGCGCGCCAGCGCCGTTCTCCGGCGACAATTTCATACCGTTCGCCGGGGTCGTCCGCCAACGGCCTTACAAGCAACGGCTGAATCACTCCCTGGTTGCGGATGGACGCGGCCAGCTCGTCAAGCAGTTCTTCATCAAAAATCTGACGGGGCTGTCCTTCGCTTGGAATCAGCTTGAAAATGGGCAAGGTGCGGATGTCGCCTTCGGCGTCATTGACGCCATGAGGCGTGGAATCCGCCTTATCAATACGAAAAAGCGTATCGAGGCCTCGCCCCAGTCCGCGCTGTGCGCTCATGACAATTCTCCACAGCCGGTCCGGCCGGCAGGTTTGTGGCGGCGTTGCCGCCGATGAATCTTTGGGGAAGAGGATTTCAGGCAAGGCGCCTTTGCAAAATTTCGTGTCCTGCGAGGGGCGCGTTGCCAGATAATCATGTCTTGCTGCAAGGCGTCTGTCCGTACGCAATGCCTGCGCACAGAGTCGCACTTTTCTGGACGTCGCAAACATGCCGGCATGCACATCCGGAGGAACAGCCCATTGGCAGACGACAGGACCGTCGCGCAAGGGCTCCGGCATGTTGTGAGGGTGGCATAAGTGCCAAAGCGGCATGCACGATCGGCCAATTTCCTTTTGGGGAAGACAGAAAGTCCCCCTTACCGTTTTGCGGTTCGTCCGCATGGCTGACTGCCACACTGTTCCAGCGTCCTTTTGCGTGCTGTGGTTGCCTGCCTCTGCCTGCAAGGACAGGGCTGCGCCTTCCGCAGGTGTGCCAGGTCTTTTCCGGAGAGGCCATGCGGAAGTTCAGAGGCACACAACGGTTGCAGAGTTCGAGCACAGTCTGTTGCCCTGGCATGGAACATCACTGCGGTGACAGCGCATGGCATGCTGTGCCCCTGCCATCCCGATTTGCCGGTGCGCGTTTTTGGGGTGCCAGAGAGTTTTGCGCGGCAGAATTGTTTTTTACAAAAGGCACGTCACTTCCTGGCCGTTGACTCCTTTTTACGGATTTTACGGCGTACCACCTCTTTGGCCAGCGCCAGATAGGATTCCGCTCCTTTGGACTTGACGTCGTAGTGCAGAATGGATTTGCCATGGCTGGGCGCTTCAGAAAGGCGGATGTTACGGGGAATCATGGTCGAGAAGACCGTAGATCCAAAACACCGTTCCACTTCAGATTTCACTTGTTTGGAAAGACGGTTGCGGCCGTCATACATGGTCAGTGCGATTCCCAGGATTTCTAAGGCGGGGTTGAGACGTTTTTTGACTTGCTCCACGGTCTGGCGCAGTTTGACAAGACCTTCAAGCGCAAAAAATTCGCATTGCAGAGGAATCAGAACCTCGTGCGCGGCACAAAGGGCGTTAAGAGTAATCAGCCCCAGAGAAGGCGGACAGTCAAGAATGATATAATCAAAACGTGCCTGCACCGTATTCAGCACTTCCTGCAAATAATATTCTCGGGCCATCTTTTCGACCAGTTCCAATTCGATGGCGACCAGATCTGTGGTTGCAGGCAGCAGAGACAGATAAGGCGAAACGGGATTGATAATCGCTTTTGGCGTCGTTTCTGGCGCAAAAAATACAGTATAGAGGCTGCGATCCAAGGTGCTTTGATCGACGCCGAGCCCGCTGGTGGCGTTCCCCTGCGGATCGCAGTCCACCAGCAGCACCTTTTTTTCCATAATTGCCAGAGACGCCGCAAGGTTGATGGCTGTCGTCGTTTTACCGACGCCGCCCTTTTGATTTGCTATCGCGATGATCCGCGCCATGAATATTGTCTCCTGTTTCACGTGAAACACGCTATGGTTAGTGATAGACAGAAAGGCGTGTCTCGTCAAGAATTCTTACCTTCCAGAGATGTCAGACCTGACTTTTCGACGCTTTTATGGCCGGTATCTCTATGCCAGAGGGGATTTTTTACTGCCGTGACGGATCCGGTGTCCCTTTTAGATTGATGAATTTTCGCATGCGGACAGGCAAACTGTTAAAAGTGATCATCTGCAGAAGGTTTCAGTATGAAAATACGTCGATATGTTGAGAAGAAGCGTGCCTTATTTCGCGCAACAGCCTTGCGCATAGGTGCGGTTATGGCATGGGACATAGAGGGAGCGGATAAAGACTGCGGGAGGAATGCGACGCCCTGTTCGCAACAAAGCATGACGGCGTACTTGCCGTAAGCCCGGGCTCTGCCAGAACAGATACCATATTTACAGAAGAGGTGTGAGAATCCTGCAAAGGGTGCACGGTACACTTTCTTGTGCCTGGTGCCTTTGGTGAAAACCTTCCAGAGTGCGGTGTCTGAGGGGTCGGAGCTTTTTTTATGAGTGGCCGCCGGACACGAGGAAAACTTGCTCTGCTGTCAGTCCACGCTGTACACTGCCCCGCCCGTAGGGCTTTTGGGGGAGCTTTCAGGATGCACAATTAGGGTCGCAGAGGGTTTAGTGCTCCGCATGCGTTGCAGTAGGGGAAAAATCGAAAGGCACACCTGCCGGAGAGAAACAAAATTTTTTGAGGTTCATTATTCATCGTGCGCCTATGGCTCTGAGGGACTGGCCTGTTGAGAAAAAAGACTTTTTTATCGCGCTGGATGTCGTACTGTATGTCGTGCTGTACAAGGGGATTGCCCGCGCAGACAGCATAACAGGCCGTGCTGCAAGCGGTTGTTCTGTTCCCCCGCCTGTGCCGTGTATGGCAACAGCCAGGAGGGGAAAAGAGCTGCTCCATGTTTGCCTGCGTGATGCAGGACGGTGGCGCTTTGATCAGGAGATTATGTCAGGCAAAGCGAACATGCCGTGTGGCGGTTTGCCTCTGCTTGGGCGTCTAGGCATTGTTCATGGACGCGGTGCAGTGGGCCGCCGTCATTCTGTGAAGAGGATGTCGTCTGCGGTTAGCCTCCGCGGGCGGGCACAGGCAAAGGGCGTGCAGTCCACACGGCCTTGCCCGGCCGCCGCGCAGGGGCAGATCTGCTTCAGGACAAAGGGCCTTGGCAAATGTTTCATGTGAAACATTGCGGATCAAGCTTCTTCCGTATCCTCGGCGTTGTTCTCTTCGGTCAGCCGGTTATGCAACTGATCAAGGCGCTGGCGTACGATCACCTGCCAGGACTGCTGGCGTTGTGCAGCGCGGGCCTGAATGTCTTTAGCCAGTGTTGTCGCCTGCGCTTCCAACTCTTCCAGCGAGCGGCTGTTGTCAATAACGATATCGCAGGCAGCCATCTTTTTTTCTTCCGGCCACTGCCAGCTGTCCATGAGCGCAATGAGATCTTCGGACCAGCCTCGGCGCTGCCGGAGGCGTTCGTGACGGATCTGGCGGTCACAGGCAACGCCGGCAACAAACAGCTCGTCAGACGTGGCGTCTTGTGCAGGCTGTGTGTGTGAAGGGGACGACTCAAACCACAGGGGTACTTCGGCAACCGCGAGCGGCGCCCCTTCTTTTGCGGCCGTTTCCCAGAAGCGTTCCAGTGCAGCGTACACAAACCTGTGTACGATCGTTTCGAGTTCGTGGCGGAAGGAAGGATCCAGACGCATGGATTCAAGCAGAGCCTGTTTATTGACTGAGCCGTCCGCATTCACAAAACGATCCCCCCAGCGCAGACGCAGGATTCCTGTGACTTCACCGTCTGGCGCATACAGGGCGGCCACGTCAGCGTCAGCGCTCCAGGTGGGAAAGCCCAGTGCTCCAAGCGCATGGGTCAGTGCCGATTTGCCGCATCCCGGACAACCGGTGACAACCAGCCTGGGCATGCGGGCATGCAGTTGGCGCATGACCTCTTGAAAATCGTCGGGCGGATCACACCGAAAGGTCAATGGATGGCCTGTAATGGGGTGATGTGCGTGCAGCCGCCAGGCATGCAGCATCTGACGTGTGCAGCATGCCGGCTCTGTTGTCCTTGCGTGTGCCGTCAGGTGGAGGGCGCTGCCAGAAGGTTTCTGCGCACCCAAAAAGCGTTGTCCGCCATACAGGGGATCGCCAAACAGCGGGTAGCCCATATGTTGCATGTGCACGCGGATTTGGTGTGTCCTGCCAGTATGCAGCCGGATTGCCAGCAGCGAAAACGCGCCGTCCGGCGACGTGTACAGGCGTTGCCACTCTGTCAGTGCGTCGCGGCCTCCGGGGCAGACGGCCATTTTGACCTTGACCGTCGGATGGCGGCCAAGAGGTGCGTCACAGGAGCCGTGTTCCGGGGGCATACCGTGCACAAGCGCAAGGTAGACTTTATGGATGGCCCTGTTTGCAAAGTCGGCGCTCAGGCGCAGGCGGGCGTTTTCGGTCAGGGCAACCAACAGCAGACCGCTGGTGTCTTTGTCCAGCCGGTGGACAATGCCAGGACGTTCCCCCCCAAGAGCGGCCAGCTGAGGAAAGCGGTACAGCAGGCGATGCACGAGGGTTTCTTCGGTGCAGCTGGGACAGGGATGCACAGCCAGATGCGGAGGTTTGTTGACAACGGCAAGATCCTTGTCCGCATACAGGCATTCCAGAGGCCCTTCAGACGCCCTGACGGTGGAACATTCAGCAGTCAGGGTTAAGGACACGTTCTGGCCTGGTTTGACTTTTGCTGAAGGGTCGTTACAGACGATGCCGTCAAGCTGGCATTGCCCTGCCCTGATCGCCTGCTTGACACGTTCGCGCGAAACACTGTCCAGGCCGGGTTGCGCACAAAGGAAGCGATCAAGCCTGTCCGTTTTGCCGGATGGCGCAGTGCACGTCACGGTTTGCAGGGGCGCTTCGGACGAGCACGAGGCAGGCCCTGCGGCGTCGTCATCTTCAAAAGGCAGTTCCTCAAGCTCGTCAGACAGGGACGAGCGCCCTTCAGCCTCCCCTTGCAGTGCCGTTTTGATCGTCGGGGGAAGCGTCTCGTCAGTGCCGGGTTCTTCCTGGAGGGGCAAGCACTTTTCAGACAGCAAAGATGGCTGCCGGTTTGTTTTGGGCAGCCTGCGTGAGCGGGGTTTTAAAAAGGCCATGTTGACCTCCTGGACGGCAGAATCCGTTCTGATGTTCCGCGACCGGCCTGAAAGGCCAGTCGGATTAAGCAAGGCTTTAATGCCTGCGGCCGCCTGCTCTGCGGCAAGCGCCATATTGCGGCAACGCGGTGTCAGCCGCCATGAGCAGAGGTCTCATGCGCATTGCTGTCGCGCCCCCGGGGGGTGCGTCACGCAAAGTTTCTGGCGCGGCCTGTCCTGCCGTACCTGTGAGCACAGCCTTTGCCGCACAGCAGTGGTCAGGATGGTTTTCCCCATACCGGCGTCGGGCCCGCTGCTGTTGGAATAAGGGCATCCGCGCGTTCGCGCACTGGGCTAAAGCCAGTGCGTGGGGTACCGGCGGTGCAGGCAGAGATTGTTCAAAATAATGCCAAGTACCACAATCAGGGTCGCGCCTGTGCCTACAGGCATAAAAACGTAACCAAGCCCCTGCCCGTGCAGGCCTGCGTCGCCAATGACGGCAAGCAGTGCAGTGGCGCCTCCCGGCGGATGCACAGAGGCCGCAAGGTGCATGGCCGCCCCGGCCAGCCCCACGGCCAAAGCGGCCCCAAAGGGGGTGCAGCCGGCAAACTGGTATGACAGAACACCGGCCAGTGCTGAAATCATGTGCCCAAGGATGACGTTGCGCGGCTGAGCATACTGCGATTCCGGCGTGCCAAACACGACGATGCAGCTTGCGCCAAAAGAGGGGATCAGCATGACGCCTGTCCAGTCATCCACAAAGTGCTCGACCAGCGTAGCCATAACCCAGACAACAATAAAGGCGCAGCCAAACGTTGCCGACGCTTCACGGACGTTAGGCCGTGTCTTGCGCGGCAGCCCGCGCATTTTTTCGAGATAGCGGTTCCAAAAGGTGATCCTGTACATGCTTGACGTCCTGTGCGTCTGCTGCTGTTGCCGGGCGTATGTGCGGCCTTGGCCAGGTGTGCTGAAGAAACCGGCCTGCCCTGCGTCCGGGGCAGCCGTCCCAAAAAAATCGATCTGCAGGATTCCTGTGATCCGCATATAAGAATGCAACGCTGCAACAGGCTGTAGCTCCTGTCAATATGAGGCCTGCCATGTTGCACGCCGTCAATTTTTACAGTATATATGCTATTTCGGACTGTTAATGGCAATACAGGCCGGCAGAACCTGCGGCCTTGTTATTTAAAATCAATGTAACATATTGAAATATATTATATAATAAAAAT
>DVMI01000093.1 GCA_018715085.1 Candidatus Avidesulfovibrio excrementigallinarum | reverse complement strand
AGACGTCCACAGCTGGGCCTGCAGCCGGAGGGAACCCGAAATCCAAAAGGTTATTGACAGGGTTATGGCATATTATCAGATTGTCTTACAACAAGACAAGGAAGGGTGTCAATGACCACGCTAGGTCTACTCAATGGTCCCTGTTCGCCTGTGCGCCCTCAGGATATCACCGAGGGCATCTGTGCGGCTATTCAGGATATGCTGATTCAGGGGCAGCTCGCGCTGGGAAGCAGGCTGCCTGAAGTGGAATTGAGTAGTCAGCTTGGCGTAAGCCGGCCTTCCCTGCGCGAAGCATTCCGCATTCTTCAGCAGCAGGGACTCATTTCCATTGAACCGCGCAAGGGCGCCACAGTCATGCACGCCTCGTCTGAAGATCTGCATGCTCTGTGCGAGTATCGGGCCTGTCTTGAAGATATGGCCATCCGGATCGCGCTGCCAAAACTGTGCGAAACCGACTACTCCCGGCTTGAGATGTATGTCTCGCTGATGTCCGTGGCGGCTCAGGCCAGCGATACGATGGCCATTCTTGAAGCCGACATGAATTTTCACCAGCTCATTTACGACAAATGCGACAACCCTTACCTGCTTGCGGCCCTCAAAGGGCTCAGCCCCAAGGTCAGGGTCTACTCCTTTATTTACCGTAAAAAACATTCACAGTTTGTCATGACATGGGAGCGCCACCAGCGTCTGCTGGCGGCGTACAGAAGCGGTGATGTCGAGGTGGCCGCCACGGCCAACCGGCATCATGTCATGGTTGATTCTCTTGGCGGAAGTCTTGAGTTTCTGGAGCATCGCCATGGGTGAACTACACGGGGTTATTTTTAATATTCAGTCTTTTTCCATTCATGACGGGCCGGGCATCCGTGACGTGATTTTCTTCAAGGGATGCTCCCTGCGCTGCCAGTGGTGTTCCAATCCCGAATCGCAGCGTGCCGAGCCGGAGTTGAGCCACAACCGGCAGCGTTGTCTTGGTGTGGCCGGTTGCGGGGGATGTGTGGCGGCGTGTCCGCATGGCGTGCTTGAAGCGTCGCCGGAAAATCTGCCTCATGTGCGCCGGGAGCTGTGCCGCGGGTGTGGCGTGTGTGCCCGGGCCTGTCCTGCACAGGCGCTCAAGCTTATGGGAACTTCCGTGGATGTGGAGACGGTTTGCGCCCGCGTTCATGAGAACGACAGTTTTTATGCGCATTCGGACGGTGGCGTGACGTTAAGCGGCGGTGAGCCTCTGTTGCAGCCGCGCTTTGCCGCGGCGCTGCTTGAGCGTCTGGGGCGTGAAGGCCTGCACAGGGCCATGGAAACGGCCGGTCATGTGCCGTGGGAGTCTGTGGCCATGGTGTGCCCTCACCTTGATTTGCTCATTTATGATCTCAAACATCCCGATACGGAAGCACATCGCCGGTGGACCGGGCAGGGCAACGAGCGGATTCTTGACAATCTGCACAAAATTTGCGCGACATTTCCCCATTTGCCCATTCTGCTGCGCACGCCGCTTATTCCTGGCGTCAACGACAGCGAGGACGTCATCGAACGTGTGACGGAACTGGCCTGTACCCTTTCTACTGTGCAACGCTATGAATTGTTGCCCTATCATCGGTTTGGCGAGGCCAAATATGTGCAACTGGACCGGAAGTACCCGTTTGAAGGGCCTACGGCCATAGACAAGGAACGTGTTGGGACCTTGCAGAAGATTGCGGATCGTGTGGAACGGGAACATTGCTGAAAACCCTGTCTACTTTTGAAGAGGTGTCGTATGGAACCTGCAGAAGCTCTTTCGCCTCAGGAAGCCCGTGTGCTTCAGGGTATGGAGGATTGTCTTTTTTCGGAAGAAGCGCAGCGTAAACGTCCGCGTATTCAGCGTCTGCTCAAGACGTTCCGGCTTGAACGTCCGCGCATGGCCGTTGAGCGCGCGCTGCTTATGACGGAATCGTATCGCCAGACTGAAGGCATGCCGCTGTTCATGCGCTGGGCGGTGGCGTTGCGGCATATTCTGGAAAACATCCATGTGGAGATCTGCCAGGATGAGCTGATTGTGGGCCGTTGCGGGCCCGCAGGCCGTTACGGCCTGTTGTATCCTGAAGTCCGTTGCGCATGGCTGGAAGAAACCCTGGCCACCAGAGCTGAAGGCAAAAAGCTCCCCTACACGCTGACCGACGAGGAAGCGGATCAGATCCGTGACGTGCTGCTGCCCTATTGGAAAGGCCGCACGCTGTTTGATCGTCACTATGAGCTGCTGCCCGAAGAAACGCGGAGCCTGCTCTATGAGGAAGGCAGCACGATGCCTTCGTTTGTGGTGGTGGAATCGTCTACTGAGCGCCATACGTTGCAGTGGATTCTGGATTTTGAAAAGATTCTCCAGATTGGCACCGACGGCATCAAAGCCAAGGCCCAAGCCCGCCTGAACAGCCTTGATCCTTGTGAGCCGGGCAACGGCTATGACAAGGCCATGTTCTTGCGCGGCGTAATTCTTGTTTGTGAAGGCATTGAGATCTTTGCCCATCGCTATGCCGAACTGGCACGCAGCATGGCTGCCGACTGCACAGATCCGGTCCGCAGAAAAGAACTGCTGCAAATTGCCGAACATTGCGACTGGGTGCCGATGCGCCCGGCCAGAACCTTCTGGGAAGCGGTGCAGTCGCAGTGGTTTGCGCAGGCGATTTACCGGCTTGAGCATTATACGGCCGGCGGTCAGGGGCAGGGACGTGTAGACCAGTACTTCTATCCGTATTTCAAAAAGGAAAAGGAAGAAGGCACCCTGACCGACAACCGCGCTCTTGAAATCCTGGAATGCCTGTGGCTGAAAGTCGCCGAGTCCATGACGATGCGGCAGGCCTTTGCTTCGCCGCACAAGCAGGGCAACGCGCACTATGAGGCGGCGACCATTGGCGGTGTCCTGGCCGACGGGCGGGATGCGACCAACGAGCTGTCGTACCTGATTCTTGAGTCCAAGCTCAATTTCCCCCTCGACTACCCGGACCTTTCTGTGCGTATCCATGCACGCACGCCGGAAAAGTTCCTGTCGCGCATTTGTGACGTCATTAAGGAAGGCACAGGCTTCCCCAAGCTGTTCAATGACGAGCGCATTATCCCCTATTTCCTTGAGCGCGGCATTCCGCTTGCCGAAGCCAGGCTGTACAACGTTTCTGGGTGTACTGAAGTGCGGCTGCCCAACCGGGACGTGTATCTGACGGGGCACTGTCAGATCAACATGGGTGCCGTCATGGAAATGACGCTGTTTGGCGGGCGGCTCAGCCTCAAGAACAATCGCAAGTATGGTCCGGATACCGGCGATCCACGTTCGTTCACCAGCTATGACGAGTTCTGGCAGGCCTTTACGACGCAGTTGCGCTACTTTATGCGGCATGTGCTGCTGCAGAACCAGATTTTCGACAGCTTCAAGACTGAATTCCTTGCTGCACCGTTCATGTCAATGCTGCATGATCTGTGCTTTGACCAATGCCGTGACATTCATCAGGGCGATCAGCAGGGCAGCCTCAAGATTGGCTTCTGGGAGCCGACGGGATTTGCCACGGCTGTGGATTCGCTGGTGGCCATCAAAAAACTGGTGTTTGAAGACCATGTCCTGAGCATGGAACGCCTGCTTAACGCGCTGCAGAGCAACTTTGCAAACGATCCTGTGGCCCGGCAGCTCTGCCTGAACGCGCCTAAGTATGGCAACAACGACGCCTACGCCGACGCGGTGGGCTTGCAGTTTGAAAACTTCTGCCGTTCGCTCTCTCATGGTTACAAGACGCTTCATGGCGGTGAGCTGGATGTGCGCTATGTGCCTGTTACGGCACATGTGCCTTTTGGTCGCGTGGTTGGGGCCACGCCCAACGGGCGTCTGGCTCACGAACCGCTTTCTGACGGTATTGCTCCCCAGCAGGGCGCTGACGTCAACGGCCCCACGGCGGTTCTGCTTTCTGTGGCAGAAACGCAGGCCTCGCCGTACATTGAAGGCGCCGCGCGCCTGTTCAATATGAAGTTGAGCCCCCAGAGCGTGAACGGGCCTGCCGGCACAAAGCGTCTTTCGGCACTGATTCGGACGTGGTGTGATCTGAAATTGTGGCATATTCAGTTCAACATCATCAATAATTCGACGCTGATCGCCGCACAGAAGGAACCCGAGAAGTATCGCAACCTGATCGTCCGTGTGGCTGGCTACAGCGCCTATTTTGTTGATCTGTCGCCCGATCTGCAGCAGGAGATCACCCGCCGGACCGAACATACATTCTAAGACTGACCGCGCCATGGCCGGCACATTGCACCGGCCATGGCGCAGACGAATTGACAGAGTTTTGTGCGCCCCGTGCGGCCTGGAAGGACTGCCGGCGGCGGTCCTCCATAGACCTCTAACTCCGGAGAAGCGTTGATGAAACTGTGGACGACCCTCTTGGCTGCCTTTTGTCTTTTATTTCCCTCTGTTGCCGTTGCCGACAACTATCCCTCTCACCCCATCAAGGTGATCGTGCCTTTTGCCGCGGGTGGCAGCACTGACGTCATCATGCGGACCCTGGCGCCGTACCTTGAAAAGGAACTCGGCCAGAAAATCGGTATCGTGAATATTGAAGGCGCTTCTGGAAGCGCCGGCGCCATGCAGGTGCTGCAGGCCCAGCCCGACGGCTACACACTGCTGTGCGGACAGACCTCCATGCTGACGGCGTATCACATGAACGTCGGCAAATTTACCTGGGATGCGCTGACCCCCATCTGCAACCTTGCGGACTTTGACCTTATTTTGACCGTCAAGGCAGACGCGCCCTGGAAGAGCGTGGAAGACCTGATTGCCGACGCCAAAAAGCGTCCCGACCAGATCATGTTTGGCGTGAACATGGGCGCCGGCGCACACTTTGCCGGCGTAGCCCTGGGCCTTGCCTCTGGCGCACAGTTCCATTTTGTGGCCGCGGGCGGCGACGCCAAGCGCACGACAGCGCTGCTGGGCGGCCATGTGGACGTGACGCACCCCGGCGCTGGTGCCATTATTCAGTATGTGGAAACCGGAAAGCTCCGCCCGCTGGCCTCGTTTGGCGAAAAGCGCACCCCTGGTCTTGAGCAGGTGCCTACACTGGCTGAACTGGGCTATGACGCGTCGGTGCCGTTCTATAACGGCCTGTTCGGTCCTGCCGACCTGCCTGACGAAATCGTCGCCAAGATCAACGCCGCCGCCAAGAAGGCCGTGGCGAATCCTGAATTCGTCAAGGTGCTGAACAATGCGGCCATGTATACGGATTATATGGATCAGAAGACATACATCGACAAGCTGCTGAAGCTTGACGCCGACCTGTACCGCTTTGCACGGGCCGGGCGGCTCATTCCCAGCCGAATCCCCAAGTAAAAGAACCTGTCCGCTGCCGGACGTCCCTGTTGCGGGGCGTCCGGCACGTGTTTTAGGGCCAGATCCGCCAGAGCCGGGAAAAGCTTTGCCGGAGTTTGTGCACGGAGTTTTTGGGTATGAAACAGCTTTATAAAGAATGTCTGATGCCGGTGCTGATCATTATCGGCAGCCTTTTCCTCTGGCTGGAAACGAACAGTATCCCGCCACCGAATTTTGAACCTCTTGGCGCAGCTTTTTTCCCTCGGTTTATTCTGGTGGTGCTGATTGCCTTTTCGGCGCTATTGATCGTACGCAGCATCTGGCAGTCCGTGCGGGGCGGTGCCAGGCCCGGCGGGCATGAAGAACCCCCGACAACTGCCAGAGGATATCTGCGCATGGGCATCACACTGGCGCTGCTTGTGGCGTATGTGCTGCTTATCATCTACACCGATATCCATTTCCTGATCCTTACCTTGTGCTACATGCTGATTTTTGGCTGGTACCTGAGCTCCTGGAAGTTCAGAACGCTGCCGATCATCCTGTTGCTGGCCGTTGCGACAACCGGCATTGTGTACGCTCTGTTCGGTGTCTTCCTGGGCGTCTTTTTCCCATAGGGAGTGCTGCGATATGGAATTTTTACAAAACATCATGATGGGGCTGGAAAACATTGCCAGCCTGTATATCGTCAGCATGATCGTCCTGGGAGTCGGGATCGGCATTATCATCGGCGCTATTCCCGGTTTGTCTGCCACCATGGCGGTCGGCTTGGCCATTCCCATCACCTTTGGCATGGAGGCCATGCCCGGCCTGGCCCTTCTGATTTCATTGTATGTGGGGGCGCTGACAGGCGGGCTCATTTCGGCGACACTGCTTAAAATTCCCGGTACGCCAGCCTCTATCGTCACGACGCTCGACGGCTATCCCATGGCCCGGAAAAATCCGGGCAAAGCTCTGGGATACGGCATTGTGGCCTCGTTTCTGGGGGGCGGTTTTTCGTACATCTGCCTGCTGACGCTGGCTCCGCTGTGTGCTGAAATTGCAGTCAAGTTGGGCAGCTTTGAACTGTTTTCCCTGATCATGTGCGCCATGGTCATGATTGCCGACTCCACGCAGAGCGGTTTTGTCAAAGCCGCCATTGCGGGCTTTATTGGCATGCTGATTTCTACGGTCGGCATTGCGCCCATTGACGGCACGACCCGTTTCACGTTCGACATCTGGCAGCTGGCCAGCGGATTTGATCAGACCTCCGTGCTGCTGGGGCTGTTCGCCATTCCGCCTCTGTTGGAGGTGGTTCAGAAATTTGACGACCCGCTGCCTGAATACTCCATGAACTTTAAGGAGATTCTGCCTTCGCGCAAGGATCTGAAGGAGTCGGCGTGGAACCTCATCCGTTCTTCGTTTATTGGCACCTGGGTGGGCATTCTGCCTGGTGCCGGCGCAGTAACGGCCTCCATCGTCGCTTACAATCAGGCCAAGAATGCGTCGTCACATCCGGAAACCTTCGGTACGGGCGACAAGGACGGCATCATCGCTTCCGAATCGGCTAACAACGCCGTGTCCGGCGGTGCAATGATTCCCATGCTGACGTTGGGGATTCCCGGCTGTCCGGTGGCCGCGCTGTTGCTGAGCGGCCTTATCATCAAGGATCTGCAGCCTGGTCCGGCGCTGTTTGCCAGCAATCCCGGGCTGGTCTATGGCTTTTTCCTCTCGTTCATTTTGGCCAACGTGGTCATGCTGCTGCTCATGCTGATCCTGCTCAAGCCGTTCGCCATGCTGCTGAAGGTCCGGACCTGCTACATGGTTCCGTTTATCCTGGTCATGTGCGTCATTGGCAGCTTTGTCATGAACAACCAGATGACTGACGTCTGGGTGCTCATAGGTTTTGGCCTTGTCGGCTATGTGCTTGAACGCAACGGATTCCCATTGAGTTCGCTGGTGCTGGGTCTCATTCTCGGACCTATTGCCGAAATCAATCTGCGCGAAGGGCTTACGGCCAGCCATGGCAGTTTCATGCCGCTTGTGACCCGTCCTGTGTCGCTGGCCTTCCTGCTGCTGGCTGTGATCGTCTTCATCTACCCGCGCGCAAAGGCATACCGGCGCAAAAAACAAGCCGCACTGCAACAGACCGTGGCCTGATCGCGGCAATCCTGGAGGGAGAGGGATGGATGTATACGAAAGACTGATGCACGACGTCCGTGTGCCGTTGATGCAACGGGTGCGCTACACGATGGAAGACCAGTCCATCGCGGATATCCGGTCTGCGGTTATGGCTTCTTTTGCCGCGTCGGGGCTGGCAGAGCGCGTTCCCCAGGGGGGATCCATTGCCATTGGTGTGGGGTCCCGCGGCTTGTACGGGCTGCCCGAGCTGGTCAAGGCCGTGGTCGACTGGTTTGCCGGTCTTGGCGCACACCCGTTCATTGTGCCCTGTATGGGCAGCCATGGCGGCGCTACGGCAGAAGGACAGCGCCAGCTGCTGGAAGGCCTTGGCATTACGGCCGAGTCCATGGGCTGCCCGGTGCGTTCCTGTATGGATGTCGTCCAGGTCGGTCAGCTCGACGATTTCCAGCTGCCAGTGTATATGGACCGGCTGGCCAGCGAAGCTGACGGCGTTTTTGTCATCAACCGCGTCAAGCTGCATACGACGTTCACTGGAAAGCACGAAAGCGGCCTGATCAAAATGATGACCATCGGGCTGGGCAAGCAGCGCGGGGCGGAATCGTGCCACAATCTCGGATATGCGCATTTTACTGAAATCATGCCCGCCATGGCGTCCATGATTCTGGAACGTCATCCCGCAGTGCTCGGCGGACTGGCAACGGTGGAAAACGCCTACGATCACCTGTGCCATTTGGAAGTGGTTCCGCGTGAAAAAATGCTGGAGCGTGACGCCGCCCTGCTGGAGATGTCAAAGCGCGTCATGCCCTCGCTGCCGCTCAAGGAGCTGGACGTCCTGCTTGTGGATCGAATGGGCAAGAACATTTCCGGACTGGGCATGGATCCCAACATTACGGGGAGGTTCGTGTCGTCCTACAAGACCAACGACGTGCGGATTGCCCGCCTGGGCGCACTGGATCTGACCGCGGAAACGCACGGCGGCGCGGCCGGTATCGGGTGTGCGGACGTCATCAGCTCCAGGTTGTACAACAAGATCGATTTCGCCGCCACATACACCAACGTCCTCACCAGCACGGTGTTGCGGGGCGCCTTTGTACCGCTTGTCATGCCGACGGACAGCCTGGTCATCCGGGCGATGATCAAAACCTGCAATGCGGGCTCCAGGCCGGTACGGATGATGCGCATCCGCGATACGCTGACGCTGGGCAGGCTGCTGGTGTCTCCGGCTGTGGCAGCGTTGCTGGCCGGCAGGGACGACTGCGAACTGGTGGGCGATCCGTTTGCCCTGCGCTTTGACGCAGAGGGCAATCTTGACGATGCAGGGTGCTGGACGGATTTCTAGAGCGCGCGGGGATGAACCTCGCCTGCCGGAACTGGAAAGAACGCGCTGGGGAAAGAATGACATTCCCGGAGAAAATGTCCTGCCCCCGTTTATGCCATAAGAGATGTGGTATGGCGAAGGGCCGGAAGAGGGGACAGTTGCCAGTGCCCTGGCATGACAGATAGCGCTGTTTCAGGAAGGTCTCTGGCCGCAGACAATCAAAAAGCCCGCCTCAGCAGAGGCGGGCTTTTTGACGTTCAGGCGTTGTCGCGGAGCGGTTCGCCGTGCTGGAACATGTCGTCGTGGATGAGCTGACGCAGCCGTATGGCCACCGGGCCGGGCTTGCCGTCGCCGATTTGATGACCTTCGTAGCTGATCACGCCCACGCATTCGTGTGCTGTGCCGAGAACAAGGATTTCTTTTGCGGTAAACAGCTCGGCCTCGGGCACGGGACGCGTTGCCACAGGCATGAACGAGGCGGCCAGTTCCGCGGCTTTGCGAATGGTGGTGCCCTTGAGCGCATTGCGGAATTCCGGAATGGTCAGCACGCCGTCCTTGTCCACAATGGCCACGTTGGCAATGGCCGCTTCGGCCAGATTGCCGTCAGAATCAAAGGAAAAGGTGAGATCCACGCCCTTGTGGGTGGCTTCAAGGCTCATCAGCACGCCAGGCAGATAGTTGGCGGTTTTGAGCTTGGCCAGCATGGAGGGGCGCACGGGGGTTTCACTCCGCTTGGCCGTCAGTCCCTTGGCGTACCAGGCTTCGTCATGGCCGCCGCCTCCGTACGCGATGACATACAGACTGGCTTCCGGGCATTCTGCCGGGTCGATGCCAAATCCGCCGGGGCCGCGTCCCAGCAGTACACGAAGGTTGCCTTCGGCCGTGTTGGCTGCCCGGGCGACAGCCAGGGTGATCTCGCGGATGTCGGACCAGCTGCAGGGCGGCGTGATGAACAGGCCTCCGGCGGAACGTTCAAGCCGTTGCAGGTGTGCGTCAAGATTAAAAATTTTCCAGCCCGATATGCGGATCGTCTCAAACACGCCGTCCCCTCTGTGGACAAGGTGATCGTCCAGAGGCGCGAGCAGGCAAGTGGCGTCGGTGCAGATAGCGCCAATCCTGTGTTCGTAGAAGGCCAGGATATTTTTTGCGTTGGGACGGGGTGTCCCGGCCAGCCGCTGCCGCCACTGTTCGCCGCTGATGACAGGAACCATGGCTCCCTCCTTGATAAATCGTGTTGCGGCATCAAGGATAACGCAGGGGACAGAAGGGCGCAAGCAGGGATCGGACAGAACCGGCAAGACCGCGCCATAGCGGTTTTGATCCGGCAAAGAAAGGGTACAGTGCTGCCCCGTCATTGGCCGTTGCCTGGGGTGTGCGTCCGCAGCCGGGAGGTGTTTCTCTGACGTTCCCCTCGAAAATATTCCGGGCGCGCCGGCTGGCCGCAGGCCAGGGGAGGGCAGGTACAGGGCTTTGAGCGCTCGCAAGGCTGAACATGCCCTTCAGGCCGTGCATTCAACAGGACGAAAGAGAACGCGTCTTGAGGCGGCTGTCCTGTTTTTGCACGGGCAGCGCGCATGCGTTGAAGTGTGTTTGCGAAGGAAAGGCAGGGAAAGACAGGGGAAGGAGAACCTTTGTGCAGAAAAGGACTCCTTCCCCCGGATATGGCGGGCAGGTGTTACTTTGTCATGAACACGGTGGTGTCCTTCACGCGGAGCAGATCGCGGGCCATGAGCTCTTCGGCAATCTGTACGGCGTTCAGGGCAGCGCCCTTGCGGATGTTATCGGCCACGACCCAGAGGTTAAGGCCGTTGGCAATGGTTTCGTCTTCGCGGATGCGGCCGACAAAGGTCAGGTCTTCACCAGCGGCGTCAAGAGGCATGGGGTAGATTTTTTCGGCGGGGTTGTCGAGCACCTTCACGCCGGGAGCCTGGGCCAGGATGGCGCGGGCTTCTTTGGGGGAGAGCTTGCGCTTTGTTTCGATGTTCACGGCTTCGCTATGGCCGTAGAACACGGGAACGCGCACGCAGGTGGCCGTTACCTTGATGCCCGGGTCGCCCATGATCTTGACGGTCTCGTTGACCATCTTCATTTCTTCCTTGGTGTAGTCGTTGTCCAGGAAGACGTCGATGTGCGGCAGGCAGTTGAAGGCAATCTGATAAGGATAGACCTTGATGTCGGGTTCCTGCATGTTGAACAGCTGGCGAACCTGGGTTTCCAGTTCGGCAATGGCCTTGTGGCCGGTGCCGGACACGGCCTGATAGGTGGAGACCACAACGCGGGTGATGCAGGCGGCGTCGTGCAGGGGCTTGAGGGCCACAACCATCTGAATGGTGGAGCAGTTGGGGTTGGCAATGATGCCATTGTGCTGTTCGAGCGCGTCAGGATTGACTTCAGGCACGACCAGCGGGCAGCGATCATCCATGCGCCAGGCGCTGGAGTTGTCCACCACCACGCAACCCGCGGCAGCAGCGTGCGGGGCGAATTTTTCGGAAGTGGAGCCGCCGGCCGAGAACAGCGCAAGATCAATGCCGGCAAAGACGTCTTCTTTGAGTTCCCGGACAGTCAGTTCCTGGTCGCCGAAGGGCACTTTTGTCCCTGCGGAACGGGCGGATGCGAAAGGAATGATTTCGGCAGCCGGGAAATTACGCGCATGGAGCGTGCTGAGCATTTCGCGTCCGACGGCACCCGTGGCACCGACAACAGCAACAACAGGATTCTTTTTTTGTGACATGACCGGTTTCTCCCTGAGGGGTGAGCAAATTTCAATAAACTAAGCCAAATGACATGAAAGCTCAACGACCTGTTCAATGGCCGCAACCCCATGTTTTGTCAAGCGGTTTCCGTCAGGAGAAATTTTTTTGTCTTAAAAATCACAAATAAAACCAGTATGATAAATCTGCAGGCAGGACTTGCCTTTCATATTGCTATTCTTATCTTT
>DVMI01000092.1 GCA_018715085.1 Candidatus Avidesulfovibrio excrementigallinarum | reverse complement strand
GAAGCTGCACCCCTGCCCGCGGCTATGTCCGTTTCAACACGGAACTGGTAAAAAAACCGAAAGACCTGCTCGAATACGTTGTTGTGCATGAGCTGTGTCACCTGTTGGAACCAAAGCACAACGAACGGTATTTCACGCTGCTTGCGCAGTATTTTCCCCGCTGGAAAGAAGCCAGATCGTTTCTTAATGAACTGCCGGTAGCCTGACGGCTGCAGGGATGCCCTTTTGGGGGACCGTACGCCGCACGGACGAGATGCTCACAGTGTCGCCCGCTTGGCTCGCGTGGTGCTTGTCTTCTACGGTACGCCCCGGCCTTCAGGTGTGCATGTTCTGTTTGCAGGCATACACAGCCGTGTCAGACGTCTGCCTGCCCGGATGGCTGCTAGTGGAATGCCCGTTTCTCTTTCCCCTCAGCCCGTCTTGCCTGCCATTTGCACACCAGCTGGGTCATAGAGCCCATGGGGCAGAAGACGCACCAGGAGCGCGGCTTGAACAGGAGCATACAGATAAGCCCGATGAGCGTTGACGTGAGCATGAGCGAATAGAAGCCAAAAGCAAACTGGACGGCCCAGGCGGGAACGTCCGTTTCCGGCACGGCCCAGTGCCAGGGCACATCCCAGGTCCAGAACAGCGTGACGGCGCTGACGGGGTCCTTGAGGCTGGCAAAGACCAGGACGGTCTTGACCAGGATGGCGATGAAGACCGCCCAGAAAAACAGCAGAAATCCGTAGCGGAACGGAAGGCTTTTGAGCCAGGCGGGCATGGGCCGGTTGCGCGACAGCCTGAACCGGTGCCCCAGCAGGTTGAACAGGCGGCCCCGGTCGCAGATGGTGCAGTAGGCCTTGCTTTGCCAGAACACGGCAATGATCAGCGGCGCAAAAAAGAAGATCAGCCCCAGCCAGGCAAACAGGATGTTGAACAGGCCGAGCGCAAAATAGACGCAGGTCACAATCCAGAGATGTTCAATCCACTTCATGCCCGCGCCTCCATGCGGATGTTGTCGGCCGGGCAGAATTTGGCGCAGCGGCCGCAGCCCACGCAGCGTTCGGCGTCAACGCGCGCCGTCACGCCGTGCACCACCCGGATGGCCTGCCGCGGGCAGACTTCCTCACACGCGCCGCACGCCGCGCACAACGCTTCATTCACCACGGCAAGGCGTTTTTCCTTCATGATGCCGTATCCCCCAGCACCGCGTTGTTGAGCTGGCGCGGCGCTTGTCGTCTATACATAGCTTCCGGCCGGAATGGCCGTGCGGCCTGATTGAACAGGGCGGTAAAATATACCAAAGCGCAGTGTTATTCAATGTCACGGGGCGATTGCGCGTTGACGCGGCATTGATGGGGCTGCCTTGCTGGTGCGGCACTGGCAGAACGTGGCGCCGTGAGGCTTCAGGAGTGGTGTTCCCGCCCCGCGTAACGGCGTTTGGCGGTGATGTGGCGTGCGTTGTGGCGGGGGAACGTGTTCCCGCCAGAGGGTGCAAAGGTCTTCGGTTGTACCAGACCATCCGTCCGTACCGGCCGACGCGGTGTTCGTGCGTTGAGTGCCGGTACCCGGCCGGGACGGGGTTTTCTGACGGCTCCGGGCCTGGTGTGGCCCCAGAGGGGGGCGGCGGTGTGCGGCGGTTGTTCTGACTTCCCGGCCGGGATGGCTCCGGGGGGATGGGGCGGTGTGTCCTTACGTTCCGGGCGGCGGGTGAGCAGCGTGCTCCCGCCCCGCGTACCGGCGTTCAGCGATGATGTGGCGCGCGTCGTGGCGGGGGAACGTGTTTCCGTCCTGCGGCGGCGTCTGGCCCGCTCCTGGCCTGCAGTTGACTTTCGTGGCCCGTGGTTTTTTAATTCGTCCCGGAACAAAACAAGGGAAAAGGGGCAGGCTGCCCGTATCGTCATGCTTTGCCGGCAGGGGATGGCAATGTCCGCAACCCTGCCGGCGGGTTTTTCTGACCCGGCAGTCTGCTGTTTTGTGTTGATGATCATGTTACCGCATGCCGGACGGCGGCGCAGTGCCGCCGGGCAAGGAGAACGAAGATGAATGACGTACGAGAACTTGCGCGGGAGCGCATGAAAGGATTTTGCCGTGTCTGTCCCGTGTGTGACGGCCGTGCCTGCGCCGGAGAAGTGCCCGGCATGGGCGGCCTTGTCACGGGCGCTTCCTTCCGCAACAACGTGACCGCGCTCGCGGCCGTGCGGCTGAACATGACCGCCCTGCACGATGTGCGCGAACCCAAGACCCGGCTTTCGCTGCTCGGCTTTGACATGGAACTGCCCGTGCTGGCGGCCCCCATTGGCGGCGTGTCCCTCAACATGGGCGAGAGCATGAGCGAGGCCGACTACATCCATGCCGTGATTTCCGGCAGCCGCGCGGCCGGGGCTGTGGGCTGCACCGGCGACGGCGTGCCGCCCTTTATTGTGGACAGCGCCGAAGCCGCGTTGCGTGCAGAAAACGGGCAGGGGATTCCTTTCGTGAAGCCCTGGGAAGGCAAGGAGCTGTACGAAAAGGCCGAACGCCTGCTGGCGCCGGGGTGTCCTGTGCTGGGCGTGGACGTGGATGCTGCCGGACTGATTACTCTGCGCAAGATGGGGCGGCCTGTGGCGCCCATGTCGCAGAAGGAGCTGGAAGAGCTGGCCCGCTTTGTGCATGCTGCCGGACGCAAACTGCTGATCAAGGGCATTATGACCAGCGAAGCGGCCCGCCGTGCCGTGGACGCCGGAGTTGACGCCATTGTGGTTTCCAACCACGGCGGCCGCGTGCTCGATCACTGCCCCGGCACGGCCGAAGTGCTGCCCGCCATTGCCCAGTCCGTGCGCGGCCAGATCCATATTCTTGTGGATGGCGGCATCCGCACCGGCGTGGATGTGCTCAAAATGCTGGCTCTGGGGGCGGAAGCCGTGCTTATCGGCCGGCCCGTTTCCGTGGCGGCCATCGGTGGCGGCCTTGAAGGCGTCAAGACCTACTTTGAAACCATCAAGGCCCAGCTCACGCAGGCCATGCTGCTGACCGGCTGCGCGTCGCTGGCCGGCATTGACGAACGCATTATCTACCGGGGCTGAGGCGCTGCGGAGCCGCCCGGATAGTCCGCCACAAGGGGAGAAAGACCGTTTCAGGTTTTCTCCTTTTGTGGAAAGCGGCCTCCTTCCTGCCCGGCTCAAGGGGGGGGAGTCCGGGGCCGCTTTCTTCTTGCTCCGGCTGAACGCGCAATGGATGCGTTGCAGCGTTCATAACGTGTCGTTCGTTCGTGATGCATTGCCGGCAAGAGCGGGCATGCACTTTGAGGCTTGTTATAGTTGTTGTAAGACATTCAAAAGGTTAAATACCTATTTCGTGCGCCTTTGCCGTCCTTTCTGCACAGCAGCGTCAGAACCGGTGCAGCAAAACCATGGAACAGGACAGACCCCACGGCATGGCTGCCATTCGGGAACCTTTCTTATGAGTTCTTCCGCTCCACACAGTTCCCAAGACTGTAACAGAATGGCGGGAAAACCGGCATTCAGTCAGTTATCATAATAACTTCCTCTGTCTAATAGTATTTCTGCATAAAGATGAAAAAGCCCCATGACATGATCACGGGGCTTGGTGGAATCTCTTTACTTTTTTTTACACTTCAGAGCCTGCACTTATGTTTCGGTTAGTATAAGCCTGTCTTTGAACATCTTTTCTATGGTTGCCAACCGCTGTTTCAGGGATGCGCGGTTGTAACGCAGCCACCCAGGTGGAAACGTTCATGACAGGCAGCAGCCTCTGAAGGTATTGCCAAACAGCCGTAACTTGGAGTAGTGCGGTCTTATGCGTTACGGCGCTTGTTAAAGCCTTCCCTTGGGAACAACTTGGACTATGATGCCTGGTTGATGGAGGGCACTTTCATTAAAACGGAGTTTACTTTTTTTAGTGTCATATTA
>DVMI01000091.1 GCA_018715085.1 Candidatus Avidesulfovibrio excrementigallinarum | reverse complement strand
AATTGTATTGTCAGGTTGCCTCCTGCAGCAGTAAAGGTGCCGCAGGCACGGTTTGTGTTGTAGCTCATGCAGCAGGTACTGCCCTGAAACATCATGATAATGGAGTTAGTGCCGTCGCTGGCTGCCCAGGTACCGGCCAACTCAGCAGCCCCATTGCCGGCTTGTGTCCCAGGCTGAGTTCCGGGCTGAGCCGATGAAGTATCATCTCCAAAGAAGGGCGGATAGTCCGATTCTCCGGCACGCGGCAGCCCTTTGAACTGCTCTGTGACGCGAGAGCCGAGGTTGCCGTCTGCAGTGGCCCCCTGAGCCAGCTCCGTCAGTCCCACAGAATTTTGCGGCGCCTTGTCTTCAGCCCCGGCACCGGGCGTCTGAATGCAGAAGACGAGCAGCGCAATCAGAATGGAAAAAAACCATACCCGTTTGTTCATATGCAGTACCTCAGGTTAAAAAATGACCAAACCATGCATCATCGGCCCGTTCCGGGGCGTGTTTTGTGTTTTCTGCCGCGTGTCGCAGAAAGCAGAGCGGTCCCGTAGAAAAACAGCCGGAAGGAAAGCACCGGCATGGTCCGGGCCGGCGGCTCCACGCCATTCGCCTGCACTGGAGATGACCGGCAAAGAGACACCACTGCTTCCCGCGTCAGCATGGAGGCCACGACTTCCCTGGACATGAGTGCCCGTCTGCCGCGCGGTTCATATGAACCGCCTGTTTTTTTGCCGCTTTTCATGCAGTGGCCCCCTGTTTCAGACGGGGCGTTGTGCAGCAGGGCGCTCACCGGTTTGAGGAGTCGTTTCCATATTTAAATATACCAAACCATTTTGCACCACCCGGAAAAGAAACTGTCTGACGGCCATCCCTGAACGTCGGAAACCTCCTGAAAGCAGCGTGTGCGCACGACGGCATCTCGTTGCTGCGTGACCATGCCGTGTGCGGAACGCACCAAAGAACAGCCGGTCTTCCATGCCGCAAAGCCTTCGTCTCTCCCGCAGAAAACCGCCGTATCCCCTCTTTTGCAGTCCGGCATGTCCTGTGGCACGCCGGACTGCCTCGACAGGAGAAAATTTCAGGCCGGGGCTACTGCTTCCTGAAAACAGCCGTGCCCCCCTGAGGATAGGTTATGCTCAACATATTGTTGTTGACGGAGAAACGGTTGGTACCCCGCTGACCGGGAGTGGCGCCTGTAGCCATCGTATAATGCAGCTGATCCCCCTGCAGGAAGAAGGTCCCCGTTTCCACCATAGGATTGTTGGCCATGGTGCAGCGATACTGGTTGCCGCTGAAGCAGAAGGTGATCACGGCGGGCAGGTTGGTACTGACCCAGCAGCCTTCCAGAATGGTGCTCGCTCCCGAGGGTGCAGGAGTACCCCAGGTATTGCCCTGAGGCGCAGAAGACCCGCCCCAGTTGCCGCCCTGCGGGGCAGAAGAGCCACCCCAGTTGCCGCCTGAACCGCCGCCCTGCCGGTCGTAACGCTGGTTGTCGAGGTAGATGGCCTGGGCGTCCATGCGCAGCTGCTTGACATACGGTCCCATACCGGCGGGCTGGAACTGCACCGCACTGGCCGAGACCTGGTAGGTGCCGGATTCAATGACCTGTCCGCCACGCAAAACCTGATACTGCCCGCCCTGGAACATCAGCGTGATCCCTCCGCCCGACCAGGTGCCGTCAATGGAAGGGACAGCCTGGCCCCAGTTGCTTCCCTGCTGCGGAGAAGCGGGGGACGGTACCGCTGGGACCTGCTGCCTGATCAGGATAGTGTCATTGTCCAGAATGAGCTGATTGCCTTGTACCTTATATTCAAAATTGATCACGTTGCCGTTTTGAAGATGTATCGTCAGTTTGCCTCCCGCAGCGGTAAAGGTGCCGCAGGCACGGGTTGTGTTGTAGCCCACGCAGCAGACACTGCCCTGAAACATCATGATGACAGAGGTCTGACCGTCGCTGGCTGCCCAGGTACCGGTCAACTCAGCAGCCCCATTGCCGGCTTGTGTCCCAGGCTGAATTCCGGGCTGAGTTCCAGGCTGAGTTCCGGGCTGAATTCCGGGCTGAGCCGATGAAGTGTCATCTCCAAAGAAGGGCGGATAGTCCGATTCTCCGGCACGGGTCAGTCCTTTGAACTGCCCCGTGACACGAGAGCCAAGGTTCCCATCCGCAGTGCCCCCTTGAGCCAGCTCCGTCAGTCCCACAGAGTTTTGCGGCGCCTTGTCTTCGGCTCCGGCACCGAGCGTCTGAATGCAGAAGACGAACAACGCAATCAGAATGGAAAAAAGCCATACCCGCTTGTTCATATACAGTACCTCAAATTAAAGATGACGAAAACCATGTAACATTACGAGGGCCGGATCCGGGGTGCGCTCCGCGTTCCTTGCCGTATCCCGCATAAAGCGGAACGCCCCCGGAGAAAGAGCAACAGTCTGTGTCAGAGAAAATCGCCTTCTCCCCCTGCAGGGCAGGCTTTTTTCAAACTCTCTGTCGCCGCCATGGCAGCGGCGGCTGCCTTATAAGGCCGGAAATCTCCAACGGCCGGGAGTTTCGATCTGTATCTGCCCGCATCGCCGTATCACCTCATGGAGCCGCGCGGCCCGTCACTGCACCCTGGAGAAGGTCTCCGCGCGTCCGTCCGGGAAAGTCAGGGTCAGCGTCGTCGCCGTCAGCGTGAAACGCAGGTCGAGGTGTGATCCGTTGCGCAGCGTGAGCAGGAGCTTGTCACCCTTGATACCGAACGTGCTGGCCATTTCCCAACCTTCCTGGTTGACCAGGCGCATATTGAACCAGGCTGTGCCGGGGACGGCCCGGATGGAAACGCTGGCATACTCCGAGCCTGCTGCCGCGCGCCATTCACCGGCGAGAGAAGGGGTTGCCGGTGCGGGCGTTGGTTGCGGCGCAGGTCCTGGCGGAGGCGCTGAACCTTCTCTGCTCAGGAAGGAGGCCACGCCTTCCTTGGACATCAGCACCAGCTTGTCGCGTGAGCGATCCACATGAAACGCATATTCCTTGAATGGCATGCCGGTTGCGCTGAAGCGATGGCCGTTCACCTGGGTGGTGCCGGAACCGGTTTGTCCGTCGCGGGTCAAGGTCACGGTGTTGCCCTTGAAGACCCAGCGTTCCGTATCGCTGACCCAGGTGCCTTCCAGGCCGTTTTGATAGTATTCCACAGGGTACAGTCCCCAGCGAGTGCCATCCCCGATACTGATGAAATACCAGTTTCTTGCCGGTCCCGTGCCGTCAAGGAACGTGTACCAGGAAGCAATGACCTTAGACGGGAGCCATTCCTGCTGCGGCTTTTCGTACAGGGTCAGCATCGGCGTGGCGAAGGACGTCCATGTGAACGGTCCGGAACCTTTGCCTTCCAGCTCCCAGCGCGGAGTTCCCTGTACGGAAAGGTTCAGCGTGTGGAACGTGGGCAGCAGTTTTACGCCATCTTTGGTGGTGGCGTACTGTACCATGGCGTAACGGCCATCGAGCGATGGCATGCCGTAGTTGCGCGTGTTGTCCAGCAGCACTTTTTGGGCCTGGTCGTAATGGACAGGCAGGATATCGCTCCATGCCGATGCCTTTTGTCCGCCCACGGTTTCGACTTGGATCAGGTTGCCGATTTGCGCGCCTTCCTCAACCAGGCCGAGGGTCAGCATGAGGCCCTGATTCCAGGCCATGGGCTGGCCGAATTCCGTCCGGGTTCCCTGGTTGTTCATGATGGTCTGGCCGGGACGGAACTGGCCGTCCTGCCGGGGCTGAATAGCCCTTGCACTGATGCGGCCCTGGGGGTCACGTTCGATGGCGGTCACAGATTCCACCATGCGGAATTCTGTATTAAAGACCAGCTGAACGAACAGTTCCCTGCCCCCCAGGGTGGGGTCGGTGTACAGGCCCATGGCAGTGGCCTTGTTCATGGACGAGGAAATATCGGTGTTGTCTACCGAGATGTCTGCCAGAACCTGGCCGTTGGTCACCTTGAAGCGCTGCCCCGTAATCTCGCGCATGAGCGTGGTGGTGCCATCGTTATAGACGGGGGAAATCGCTTCCAGAAGCGAGCCGGCCTTGTCCCGGCGCTGCTTGACGGCGTTCTGATCCACAACCAGATCGGTAAAGTGCAGCACGGCCTCGTTGCCCCGCCGCTGATACTGCGTCATGGTCGTCCAGAGAATGTCGGAGCCTACGACCTCAAACCGTACGACGCTGTGCGCAAAGGGACGGATGCTCGTCAGGGGAAGGATGTTGAAATCTTCGGGAAGGCTGCCGTCACGTCCTTCACGCACTTCAGGCCGGCCCATAACGATGTTGCGCACGGAGGGCTTTGAGCTGCCGAGCGTCTCCTGTGCCTTGAACAACGCCTGCAGGTAATCGAGCTTGCCCGATGCCAAGGCAAAGGGCGAGGACATGAACTTTGGGTTTGTATCTTCGCGGCGCAAAGGCAGATAGGTAGTGATGCCACCGCATTTGGTCATGTTCGGCGTGTTGGCCGTAGCAATCAAAAAGGGTTTGAGTGCGTCGCGCAGTTGCCGGATGTCTTCGACAGGCGCATTGGGAAGATCGGCTTCCAGGCGTGCCATCCAGTCGTACAGCTCCAGGCTTGAAAAGGAGCCGGGGCCGCGCTTCAGGTCTTCTGTGCTCTCGTGGCGCACAGCATAGCGCGTGGCCCGGGTCAACTCCCGGAAACTGGTGGGGGCCAGCGCTGTCAGCGTCTGCATCAATTTGCGGTGTGCCGCAAGGACAGGTTCCAGCTTGGCCATGTCAAAACCGGAGAAGGAGGCTGCAATGCCAATCTTGGTAAAGTAGTCCGTATTGGTCTTCACCGTATGCAGAACCAGATCCCTGGTGCTGACATCAGCGCGGAAATGAGGCAGCACGGTCAGATAGTCCGATCCCTGTCCCGGTTCCACAGGTGCGCAGGCCACCACATAATCGGCCAGCCCGATACTGTTGGCCAGAACATCAAGCTGCGCCATGAGGCACAGTTCGTACTTGAGCAGATCAAACCGTCCGCGCGGCAGAGCTTTTGCCCCCTGACGCACAGCCTCGGCAAACTGCTCCACGCTCATAATCCCTTTGCCGGGTACGCCGCGGCCACCATCTTCATCCTGCAGCAACCCCGTCCATCCGCCGCCATGATTCCATGGGATCAGCGCATAGCGCTTTGCCGGAAAACGCTTGGCCGCAGTCTGGATGAAGCGCGTCAGCACGGCGGGGTCGCTCATGTCAACCTCGCCCCATTGCTCCAGCAGTTCGGAAGCCAGCTGTGAAGGCAGCTGTGCGTCAGGATAACCGATGTTGGCACGGAACAGATCCACAGGCGGGGCCTTGCGCACGCGGTACAGACGCGCATCCTTCCAGTTGCCCAGTATGTTCGTGTAGCCGGCGTGCCGGTCAAGCAGCACGATGACTTCTGTGCCCTCCGGCAGGGCCTGCTCCATTTCGAGCAGATCCAGCATGGCCGGATATTCAAGGTTGTTGTCCCCGCACATATAGACCATGACGGTCCATTCCGCAGGCGCGCCGGGTGCTTGCCCTGCCCACGCTGCATCCCGTGTGGACAAGCTGCCGCCGGGCTGCGCGTTCTGCATTGGAGCTGTGCCGGACGTGGCTTTCTGCGAGGTCTGGCTGTCAGCCTGTTGAACACCCCGGGCAACGGGAATGCTGGCGGTCTGGGGCGCCTTGGAATCCACAGCAGGCGCCTTAGTGCTTGTGGCCGCGGCGGAAGCCGGTTTATCGTCAGATTGGTCAGAGCATGCCCCGAGACAGGCCAGCAAAACCAAAAGACAAGCCAGTACGCAGGCCAAGGTACCCCGTGCCATCCGCCTTTTTCCTAACGGGGTTGCCTCAAATGAAAGGGAACATTGTTCGAGCATAGACTGTCTCCATCTGCCCAATCTGGGTTAGCGCGGTTTAACGATGCGGCATCGCTGTACCAAAAGGAGGTATCTAAAAACAGCTCTTGACTGAGAAGTGTCTGAAATCTCTTGCCTGAGTCAGGCAGGCAAGGTCTCC
>DVMI01000090.1 GCA_018715085.1 Candidatus Avidesulfovibrio excrementigallinarum | reverse complement strand
TCGCGCATGAGCTGGACGCGGGCCTTGGCGATGTAGGCCGCCTTGCCGAAATCGCGGGTGTACACGGTGCCGTGGTAGGACTCGTCGGGTTCGGTAAATTCGGGGAAACGGCCGCCCGTCCAGTCAAAGTTGCCGCTGTCGACCAGCACGCCGCCCATTTGCAGGGCGTGGCCGTCCATGTATTTGGTGGTCGAATGGGTGACGATGTCGGCGCCAAACTCAAAGGGGCGGCACAGCACGGGCGTGGCAAAGGTGTTGTCGACGATGAGCGGCACGCCGTTGGCGTGGGCGATGGCGGCAAACTTTTCGATATCCAGCACGGCAATGCTGGGGTTGGCGATGGTTTCGCCAAACAGAGCCTTGGTATTGGGCTTGAAGGCGGCCTGGATTTTATCGACCGGAGCTTCCGGGTCCACAAAGGTGACGTCAATGCCCAGTTTTTTGAGGGTGACGGCAAACAGGTTCAGTGTGCCGCCATAGATGTTGGAGGAGCTGACAATATGGTCGCCGGCCGAAGCGATGTTGAGGACGGCCAGCATGCTGGCGGCCTGGCCCGACGCGGTGCACAGCGCACCCACGCCGCCTTCGAGGGCGGCGATTTTTTGTTCCACGGCGTCCACGGTGGGGTTGCCGAGGCGGGTGTAGAAAAAGCCGGCTTCCTGCAGGTCAAAGAGTTTGCTGACCTGTTCGGTGGATTCGTACTTGAAGGTCGTGCTCTGGTAGATGGGCAACGTCTGGGGCTGGCCGTTGCCGGGGGTGTAGCCGGCATACAGGCATTGGGTTTCGATTTTCATGGAAACACTCCGTGCGCATGTGCGGGCCTTGCCGCCCGCGGGGATGGGGTTTGGCACAACAACGTCACAACGCCGCGTAAGGCCGGTTCCTTTTGAGCCGGTGTGCAGTCAGCAGGGGCGCAGCCGGCGCGCAACAGGGCAGCGCGGCGTTTCTTTGCGGCTGCCGTTGCAGCGGGGGAAGCTGTAAAAGCTCCGCCGGGGCGTTGTGCAGGCAATACAAAGAGCGTACGGCGCATACGCCGCTGACGCCGCAGGGGCGTCCGTGCCCCGGGCAGGAGCAAGGGCGCAACGCTGCCTGTGCGGCTGCCCGGTGGGCGCAAAAAAACGCCGTTACGCGCCGCCTGCCGTGTGGGGCAGGGGCCCCGGACGGGCGCCCGAAAGGGCGGCTGTTGCTGACGCGTTTTGCGCCGGCGGGTCCGCACGGACAGGCCTGTTGCAGGGCGTCCCCCTGAGAGCGTCCTTAACGGGCTTTTCTCCGCGGCGGATCGTCCTGAGGCTTCGTGACGAAAAACCGCCGGTTACGGTATCATGCTGCCCGCAGAAGTCAAACCAGGGCCGGGCCGGGGCCTGCGGCGCGGCAAAAACGCCGGTTGCGGCCTGCCTGTGCGCGGTGTTTGCCGCTTTGTGCCTCCGGCACCGTGTTGCCTGGGGCGGGGAGGATTTTGCCAGGCGCGTGCGCGGTGCGGCCAGGGTGTGGAGGCAGTGTGCGGCGGTCAGTGTGCGGGGGCAGGGTGCGGAGGGCGGATGCCGTGTTGCCGCCAGAGCGGGCGGGGACGAGGCGGCCGGTTCCGGGGGGCGTTGTGCATACGGGCCGGGCGTTGCGGACAGCACGCCTGGGGGAAAGGGCCTGGGCGGCCGGCCTGCGGCGTTCCCGGTGGTCCTGGCCGGAGGGCGGACGCTTGATTGCCGGGCAGGAGTTGCGTAAACTGGCCGATGCAGCCCGGATCGGCCTGCCGGCGTCCGGCCGGCGCAACCCGGCAGAGTGCAGAACTGCCGGGCGCGGGACTGTCCATGGGGCGTCTGCCTGGCCGGACGGCGGGCAAAGGCCTCTATGGTATGGCGCGTTGTGGCTCTGGCCGCCGCTCAGAGCGCATCCGCTTGTGCGGAAGGAACGGCGGCCAAGGCAGGACGCGCCCTCTTTACAGGCCCGGGCGCAAGGCTGCAGAGCGTTGCGGCCCGATGGTTCAGAACGGACATGCTGGAGGAGATCAGCCATGAAAACGCTTGCGAGCGTGTGTTGCGCCTTTTTGCTGCTGTGCGGTGTGTCTTTTGCCGGGTTCAACGGGCCGAGCGAGTCTGCCGGACCTGTCAGACAGGTGACGCAGGCGCTTGCCGCCGATGAAGCAACAACCTGTGTGCTTGAAGGCAACATTGTCAAACATCTGACCAAAAACCGCTATGAGTTCACCGACGGCGCCGCGTCCATGATCGTGGACATCCCGCCGCATGTGTTCGGACAGCTTGACGTGACCCCGCAGGACAAGGTCCGCCTGACCGGCGAAATCGGCGGAAAGAAGCGTCCTGAACGGCAGGATGCGCATTTGCGGGTGCGCTACATCGAAAAGATTGCCTGATTTTGCGCCGTTGCCGTGTGTTGCGGGCGGATACCGGCCGGTATCCGCCTCTTTTGTCTGCATGCGGGCGCAAGGCGGCGGGCAGGACGGCGGCAATGAGTGCAGTTTGAACCGGCACAGCCGTGAAACAACCCTGCTGTGAGCGCCTTGCAGGGTGCGTTTTGTGGACTGTGACAGGCAGCGCTGCCGGTGCGCGGCGGCGGGCGTTTTTTCTGGCTGCGGCGTTGCGGCGCAAGGCGGCGGGCAGGACGGCATTTTCAGCGCGGCACGGGTATGCGTGGCGCACAACAGACAACCGGCATCGGGGGATGCAATGACAGTGCATGCGATGCGGCGCAAGGACAGGGCCCTGCCCGACGAGGCCGCCAGAGAACTGCTGCGCAAAGGGGAATATGGCTTTCTGGCAACCGTCGGTGCTGACGGGCTGCCCTATGGCGTGCCGCTTTCTTATGTGCTTTTGGGCGACGGGCTGTATTTTCACAGCGCCATGGAAGGCCGCAAGATAGACAACCTGGCGTGCTGTCCGCAGGTTTCCTTTACGGTTGTGGGGCAGACCAGGCCGGTTTATGTCAAGAACTTCACCACCTGGTACGAAAGCGTCATGGCCTTTGGTACGGTGGAGAAAGTGACGGACGATGACGAAAAATTCCGGGCCCTGTATGCGCTGGCTTTCAAATATCTGCCGGAGCATATGGACAAGGCGGAAGGAGACATCCGCCATTCCTTTGCGCGCACGGCCGTGTACAGGCTGCGCATTGAAAGCCTGACCGGCAAGGCCAAGTGGCCCCGGGCCAGCTGACGCGCCGCCGCTGACGCCGCGCCGTTTCTGCCGCCCGGCAAGGCTGCCGCGTCCCTGCCGCCATGCGGCGGCCTGTGTGGGGCGTGCGCAGAACAGGGCGCCGGCCCTGTGCAAGGCCGTTTGACCGGCAGGGCCCTGCCGGGGCTGAAGGCGCACAGCCAGAGCTGCCCCGATCTCCCAAAAAAACGGCGCTGTTGCGCCGGCGTCTAAAAAACGGGACGCGTCGGACGGCCGTTGTGCGGCCGCCTGTTTTTTGACTCTTCCGTCTTCTGCTTCCGGCTTTGTGGCCGTCTTCGGGCGCCCGATCGCGTTGCGCCTGCCATCATCGTCACCATACAGGATCTTCCGCACCATCCGCCTCCAGCCGGGGCGTGCGCCGGTGGGCGCGCCAGTGGCGTTCGCTGAGGGGTGCCGGACCGGTATCCGGCCAAAACGCCCTTTTGACCCCGGCAAACCACGCCGCAGAGGCCGTTGTGGCGCAGGCGTTCTGGCGTCCGCGTTGCGCCTGTTGCGGGCGCGCCTCCGGCCTGGTGGAGCGGGAGACGCGGCGGTTTTTGCGCGCCGCAGTGCGCGTCCTGCCCCAAAAGCGGGCGGCCGCGGCCTGTGGCAAAAGGTCACGCCGTCGTGGCGCGCCGGTCCGCCAACGCCCGGGCTGACGCCGCCCGTGCCGGAAAACGCGGCGCGGCTTTTGGGGTGTCCGGCGTTGTGCGGCGGCGGTTGTTCCGGCCGCAGGGCCTTGTTTTTTAAGGATACAACGGGGTTGAAATGTGACGCCTGTGCGCCTCCGGGCCCTGGCCGGCCGCGGGCGCGTGTTGCGGCACGGCGGGCGGCGCGTGCGCTGTGCAGGCTGCCTGGACCGCGGTGTGCCGCAGCAGGGGGCGGACCGGCCGGTCTGGCCTTTGCGGCTTCCTTGAGGGAGAAAACCGGCCCGCGCGCGCCGTTTTCAGTCTTCTTGCCAGGAAAAGAGACAGGTCCGCGGGCGGAGGAAGCGCATATTTTGCAAATATTGGAAGCCTCTGTGTAATATTTAGAAAAATGGATCTGACGGACAGCCTGACCGGTCTGATAATCGACCAATATCGCTAACTAAAAGTAAAACGTGCATTATGGTATATTTTTTGCTAAAATATTCACAGTATTCCTGAGGCCACAGACTCGGAAATCTGGATGACCGGCGTAGCGGGGAGGCATGCCGGGCTGCGTGTATTTTTTCGGAGGTGTCATGAGAAATTCGACGGATATTGTTACCGGGCTGCTGACCATCGGCGTCAGTGCGCTCGGGGCCTGGGGAATCGTTTTGACAGGGGAGCCGAGCGACGCCTCGGTGGTGGAGCCGACCACCTTTACCAGAGCCATCGTCACCGGGCTGTTTATTTTTGGCTGCGTGCAGACCTGGATGGGTTTTCGCGCCAAGCGCAAGATCAACTACTGGCCCAGCCGCACGGTGATCAAAAAGGTTGCTCTCACTGTCGTGCTGTTTTTCTGTTACGCCTGCCTGACCGTGGGCCTGAGCAATTTGTTCAAGAACACCGGCGTGCTCTGGCTGGCGGACAATATGGCTTTTTGGATTGCGACGTTTTTGTTCCTCGTTACGGCGCTGCTTGTGGGCGGGCGGCGCAAGCCGCTTGAAATTGTGCTGGTGGCTGCGCTTGTGCCCAGCGTGATTGTGTTCACGTTCTCGCGGTTCTTCCTTATCACCCTGCCATAAGTAACGAGGTAGCGCTATGGATCTTGTTCTTTCTGCTATTGCAACGGCCCTTTCGCCGGCCTGCCTGATCGCCAACGGCGTGGGCGTGGCCTTGGGCATTATTTTTGGCGCGCTCCCCGGGCTTACGGCAGCCATGGGCGTGGCCCTGATCATGCCGCTGACGTTCAACATGCCCACGGTCGAAGCGTTTTCGGCCCTGCTTGGCATGTACTGCGGCGCCGTGTACGGCGGCAGCATCACCGCCATTCTGGTGGGCACGCCGGGCACCGTGGCCGCGGCAGCCACCATGCTGGAAGGCCCGGCGCTGACGGCCCGCGGCGAATCCAAAAAAGCGCTGGACATGGCCACCATTGCCTCGTTCATCGGCGGCGTGTTCAGCTGCGTGGTGCTGATTGTGCTTTCGCCCCTGCTGGCCAAGGCCGCCACGGCCTTTGGCGCGCAGGACTACTTTGCCGTAGCCATTTTCGGCATGGCCGTGGTGGCTTCGCTGGCGTCTTCGTCGGCCATCAAGGGCGGCATTGCCGCGCTGCTTGGCCTGTACCTGTCGACCATCGGCACCGACCCCATTTATGGCGATCTGCGCAACACCTTTGACATTCCGCAGCTGTTCAGCGGGCTGCCGCTGGTGCCCGTGCTTGTGGGCCTGTTTGCCGTGGGGCAGATTCTGGTGACCCTGGAACAGGCCTTTATCAAAAACTCGCAGTCGTCCATCAATGTGGAAATTTCGCGCAAGGGCCTGTCGCTGAAGGATTTGACGAGCAACGCCTACAACTTCCTGCGCTCTTCGATCATCGGCACGGTGGTGGGCATCATCCCGGCCACGGGCGTGGGCACGGCGTCCTACATCGCCTATTCCACCGCGCGCAGCGCGTCCAAAACGCCCGAACAGTACGGCAAGGGCGTGCTTGAAGGCATTGCCGCCACCGAATCGGCCAACAACGCCGTGACCGGCGGCGCGCTCATTCCGCTTTTGACTCTGGGCGTGCCCGGCGACATCGTGGTGGCCATCATGCTTGGCGCACTGATGATCCAGGGCCTGGTGCCCGGACCGCTCCTGTTCACCGAGCATCCTGACGTCGTGTACGGCATCTTCACCGC
>DVMI01000089.1 GCA_018715085.1 Candidatus Avidesulfovibrio excrementigallinarum | reverse complement strand
CACAAGCTGCATACGCGCTGCATTCATGAAGCATACGTCATTTGTATCCAGCCGTAGTGGCAAAGCCGTAACTCTGTACCATCCGCGTCGCGTGCAGCGTGTGCCTTGCTACCCGGCGAGGAAGCTGGTTATCTAAGTCCATTGATCGATGACTGTGAAGGCGCCATTACGGGATGCCGAACTCTGCCTGGAACTTCCAGGCAACACACCGGCTTGCCGCTCAGGCTGCCCGGAAAAACGCGCCCTCCGAACACATGACCGTCATAGCCTTCTGCTTTCCTTTCGGAAAGCGGACTAGCCCTCCCAGATTCCAGACCTTAACGAGGGCTGCGGCTCATATGCGCCGCAGCCCTCATAAAAATTGGCTATCGACTGGCGGCCACAGGATCACGGGCCGGCAACGACACGCTGCGTCACGCTTTGTTGCATTGGGCACGCGGCGTGTTTATTCCTCAGTCATAAAAACGTCCTTCTTCCTCTATTCTCTGCCGTACGGCCCGTATTCGACGGAAAGTCTCAGTCCCCGCCGGGATGGACCTCACATCAGCAATCATCCCGGGTCAGTATGGAGCAACTTTCCACTGGCATGCATCTAGCGTCCCGGGGAGACATTCATATCGGCCGGAGCTTCAAACGACACTTCGTGGCGGATGCGCTCTTCGCCACCGGCCGGCACTGTGAGATTCCAGACCAGTGATTGATCGTTCTGCTCTGCCGCGGGAGAACTGTCGATCTTGATCACAATGTCGCTGTCGCCGGACTGCGGCAGCGCGTCTTCTACACGGACAGCCACCGGACGGGCGTGAGCGTTTTTCACCGTGATAGTCCAACGCCAGTCGTACGACTGACGGCGCCCCACAATCCCATGCGTGCCACTCTGGGCCGTATCGGCCGTCATGTCAGCCGTGACAGCCGGATCAGGTCCGAAGGCAATATCCTGCTGCCTGCCGGAAAAGCCGAATGACCCCGTACCTGCAAACACTCCATCCACAAAGTACTGCGCGGCGCCGGCAGGGATATGCAGGGCCTCGGGCAAGGAGACCTGACCAACAAGATAAGCCGTCTTCTGTCTGACCGGGCGGATCAACCGGACAAACTGCGCCGGCCACTGCTGCTCAGTCAGCGTCACAAAGACCGGCGTGCCCGCAGGCACATCCCTGCTCCCCAACGCCCAAAGCCCTGATGCCGCCTCCTCTGTAAATACGGGGGCCTGCTCCAGGGTGCGCGCCGAACTTTTGAAGGCCGCCACGGACGCATCATCCCCCAGCAGGTTCAAAGCAACAGGCTGACTGCCGGCAGCGCGCGGTTCCACCGGGCGCAGGGGCTCAATCCGCCATTTTCCCAGATATGGCGGTTCGATCCGCGCCGCCATGGTCGCTGTGGAAAGCGTCAGTTCCGCTTTCGTCCAGTCCATACCCGTCTTTTGCTCGATGACGGCAAGCTGCTCCAAGTCAATACGGTCCTGCCCTGTCAGCGCGTCAAGCCGCATCAGGGGACGCCATCCACAAGCGCCAATCATGTAAGAAAGCCGCGCCACAAGAGGCCCCGTGGCGCTATCGGTACGGCTTACACGCGCCGTAACGTCATACATGGATTCTGAAACACCGCGTGCCTGCTGGCGCTCCTCCAGCCTGGACACTTCTTTTTGTGTGACCTCCAGTGCGGCTTCGACTGTCTGCAACTGACGGCTCAGACCTTCGACCTGTTCGGCGAAGACGGCTTCCGCAGCCAGCATATCGCTCCCGGCTTCGCCGCCGGACTTCATCCAGAAGTCCAGACGCGCCTTCAGCACCGCAACTTCGTTTATCAGTTTGCCTGCTTTCTGACGCGCAGCCCCCAAGGCCTTGGCGTCCGGGCCGTCGTCAGGTAAAGCAGGAACCGTGGCAAACCGCATGTCGGTCACGGTGGCTCCGTCAATCGCAATCCTGAGACTCTGCGTATCCACGGCAGACGGCAGCGTGAAGCGGACCACGCCGTCAACGGCCGTCAGCGATCGCGTTTCCGTAACGCTGGCTCCTGTCGTATACAAGGTTATCCTGGCAGACGGCAGCACCACGGCAGCCTGTGATCCAGGCGACACCAGGTTTGCGGCCAGTGCCGCACACGGCGTCAATATCCCCACCAGCGCGACATGCGCCAGCAACAGCAACATTTTTTTCATGGCAAACTCCTCGATATCAACAGTTGCGTTCAACATAGCGTGGACAGTACAATCCGTCCAGACGGGATGGCATTCTGCGGAGCCCCTTTTCATTGCCGCCTGTAACAAGGCATCAGACAAGGCGCTTCAGACCGTCAGCGATTCTCACCCCAACAGGACAGAGACGTCATATGCAGACAAGCTGGGAAACCATCGGCCTTGTGGCCGCCATTGTTCACACTTTTTCATGGTTGGCCGCAGGGCACGCGCTGCTCCATAAACGCGACTCGCGCTCCGCCCTGGGATGGACCGCCGTATGCCTGCTTACGCCGCTTTTCGGCCCGCTGCTCTATGTCCTGTTTGGCATAGCCCGGGTAGAAAGCCGTGCGGCACGCATCATGTCGCGCGCGGCACAAACCGCTCTTGGCGCAAACGCTCCTTTGGTGGAAGGTTTTTTTTCGGACACGCCGCGCGGCAGCGTCCCTCTTTCTGATCTTCCCCACAGTTTTCGTGCCGTGGCGCGCCCCGGATGGAGCCTGACCCATCGCCGCATCGTAGGCGGAAACGCGGTCATCCCTCTCCATAACGGTGAGGAAGCCTACCCTCAAATGCTTGAAGCCATCCGCACGGCCAAACAGCGCGTCTTTTTGTCCACCTTTATTTTCAGTCATGATAACATCGGCAGGCTCTTTGCTGAAGCCCTTATAGATGCTGCCAGGCGTGGCCTTGACGTCCGTCTGCTTATCGACGGCGTAGGATCGTTCAGAATTGGCCTGCCTCTGCTTGGCTGGACAACCCGCCTGAGCGCCGCCGGTGTCCGTGTGGCCCGCTTTCTGCCACCTGGATTGCTCCCACCGCGATTCAACATCAACTTGCGCACCCACCGCAAAATCCTGATCTGCGACAGGACCGTAGCCTTCACCGGCGGCATGAACATCTCTGCCCATCACCTTTGCGCCAACACGCGCAAAAATCGAGTCAGCGATCTGCACTTCCGGTGCTCCGGCCCTATTGTTTCGCAATTGCTGGTCTGCTTTCTCATGGACTGGGACTTCGTCACAGGCGACGCCGCACATACACCGCTCGAGCCGCCCATTTCTTCTGCTGGAAAATCTTTCTGCCGGCTGGTCATGGACGGCCCTGGCACAATGCGCGATCCCATTCACGATCTGTTCTGCGCCATGATCAGCGCGTCCAAACACCGCGTGCGCATCATCAGCCCCTATTTTCTGCCCACGCAGCAACTCACAAGTGCCCTGACCAGTGCGGTGCTGCGCGGTGTGCGCGTGGATGTCATCCTGCCAGAGCGCAACAATCATCCGCCTGTCAACTGGGCCATGCATCACCAGCTGCCCGAACTCATCAAAAAAGGCGTGCACATTGTCTTACAGCCGCCGCCATTTGCGCACACAAAACTGCTGCTCGTAGACAACGCCTACACCCTTATGGGCTCGGCAAATCTTGATCCGCGCAGCCTGAACCTCAATTTTGAACTGGTTGTGGAAACCATTGATCAGGAACTCAACATCAATCTTGCAAACTACTTCGACACACTGCTTACCCGGTCCGTCCCGTTTCCCAGCACTCCGGCTCCCCTGCCTGTCCGCCTGCGCAACGCGGTCTGCTGGCTGATGTCGCCGTATCTGTAAGCCTGCCTTGCTCCAGAGCCGGCGCAAAAGCCTATCGCGCTGCCTGTAAGGAGGCCATCCGGCAGTCACAAGAAACAAATCCGGCGTACGCATACAAAAAAACGACCGTCGTCAGCCTTTCAAACAGACAGTGCGCGGATTGCGTGCGTCCTGCCTGAGAGGACGGCCGCAACCTCTTTTAAAGAGCCTGAACAGGCACAACCGGCACGGGACATACCCCCTACCGGGTCGCAGCAGCTCTGGAAGATTCACGGGGAGTTTTTCCGCCGGCGCGCACAGCCTCGGCGACTTCGTTGATCACGCGCTGTTTGGAAGCGAACAGACGTGCATAGTTGCTCTCAATGACACGGTCTTTCATCTCTTTCAGCCCCGGAAGGCCAAAGCGCTCCGGCACGGTGACGTTAGGTGAAGCAGGCAGCGAGCCGTACTCGGCCACCAGCGCCTGTCCTTCGGGAGACAGAATGAAATCAACAAATTTCCTGGCCACACTCAGCTGCGGCGTGCCGTCCAAAATAGCCACAGGAGCCGGGATGAGGATCAGTTCTTTGGGATACCCTATCACAAGCGGGGACGCCTCCCCTCTTGCTCGCACGACATCAAGGTCCACGGCAAACGCAACGTCTGCCGTACCGGCTGCCGTGGCCGCCAAAGCCTCGCCGGTCGTCTTGAACAGGCGTCCCCCATGCTTGAACAACTCCCGGAAAAAATTCCGGCTGAACGCCTCACGCAAATGCGCCGCAATCAAATACGCCTTGTCGGAGACGGCCGGGTCGGCCAGAGCGACGATAAGCTGATCATTTTCAGGCAGTGCACCCCACCGGGCAGGCGTCTTTGGTCGCGGCTCGCCCCGTTGAACAATACCTACCACGCCAAAACGGGCGGCCGTAAACGATCCGTCATAGTCCTGAAGCGGATTGACCAGCTCTCTGACATACGGGGAAATATACCGGTAAAGAAGACCGGCAGCTTTCAGCCTGTAGCATTCCATGGGACTGTCGAGCCACAGGACATCAAAGGCAGTCCCTGCCTGTCCGCGCCGGGGCTTTAGGATGTCGTTCAACTTCTCCGAGGGCACCGTTTCCAAAGTCACTTCAATTCCCGGATAGCGGCTCATGAATGCCTTGACAACGGCTCCGCCCAGTTCTCCGCCAAACGAAATGCCCACATGCAACGGCTCGGCGGACAGTGCCGGAGACACGGCCAGGGCCATCCCCATAAGCACCCCCAGCAAAGCTTTACGCAAACGCCCTCCCATGTCTATGCACTCCGCCTGCGCTTCATCGGATCCGCCACGCCTGCCACGGGCAACGCGCGTCAGGCCCGGGATCCACATTCCCGCACAACGCCTTCGGCCAGCGGCAAGGCTTTGGCTGCCAGTCCGCGCGATTCTTCAGCCGTCAGCGCCAGCACGCAAAGTTTATGCCGATCGGCCAGGTTGAGCGCCTCTTCCCGATCAAAAAACAACGTCCGCCCTGCTTCGACAACCAGCGCGGCATAGTCAAGCTCCACAAGCAGGCGCACGGTCTCAAGGCCTACCGAGGGCAGATCCACGCGTTCTTCCTGGCCGGGTTTGGGCATTTTGAGCGCCACACAGCCGGCCCCGCCCAGAGTCCCGCCCCGCCGCAACGTGGCGTCGGTGCCTTCCAGACATTCAATGGCCATGACCATATTTTCACGAACGACCATGCACTGCCCGATATCCATACGCCCTGTCAGGGCAAGCCGGGGCCAGCCGAACGCCACTGCCTTCCGAACAGCCTCCGACGGCTTCACACGCCCCAGCACTCCCGCCGGGCAGCGCAGCGCCGGCACCAGATCCGCAGCGCCAACCACCAGCAATCCTTCACTTTCATAGTCGTGGACCAACGCGCGCAAAATAGCGTCGTCCCCCTTGTCCCGCAGGGTGAACAACAGTTTCACCGCTCTTGTGTCAGGGCGCAAATCCAGGGCTCTGGGCTTGCTTACGGCACCGGCCATGCACAGTCTGACCACCCCTTGCGCCTTGAAAAAACGCAACATGGCGTTCAGCTGCCCCAGCGCTACCATCTCAAACGCGTCGGCCTCCTCGGCCAGCGCAGGCTCGGCGTTACCCGCAAGTCCGCAAATGGCTACAGAATAGCCGGCTTCACGGGCCCCCCGGGCCACCAGACGCGGGAACTGCCCGCTCCCTGCAATAATGCCTATTCGTTCGTGCAGTGCATTCATGGGCGCCGTCTTCCATCCAAAAATCAGCGCGTGCCGGCAAAAGTTCAGGCTAAAGCCAGTCCGGCTGCCGCCTGCCCGGTCCGCTGGCAGGGACCCGCCGTCACGCAGGATCAACGCATCAGCAACTATCCAAAAGTCGTGCCACACAGGCCAGGGGATGAAAGCCTGCGTTACGCCGCGTTCGGCAGGTTGTCCCGCACCGGCCGGAACGGCACGCGCAAACAACAGGGGCTGAGCGCCCTGCGGCGCAGGCGTGCGTCGAAATCCACCAGGGCACCTGCTGCGGCAACGCTTGAAACCTACAACAAGACGTGCTGCAAGACAACAGCGGTGTGTATGGCTTTTGCCATGGCAACCTCTTGCGTTGCGTCCGCAGTCCGTGTAACCTCTTGAAGAGATGCTTGCGACCGGAAATGCGTCTTCCCCCTGTCGGCATCCGCATGGCCTGTAGCCCCGGAAAGACCGGTTCAACGCCGCTTTCCGGCACTTCTTGTCACCTGTGCACAACACCCTTTTGTGCACATTAACCGGAGTCATCAATGCTGGACGTCATCCGTTCCAATGCCCAGTCCCTTGGCATCAAAATTGCTTTTGGGCTGATTATCGTTGTTTTTGTCTTCTGGGGCGTGGGAAGCTATACCGGAGGCACTGTTTCCGACATTATTGTGGTCAACGATCGTCCCATCACCATCTATGAGCTGCACACGCTGGCAGCCAACATGACAAGGCAGCTCAAAGAGCGTCAGCCGGATCTGACCGATGACCAGCTCAAACAATATCAAGTTCGTCTTCGCGCTGCCCAGCAGCTTATCATGAATGTCATTTTAGAGCAGGAAGCCCAGCGTGTTGGCATTGCCGTCACCCCATTCGAACTGCGCCGGGAAATCGAATCGCTTCCTTACTTCAAAAACCAAGACGGCGCGTTTGATCCCGCTCTTTACAAGCAGATTCTGGAAAACAACGGCACCACGCCTGCCAATTTTGAGAAAAGTATCACCAGCGAACTGTTGCAGCGCAAGCTGTTTGAGCATGTGACCGCCGGTACCGCGGTTTCCGAGACGGAAGCCAGGAGCCTCTTCAACTTCCTGGCCGAACGCCGCACCATGGACTATGTGCTTTTCCCCCTTGCAGACTTTGCCGAACAGGCCACTCCCACAGCGGAAGCTGTGCGCGCCGCCTATGACGAGGGACGTGATTCGGCGTTCAAGGTTCCGGCCAAGGCCGATGTGGAATATTTGCTGCTCAGCGCCGACACGCTCGCCGGAGCGTTTGCCCCGGACGAAGCCGCCGTACAGGCATTCTACGACGCCAACAAAGAGCGTTTCACGACTTCCGAGCAGGTCCGGGCCAGACATATTCTGCTGCTTGCCCCGGCTGGGGCCGAACCCGGATCGGAGGCTGAAAAGCAAAACCAGGCTGCAGAACAAAAAATCAAGGAACTGCATAAGCGGCTGCTGGCTGGCGAGGATTTTGCAGAACTGGCCAAAGCGAATTCTGAAGACGTTGCTTCTGCGCAGAACGGCGGTGAACTTGGCTGGTTCGGTCACGGCCAGATGGTGCCTGAATTCGACGCCGCGGCCTTTGCCCTCAAGCCCGGTGAAATTTCCGAGCCGATCAAGACAGGTTATGGGTACCATATCATCCAGCTTGAAGAGCGCCAGGACGCCGCACCCCAGCCCCTTGAAACCGTACGCGAAGAAATTCGCCAGCAGCTTGGCTCCCAGCAGGCCGCAGGCAAGCTTCAGGACATCCTGGATCAGGTGCTGCTGGCTGTCATGGGTGGCAAGGATCTGGCCACTGCAGCCCAAACCTGGAAATTGACGCCCAAGAAGAGCGGACTGCTTGATGCTGACGCACTGGCCGCCACGCTCGGCATCAAGCCTGAAGAAGCCGCCACGCTGCTTACTACGGCAAGCGGCACCGTCAAAGACACGCCGTTCATCACCAAGGAAGGCTATGTGCTGGTCAAGGTGAACGAAACGGCCCCCGAAGGGGTTATGCCCTTTGAGGAAGTCCAAAGCGAAATCGAAGACCGCCTGCGTACGGAAAACGAAGCCCGCCTTGCCATGGAAGCCGCCAAAACCGCCCTTGGAGACATCAAGGACGGCAAGCTCCCCGAGGCCCTCGCTGCACGGGTCAAGCAGTCTGCCCCCATTGCCCGGAATGGTCAGATTGAAGGCATGGGCGCCAACGGGGCCCTGACCAGAGCGCTTTTTGCCGCGGATTCCCAGAACTGGTTCCCTGAGCCCTATGCGCTGGCGGAAGGCGCTGTCATCGCCCGTCTGGGCAACGTCGTTCCGGCGACAGAAGCAATGTGGGAGCAGGACAAGCCTCTGCTCATGGACACCATGCTCCGCAGCCGCAAGGAAGGCCTCTACCGGGCTTTCCTGCAGACTCTGCAGAATGCCGCCAAGGTGATCGTCAAGGATGAAAAGGCCCTTGAAGGTTAACCTGCCAGCCGTTTCGACAATATTATCAGGAGATTGTCATGTCCAAAAACGAGCCTCATAAATCCGGTATCCAGGCCGGGATTTCCATCTGCAAGTCGCTGATGCGCAACGGCTACGACGCTTATGCCATCAACGCTCCGTTGCAGAACCTGATTATTGAAAAAACAGGAACGCGTGAAGTGGATATCGCCTGCGCCTGCGATCCTGAGACGCTGGCCAAAATTTTCCCCAATGTCGTTTCCTGTGACGGCGAGGCCATGGCGACGCTCGAAGAAGACGGCTTCACCCTGTATTTCTATCCCACAGACGTTGAAGATGCTTCGCACCCTGAACGCGGGCAGCTCAGAATTACGCCGCGCATGATCCGGATGCTCAACGAGCTTGGCCAGTCCGAAAAATTCAATGCTCAGGCTCCGCGCAGCGGACATCCTGAGGATGGTTTTGAAAATTTTTCCTGCGGCATGGTCAAGCTGCAGGGTCTGCCCGGTGTAACCCTGGCCCACAACTATCTGCTGGCCATCCGCGCGCTGCGGCATGCGGCAAACTGCGATCTGCCGGTCGACCCCGCCACCTGGATGGCCATCGTGCAGTCGGCAAACCGGATTCTTGACTATGTGCCGGCCAGAGAGATCATGGAAGAGTGGCGCCTTGTGGCCGCAGAGTCCATGTGGAAATTCGTCCGCCTGTTGTTTGACGCTCAAATTCTGCACGGTCTGATGCCCGAAATCGCGGCTCTGGCCTGTGTCAAACAGGAAAAGAACGACGACGGCGAAATCGAAACTGTCTTCGATCACACTATCAGCTGCATGCGCTATTATCCGGAAGGCTCGCTGCCCATGGACTGGTACGGCGTGCTGGCCACCCTGTTCCACGACGTTGGCAAGCTGTATACCGCCGAACAGTATGACGGCCGGTGGACGTTCTATCAGCATCACCGCGTTGGCGCCGGCGTGACGCGCAAGATTCTGCGCCGCCTGCACTTCAGCCCGGAAGACATCGACCTGATTTGCCATCTTGTCCGGCATCACATGATGTTCCACTTCATGCTGACTGACCGTGGCATACGCCGCTTCAACGCTCTGGCCGAGAAGGAACGGTTGATTGAAATCTGCCGGGCCGACATCAAGGCGCGCGACGGCAGCTACACCTACTTCAACCACAACCAGAAGTACATGAACCGGGCTGAAACCTCTGAACTCATGCTCGAACCGCTTCTCAACGGCAACGAGATCATGGAGTACACCGGCCTGCCTCCGGGACCCGAGGTCGGCAATATTCGCGATGCGCTGCTCAAGGCCCAGATCGCCGGGCTCATCACCAATACCGAAAGCGCCGTGGAATTTGTCAAACGCTATCAGAAATAACCTGCAACGCGCCGCCTGACGGCACGGCTGCACCTTTCTCATAACCTTTTTCCGGGGGAACACGCCGCGGTCAATCCGACGTGTTCCCCCTCTTGCACACCATGACCGACCTGCTCAATCTCACCTGGCCCGAGCTCGAAGCCTTCATGGCCGAACTTGGCGAACCCCGGTTCCGCGCCCTGCAAGTCTGGCAGTGGATATGGCAGCGCAACGTTACGGACTTTGAGGCTATGACCAACGTCTCCAAGGCCACACGCGCACGTCTGGCAGAAATTGCCGAATGCCGTCTGCCCGAGGTTGTTACCGTACAAACAGCCAGCGACGGCACAGAAAAACTGCTGCTTCGTCTTGCTGACGGCTCCATGGTTGAAACCGTCATCATCCCCAGCGAAGCTCAGGACGGTTCCATCAGGATCGCCCAATGCCTTTCGTCGCAGGTAGGCTGCGCCATGGGGTGCACGTTCTGCAGCACCGGCGGCATGGGGTTTGTGCGCAACATGACGGCTGGCGAAATCTTGTCACAGGTTCTTCTTGCCCGCCGGCGTCTGGGCGACAACCGTCCGGACAGGCCCATCATTCGCAACCTGGTGTTCATGGGCATGGGCGAACCGCTTCTCAATCTCCACGAAGTAACCCGCGCGCTGACCATGCTCCACCACGAAAAGGGGCTTGATTTTTCGCCGCGCCGCATCACTGTTTCAACCTGCGGCATTGAGAAGGGGCTCAGGGAACTTGGCGACAGCGGCCTGGCCTTTCTGGCCATCTCTCTGCATGCGCCCAACCAGGCTCTGCGCAGCCGCATCATGCCCAAGGCGGCACGCTGGCCACTCGACGATCTGATGGCAGCGCTGGCGAGCTACCCGCTCAAGACGCGCGAGCGCATCACGTTTGAATATCTGCTGCTGGGCGGCGTGAATGACTCGCCAGAACACGCCCGCGAACTGGCCCGGCTCATCCACAAGACTCTGGGACCAGAACGCGCCAAACTTAATCTGATCGCCTACAATCCGTCGCAGGTTCCTGGAATGGACAAGGCCCCCTATGACGCGCCTGCGCCGGAAACTATCCTCGCGTTTGAAAAAATCCTCTGGGATAAAAACATCACTGCCATTCTGCGCAAAAGCAAAGGTCAGGACATCAAGGCCGCCTGTGGACAGCTTTGTGTGAGCCACAACAGCACACCACAGGCAAACTGACACTGACGGCACGGATTCTGACCGGCAGGATTTCCCCACTGCAAAAGCGACTTGCACAACATAAAAGACAGCGCCACCGCACCGGTATGGTGCCATGATGGCGCTGTCTTTTACCTTCTAGTTCTCCAGGGAACTGCCCCGTGTGACTGGCAACAGCCAGAGGAAGAAACGGCGTTCAAAGCCAACGAGTCATTTTACTCCAAAGGACTCTGTTCCTGTTCCACCGGGACAGGATTTTGATGTCCTGCAAAAAGTACATTAGATTTCAAGCGATCCGCGGTACTTATTGAGATCGGTAATGCCCAGCTCAGCACACAGCAGCGGCAAATCATGCAAAATCTGCTTTGTGGCGTCCGGCCGGATAAAGTTGGCCATCCCCACCTGTACGGCATGCGCACCTACAAGAATGAACTCCAGCACGTCACGGGCACAGGTAATGCCACCGATACCGATGACGGGAATCGATACCGTCCGGCACACCTGCCAGACGCAACGCAACGCCACCGGCTTGATGGCCGGGCCGGAAAGACCGCCAATGACGTTGGCCAGCAGCGGTTTGCGGGTGCGTGCATCCACCGCCATGCCCATCAGCGTATTGATACATGAAATGGCATCCGCGCCGGCGTCTTCCACTGCCTGGGCGATCGACATGATGTCCGTGACGTTAGGCGAAAGCTTGACGATGACGGGCTTTTTGCCGGCACGACGCTTGACCGCAGAAACCACATGCGCAGCAAGAAGCGGATCCTGGCCAAACAGCACACCGCCTTCGCGCACGTTAGGACACGAGATGTTGACTTCCAGCGCCGCAACCCCGTCTTCCCCAGAGAGGCGATCAGCCAGCTGGGCAAAGTCTTCGGCGGCAGTCGCATACAGATTGGCAATGATCGGCGTTTCCTGCCAGGGCAACTGCGGCAGCTTTTCCTTAAGAAAAGCCTCCACGCCGTCATTCTGCAGCCCCACGGCGTTGAGCATGCCGCACGCCGTTTCGGAAATGCGCGGCAGGGCATTCCCGCGTCTGGGCTTCAGTGACAAGCCTTTGACAACAATGCCGCCCAAGCTCGACAGATTCACATACGGCGAGAATTCAAGCCCGTAACCAAACGTTCCAGAGGCAGTCAGCACCGGGTTTTTGAATCGCAGGCTTTGCCCTGACGCTGCAAGCGGCAGCTCCACAGACAGATCTATAGTATGGTGTTGATGATGTTCAGTCATGGTTTAATCCCCCAACACAATCTGATCTGCCCAGAATACAGGGCCATGGTTGCATACCTGCACGGGCTGGCCGGCTTTTGAAGCGACCGGCCACTTGTCTGTAGTGGTGCACACGCACCCCAGGCAAGCACCCACCCCGCATCCCATGCGGTGCTCAAGTGAAAGCTGGGTTCTGGCGCCACACTCCAGTGCGTAGCTCTGGACAGCCTTCAAAAACGGCTGCGGACCACAGGCAAGCACAAGCCCCTTGCTGGCCGCATAGGCCGTAATGCGGGAACGGATATGCCTGAGGAACCACTCCAGATCTTCTGGCGACGTTTCGTGATAGGCTTCAAGCTCGATCCGCTCGCCCAACGTTTCTACAGGATAGCAATCCTCAGGCATGCGGTGTCCAAAAATCATGGTCAGCTCAGCAGGGCGGGGATGCCGCTCCACATAGCCGACAAACGGCACAACGCCCATGCCCCCGGCTAGCAGCAGTGTAGGAACCTTGGGATCCATGGCAAAGCCGTTTCCAAGCGGTCCCCAGACACGCACAAGATCACCCCTGCGCAAATCCCGGATACGCTCTGTTCCGCGGCCGACAGCCTGGATGAACAGCACCAGTTCACGAGAACTCACACGGCTTATGGAAAAGGGACGTCCCCAGGGCATATCAAGCCCCCAGCTGCTGGGGCGCAACATCACAAACTGCCCCGGACGCCAGTTCTCCCACCCGGGATTGCCGGGTTTTTCAAGACGCAGGGCAAAAAATTGCGGCGCACCGGCCGAACGGCCGAACGGGACGTTATCAACAACAGAAACTTCACTCACTCCGGACTGACTCATTGTATCTACCACCTTCAGCGCAATCCTGCCGTTTTGCGCGAAATTGCCTTGTTTTTCCCTGTGTATGATTTGCGCTGTCCGATGTCAACCAAGAGAAACAGGATGTTTCATGTCTCTGCCATTCAAGCCGGACATAAGGCTTCAGCCCAGGTAATACACCATACCTTTTTATAGAGGAAGATGGCTAGCAAAACAGCGGCAGACGGGAACTTGAAAGAGACAAACCGCCACCACAGCCTGACGCGGACCAACAAGGGGCAACCCGTTTTCAGTTGCAGATGCAGATCCCATGCCATGTTGCATGGCGGCTTGCTCCGTATTTCCGGCATCACCGTGCAGAAGAAGTAAAAAGCCCTTGTACGGGAAGGTTACACGCCAGAAAAAGCAGGCAGGCCGTATGAAAAACGGGGCTGCAGACTACGCTTGCAGGCGGCTGCTGATCCAGTGCGCTTCCCCAGACGTGGCCTTGTCAGGCAAGATAACGAAATGCCGCTGCCGTGCCTGACAACGGTCAGGTCCCGCACTGGCGGTGCTACGAACTGTTTATCTTGCTTTCTGTCCGCAAGACAAAAACGCCTCTTAGTATGTCCGATCTATGACGGATTGAACAATACCACCCGCCACCCAGCCGGCGGCAACACGTTTCAACTCGTTGCCTCGGTGCTTGAGATCGGTTTATGCCTTCTCCGCTCATGTAAAAAACACCTCCGGACTGAAGGACAAAAGCCGGATCATGAACGTACTGAAAAAGCCGCTCCAACAACCGTGACAGCGGTGCTGCACACAAAACGGCGATCTGCGGACAGCCTTGTCTATCGGAACAAGTCGTGCTAGTTATGCCTTTTCGTTGCCGTTTTTACGACGTTCGTCAACCTTCTGTGCAGGATGTCATGCATATGCGTACACCAAAAGGCTTTTCTTTCGGCGTTGCGGGGGCAGGCTTCAGAGCCGCAAACCGCAATGACCTGGGCCTGGTCGTCAGCGATCGCCCCGCTGCAGCGGCGGCGACGTTTACCCAGAACCTTTATCCCGCCGCTCCCGTGCTGGTAGGCAAGGAGCATATCCAAAACCAAAAAACTGCCAGGGCCATCGTGGTCAACTCCGGACAGGCCAATGCCTGCACCGGAGAAGAGGGTATCCGCAACTGCAAGGCCACTCTCGACATGGTGGCCGGCGCCACCGGTCTTGACGCTGCGGACATTTTGCCCGCATCCACCGGCGTCATCGGGCCGCAGCTGCGCATGGACCTTTGGGAAAAGGCGGTTCCCGCGCTGGCGGCCAACCTTGGCAAGGCCGACGCTGAAACCTTCACGCGGGCCATCATGACAACTGACGCCTTTCCCAAAATGGCCGAAAAAACCGTCGCGCTGCGCGGCGGCGAAGTGCATATTCTGGCTGTAGCCAAGGGCGCCGGCATGATCTGCCCCAACATGGCCACCATGATCTGCATCACGCTGTGCGATGCCGAAGTCGCCGTTGACGATTGGCGTGCGCTGTGCCGTGAATCCGTGGCTCTGACCTTCAACCGCGTGACCGTCGATGGCGATACCTCCACCAACGACACGCTGTATGGCCTGGCCAACGGCGCTTCAGGCGTCCGGGCGCTGCCTGAGGATCTGCCCGCGCTCAAATCGGCGCTGGTCGAGGTGCTCGGCAAACTGGCCTACATGCTCGTACAGGATGGCGAAGGAAGCAGCAAAGTCGCCAGAATTGCCGTCACCGGAGCGGCCAGCGATGCCGATGCCGAGCAGATTGCCCGCACGGTGGGCCATTCCCAGCTGGTCAAAACGGCCCTGTACGGCCGCGACGCAAACTGGGGCCGCATTGTTGCTGCCGTAGGCCGCAGTGGTGTAAGCCTCGACCCCAACCGGGTTCGCGTCAGCCTCTGCGGCGTCGAGTTGTTCCGCAACGGACGCCCGTCTGATGAAGACTTTGACGCACTTTTGGAAGAGCCGCTCAAGCAGCGCGACCTGCCTATCGACATCGAAGTGGGCGACGGCCCGGGCAGCTACACCCTGCTTGCTGCCGATCTCGGCCACGAGTATGTAAACTGCAACGCCAGCTACCGCAGCTGATCGCAATCTTTCCCGGCTCGTGGAAGGCCGCCTTCCACGGGCCACGCAAAAGCCTGTTCAACGGCACTCTTTTCTGAAAACGAAAAAAACGGAGTTCACTCCGGCGGCAGGCTCCCCAACAATTCTTCCACACGCGCAATCCGCGCATGCTCCAAAAGAACGCACCGCGCCGCCACGGCAACGCCCGGGAGCAGGCATGCGCTCCCTTACAAGAACGCACTGCGCCGTACCAGACATGTCCCGCACTGCCGCTGTCCCCGGACTTCAGCGCGTCCGGCACCGGACGACAGCCCTGGCAACGCCGTGCCTTAACGCCATGGCGGAATAACCCGCTGCCATGACAACTCCAGCTTGTTTCCAGTAAAATTCACACACTGCGTCATCTGTCACCTGACGAGGCGCCGCAGCCCCGTGCGGATGCAGGCAGTCCGCACTTTACATTGCGCACCCACCGCCGGGCCATGCGGGCAATGCTGACACAGATTCCCTGCCTCTCAGAGACGCAGGCGTTCTCGTGAATAAGCAAATCCGGACGCGCGGTCCCCTGTCATGCCCGCCTTATGCTGCGTGGTTTCCTCTTATACGCTCATTCTTCGGCGGCTTTCCCAGCACGCGAAGCCAAAAAGTCCCGCAGTACTGCCTGCCCTGTCAGTAACGCACGCCGGGCGACCACGCAGCAACGCCGAAAATCCTGACGAGAAAACAAGCTCAGGACGATGACAAGGCACAGGCAGGCCACCGCTATCGCCTGAAGAGCCAGCACGCCCCCCAGCAGCGCGCACACGCCAAGCACAAACTTTCTGCCCACAGTATGAAGCATTCTCCCCTCCCACAAAAGATCGTACGCTGTTGCTCAGGACGCTTACAGACACCTGTGCTGCAGGATACCAGAGAACAGCCAAACAGCAAAGCTTCCGTGTCTCTGCCTTTCTCCTGAACAACCGTCCGGGGCAGTATCCTCCTCTCTTCCCGAGGCCGCCACGCCAGAAAAAACGCCTCCCTTCGGTGGCCACATTACACCGGACGCCTCCATAAGGCGCCGGACTGCCAATACCACGCGCGCCGCGGCAACAAGGAAAACATGCTTAAATAGAGAGGGGAAAGAGGCTGCCTCTGGATCACTGCCCAAAAGCGTCCCTTTTCCCCTCCAAACGGCCTGTTCTAAAAGAGTGCTGCCGTCAACCGGCGCTGTTCCCCTCCGTGCCCGGCAACGCTACAGACTGCGCCGGTAACGCCAGGCATGCAACCCGCTCAGGACCAGAAACAGCGTTCCTGCCGCTGTGTGAACGCGTTTGCCGCCCAACGCCAGAGATCCAACCGTCACGGCAAGAGTAGCCAGCATCCCCCTGTTGACTGTTTTGCGCCAACAGTTTCGGCCGCGTCGCGGAGATGCCGGCTCAGACTCCCCCATTCTGTCTCTGCGTGGCTGCGCGGCAGGGCTTCCCTGAAGGCAGCCATCCAGATATTGGGCCCAGGGCAACGCCTGACGGATCAGCTCTTCCCGGGACAGCAGCGCGGGATCATAAAGTACCAGAAGCGAACCGGCCCGTTCATTGAATTCCGCCGACATGACCCCTCTGATGGCCGTAACATGGGGCCGGATGGCGGCCACAACCTCGTGTCGGTACAGCGCGGGATGGCGCAACCGGACACGTCCGTCAATAAAACTTGTCACATAGCGCAAAAGATGCAGCATCACTCCTCCCAATTGGCGCGGCGCCGCCTGCCGGGCGTCGCTTGCGGCAGCGCCGCAGGTTACGGGATACTCCGCCGGTGCCGGGCGGGCGGCCATACTTCACGGCGGCACCAGGAACTGCCGCCTGGACAGCCTCATACACTGGCGCCGCGGATACGGCTCCCCGAAAGCGCCGCAACACAGCGTCTTTTTCTATCAGTATATAATAAGTATATACTCAATACGTTTGTTGCCTTGCCGCCCCCTATGCGTCCCTGAGCTGACCGGCAGATCCGGCCGCGGGGAGAAGCGGCCGCATGGCCCGGACGGCAATGCCAAGCGTCGTGGCATTGTGCAGCAATGCGGAACGACCGGGCGTCAAAAGGCCGAGCAGTCCTCCGCCGAGAAACAGCGAATTCATCAGCATCGTGATCCAGAAGTTGGAGTGAATTCTGGCAAGCGCAGATCTGGCAAGCCGCCGCGCGAGCAGCAAAGAAGCAAGGCCCGAGTCAAGCAGCACGACATTGGCGACTTCCTGAGCGAGATCGGCCCCATCGCGCAGAGAAATGCCGACACTTGCGGCCGAAAGCGCCGGCGAATCGTTAAGGCCGTCCCCGATCATCATGACTTTGCGCCCTGCTGCGCCCAGCTGCCGCACAATGGCCGCCTTGTCAGCAGGCAAAACCTGCGCCCGGAACTCGTCAATGCCCAAAGCGCCCGCCACAGCTGCCGCGGTGCGGCGGTCGTCGCCCGTCAACATGACGATATGGTCAATGCCTTCTTCGTGCAGCGCGCGGATAACCGAAGCCGATTCCTCGCGCAAAGGATCGGCAATGCCCAGCACGCCGGCAAGCCGGCCGCCTTCTGCAAGGTACAGCAGTGAAAATCCTTCGGCGACAAGTGCGTCAATTTCTGTTTGCAATGGCGAGAGATCCACGCCGCTGTCGCCTTCCACAAAGTGACGGCTGCCAATCAGCACCTGCCTTCCCCGCCAGAGCGAAGCGATGCCATGCGCAACCACATACTGCACCTCTGTATGCTCTTCCTCGTGTTTCAGACCTTCAAGCTCCGCCTGGCGCACAACGGCCCGCGCAACAGGATGCGGAAAATGTTCCTCAAGGCAGGCTGCAAGACGTAAAATCTCGTCACGGCGATTCCCTTCAACAGGCACGACACGTTCAATGCGGGGCAACGCGCGCGTCAGCGTGCCCGTCTTGTCAAAGACCACCGTATCGGCTTCGGCCAGCGCCTCTATATAGCGCCCGCCCTTGATCAGCACGTTGTTCTGCACCGCTTCGCGCATGGCGGCCAGCACAGCCAGCGGCGTAGCCAGACGCAGCGCGCACGAATAGTCGACCAGCAGCACAGAGGACGCCCGCAGCGGATTGCGCGTCACCATCCATACTGCAGCGGCAAGCAGAAAGGTGAAAGGCACGGCCATGTCGGCAAGCCGTTCGTACCGGCCTTGAATGCCCGCCTTAAGCGCCTCGGACTCGTCTATGAATCTGGCAATCTGCTGTAACCGCGTTTCGTCGCCGACGCGACTCGCCCGCACATGCAGCACGCCCTCTTCGACAACCGTGCCGGCAAAGACGGCCGCTCCAGGCGCACGGCGCACGGCCAGTGGTTCGCCCGTCATGGAGGCCTGGTTGACCATGGCCTCGCCATCCACAACGACCCCGTCTACGGGAATGGCCCCGCCATCGCGCACGACAACGACATCGCCCACACGTACCGCATCCATCGTTATGGCGATCTCAGCGCCGTCTCGCAGTACCCAGACCTGGCCAACCTTGAGCGAAAGACTTTCTGTCAGACTGGCCAGAGAACGCTGGCGCGTCCAGGCTTCAAGAACCTCGCCAAGTCCCAGCAGGAACATCGTCGTGCGCGCCGTGCGGAAATCGCGCCGTAACAGCGACACAAGGATGGCCGCGCCGTCAAGGGCCTCAATGCCAAGCCGCCCCCTAAACACTGTGGCAATCCCTCTGGCAACATACGGAATGGCCCTGAAAACCGTCAGTCCGACCCGGATAACCAGCGGCAGCAAGGGGCGCAGAACAAAGTAATTCAACAGACTCAGTCCGACATTCTGTTCCGGCTGCGCTGCCAGGACGACTGCGGCACTCCCTTCGTTCCTGGCCGGCGCGTCTGCGCCGCACAACAGCAGACACACACTCTGCCGGGTTGCGGCATCCGCATACCAGAAGAGCACACTTCCCGTGCGCGGGGTAATCCTTACTCCGCCAACCCCGCCCAGTGCTTCAAGCCTCTGTTCCAGCAGCTCACCCTGACGCCGGCTGAATGGACGCAGAGCGCGCAAGCGGATCCTGCCTGGCGTTCCAGGCATCTCATGAACAATGGCAAACTGCATGATTGCTCTCTCCTCTTGTTCTGGCGGGAGCATCTGACGGCGGCCTCAACTTGCAGCCCGCACGCCACACCAGACCAGTCCTGTCCTGCCGGGGGCTGACGAACCATCAAGCATTCCGGCCAGACTCTGTGGAAAAATGCGGGACCGCCATGCATGCAGCTTCCGGATGCGGACGCCATGACACGCCATTGCCAGCCAAAGGCCGGCTTCACGGCCAAACAGGCTGCTGCCCCGTCAAGCGGCACAGAGCAAACGCCCGCGCGGCGCAAAAGCCACTTTTTTTTGCGCCGGCCGCGGGCGTTCGAGCTGTGCCTGTCAGAACGGTTCCCTTGCGTATGTGGCCGCCTAGGCGTCGGCAGAATTCCTGGCTTCCTTGCGTTGTTCAGAGGCCTGCTGCGCCTCGGCCAGCAGATCCTCCATGTTTTCCTTGACGCGCTCCACTTTGCCCATCACCGCCTCCTTGGCGTCGATACCCCGGCTCAGCAAGTCCGCCGCCAAAGGCTTCAGCTGGTCCTTATTTTTGCTGATGGCAACTGTTCCCACAGCGCCTACCGCCACACCACCCAAAAACAACAGAACATACTTCCAGCTTTCGTTCATCGTTACAGCTCCTGCGGTTACTCTTGCTGCGCGGCCGGCCTTTCCGGTGACTCTACCGGACACGCGCCTCTGCGTTGCGTTCTTTCCACCTGCCGGCAGATTCTGCCTTTAACGAAAAAGAATTTAATTGTCAATTTTTATTTTTAGCCGCAAGGCTCCCGTTCAAAAAACCTGAGTCAAAAGGGCATAACGCCCCCCTCCTCCGGCGATCTGACCGTCAGCGCTGATCCTGCGCTCCAGAGTCTACACGATCGTTTTAGTGTGCAGTGCGGGGCGTTTCCCCGTAACGTCTGGGGAAGGCTTGTTGAAGCGGCGTCCTCTTTCCTTTTGAAACCGTTGACGCCCGGTGCCAAAGGCAGGCGGGCGCGGGAGAGAACGCCGGCAATTTTTTTGAGCGGAGTTAAGACAGGCTCATGTACAGGCACGAAGCATATGTCTACGGCGCCCCACAAGAAAAAAGCCCTTCGCCGGCATATCCGTACGCCGTGCCCTGAGCCTGCCGCGGCAATCCGGAGCACGGCGGAGCCATCCCAAGTGCGCGGCCGCACGCCGTCCGCGCTATGGCTCCACGCGCACGACAACGCGCTGCATGGCGACGCGGCCCAGATCATCCACGGCCCGCAATTCGTGCCGGCCTCCGGGTGGATACCACATGATCGCCTTGCCCGGCTCGCTTTTGCCAATGAATGTATCCTTTACAAACCAGAATACGGCCCTGGCGTCCGCCTCAAGCCCGGCCTTCAGAGGAATGCCGTTGCGATCCGGCTCGGAAAGCCTGCGCTGGTAGATGACGCCCTCTCTGGGCGTGATGATGAAAGGTGGCCGCCCGGGAGGCGTTTGCTGCCTGCAGGCCTCTTCAAAAGGTGGCGGCGGGGGCTTGATCACGCCGGCCTGTGCGAACAGTGCGGCAAGATCAGACGGCCAGAACTCCCATACCCTCTCTTCAGTCTGTCCAGGTACGGGCTCGCAGGCCCGCAGGCCTGTCTCGCGATTCACCAGGATGGTGCGAAAAACGCCTGACGGACGCGTGGGAGAACGGCCGGGAATATACCATGTCTCGGTGGTGTCGGCACAAAGAGACGTGTCCAGATCACCGGTAGCCGTGCAGACGCGCTCACGGGTGATATTCAGGCCTTCCTGCTGGGCAGGAATCCGATCGTCCAGATCTTCCTGGACGGCCAGCGCCTGCGCAATATCCCGAAACAGCGGAGCCGCCACCTCGCCTCCCACCAGCAGAGGATTGGGCGTGTTGTCAAAATTTCCCGTCCATACCACAAGCACATAAGGGCCGATCACGCCTGCCGTCCAGGCGTCTCTGAACCCGTTGGAAGTGCCGGTCTTAGCCCGCAGGGGGATGACGCCCCGCCTGGTGCGGACCGTATATGCCTCGTCCTCCAGCATCCGCAGGGTCACAATGGCCGCTTCAGGAGACAGCAGTGCCTGGCCTGCCGCCCTGGGCTGATCTTTGTAAAAACGGAGCTGGCGCAGCACTCCCTTGTTGGCGAGCATGGAATACAGCGCAGCCAGTTCCCGCATGGACATTTCTGCGCCGCCCAGCACAAGGCTCAATCCATAATGTTCCTGATCAAACGGCAATTGCACGCCAGCCCGGATCAAAAAGGCATACAGGTCGGGGCGCAGCTGGGAAGCAAGCCGGATGGCAGGCAGGTTGCGGCTGGCGCGCAGTGCCACATGCGCGGGGATCGGTCCTCTGAAGGCACGGTCAAAATTTTCAGGCTGATACGCGCCAAAATGCCTGGGCGAGTCTGGAAGAACCGTCTGTGGGTGGATCAACCCCTGCTCTAAAGCCAGTGCATACACAAACGGTTTGAGCGTCGACCCCGGCGACCGCCGTGCCCGCGTGCCGTCCACCTGCCCGGAGATGTCCACCCTGTGAAAACCGGCCGACCCCACCAAAGCCCGGACTTCCATATCCGGCCAGTGCACAAGCAGCGCCGCGGCATTGTTCAGCCCGTACCGTCTGCCCCGTGCCGCAAACTGTTCAATCGCCCGTTCAACTGTTCGCTGGGCTCCGGGATCAAGGCAGGCGCGCACAGGCATGCCCTTTTGCGACAGTGCCAGCAGCTCGCTGGATGCATGCGGCGCGTCAAACGGCAAATCCGCAGGCCCGTATACCCGCAACGGCGTCAACGGAGCCACAGGAAGGTGCACAGCCCCGCCAGGCGTCTGCCGGGCGTCCTCCATGTCGGCAAGGCGCTGCATCCGGCTGCGGGCTTCGGCAAAATCCGGGCCGTGCAGCGGCGAACGCCGGACGGGATTTTGCGGCACTGCGGCAAGCGCCAGGCTTTCCGAACGCGAAAGCCGGCCCGGCGTCGTATGAAAATAAATACGGGCGGCCGCGCCAATTCCTTCAATATTGCCCCCGTAGGGCGCAAGATTGAAATACGCCTCGAGAATCGCATCCTTGTCGTAATGATATTCGTATTGCAAGGCCAGGCACATCTGGCGGAACTTGCCTGCAAGGGTGTTGGTGGACAGGCCAAGCCGGAGCCTTGCAACCTGCATGGTGATGGTGGATCCCCCCATGCGCCGCGAGCCGCCAAGCATCGACACGCCCGCGCGCAACAATGCCAGCGGATTGACGCCGGGATGCCGGTAAAAATGGCGATCCTCATACAGCAGAACGGCACGCACGGCCTCTGGAGCGATCTCGTGAAGCCGCACGCGCACCCGGTACTTATCGTCTTCCGTCAGACCAAGACGCAGCAGATTGCCTTCCCTGTCCAGCACCAGGGGCGAAAACGCCACTCCGTCCAAAAGCGGGGGCGCAGGCGACAGCGCAAGCCACCCCCATACAACCAGCAAAGACAGCAGCACCGGCAACAAAATCCGGATCACACGACGCATGACAGGCAACAGGCCTCCCGCCAGAATGATTTTCTGCAGTGCAGCCAAGGAGCTTCAGCAGACGTCCTCCCGGTGCGGATCTCACACTTTTGCAGCGGCCACTCCACCTGTACAAGATGGCAGGCGTTCATGCGTCCTGCCCTCGTCACAGCGTCTGCAACCGCAATGCCGGCACAGCAGTTCCACAACGCCCCTGTTCCAGACGGCGCGCGGCAATGACAGCGAAAAGAACGCCACGAACACATGTCTCTGCCTCTGCGGTCTTTGGCCCGGCAGCCGCGCCAAAGACCGCCTGCGTGCGTCCTGTCCAAAAAGAGCATTCCTGCTGGATAAAGACTCCTTGTGCCGTCGCTTCCTCCCAAGCGGCGCGCGGGAAAGCGGTCCCATTTCCTCATGCCGGTCCCGGTTTTCTCAGGCGCAGAGGCAGATTCCACTCCCGCGGCCCGTATTGCGGAAAACGCCAATCTCCTACTCGATCACGAACGCGCCTGCCTCCGAATTCGCGTGCAGTGTGCGGTTATACATGGCTTCAGCCTGTACCGGAGGCAGCGTAAACGTGCCCCGGCTGACGGCGCGCACCGTATAGGACATGACCCGGGGCTCCCCGGACAGCGGACCATAAAAGACCACTCTGTCCTCACGCCGATCCGCATGGGTGCCTGCTCCGTCGCCTGCTCCGGCTGAGGGGGCATGCTTCAGCACATGTTCAAAACCGCCGGGCAGCAAATCCACGACAACGGCATCTGTCACCGGACCACCATGGGAACGCGCCGTGATGGACACCGTGATCAAATCCCCCTGACGGGCTCTGGTCACAGGCCGGCCTTCCGCATCCAGATAGACGCGCGTCACTTCCAGGCCCTGCGCCACAGCGGCGTCGGGCGGCCTGCGATCAAAGCCCTGCGACGACACTTCCCAGTACAAGCGCGGCGACGACGCCGGAGCTTCCAGCCGGTAAGCTGCGCAGCCTGGTACAGACAACGTCAGCAGTCCGTCCAAAATCTCGGGTCCGGCTTCCGCGGCCTCAAAACCTGGCTGCATGGCCGTGCAGCGCAGGCCCACGCCGGCAGGCAGCGAGGCTTCCGTCCGGCCCATGTCCAGTAACGCCCGGACGGCCAGTGCCGCCGACAGGCTCACATAACGCCCGTCGTTGACCTCCCCGAACATTGCTGTCGCAAGATCATCAAGAGCGTCTGGCAGTGCGTCTGGGAACTGCCGGGCCAGCACCGAGGCTGTCAGAGCCAGCTGTCCCAAATCGTCAAGCCGATCGCTGCTGTCCAGCGTCAGCTTTCCAAGCGCCCCGGAAAGCAGCTGCTGCGCAGGCTCATGCAGGCGCATGACGGCATAACTGCCTGCCAGCAGCACGGCAGTGACGTCCTGCCGCCAGCTGTCGGGGTACAGCTCATCAAGGTACTTCACCAGCAGCTCCACATGCCGTGCGGTAATACGGCCTTCACGCGTCATGACCCACAGCCCGTAGGCCTGCGCCCTGGCCTCGCGCAGACTGTTGGGCGTACGGGAAAGCATGCCCTCCAGCGAGCTGAACAAGTTGATGAGCATCCCGCTGGGTAAAACCTGGCCCGAGTCCCTCAAAGTCAGCAAGAAGTCAGCGGCATACGCCGTAACCAGAGGATCCGGCGCAGCCCCCGGCCAGAGAGCCACCCCGTTCCAGCGCTTTGCGGCCTGAATGCTCCGCAAGGCTTCGTCCACCCGTTCACGGGCAACCCGGCGCACAGCCTCGGGGGATCGCCCTGTCACGGCCAGCAGATCGGGACGGTTCAGCAGCAGCACATACGGCATGGCGCGGCTGAGCCCCTGCTCCACGCAATTGTAGGGATAGGCGTCCAGATAGCGCACAAGACCACGCAGGGCAGGCAGAGGCAGTGTGGATACCGAGGCCGATCCTGCGGCGTCCCAGGTGTAAAGCTCCCGGCCGGCCTGCAACGTCATGGAACGGTCTGTCGACCCCACTTGCAGGCTTTCTCTCTTCGGCGACGCAGGCCTCACAGAAAGCGACGCAGTGCGGCTCGCGATCTTGTGTCCCGAATCCGCAACGCTGAACGCCAGCTCTGCGTTACCAAGGACATCGCCGACCTTCACGCGCAGCGGCAGCACCGTCTCGGCACCGGGCTCGATCTTCAACGAACCGGAGGGCACGGCGTCAAGATACAGGCCAGCGCTGGCCCCAACCGTCACATCAAGCTGCAACAGGGCGGACGTGTTGTTGGCAATGGCCAGGGTGGCGTCAAAAACATCGCCGGGAGCCGCCAGCAGGGGCAGTTGCGGCGTCAGTGTCACCGGACCGCGCACCACAGCCCGGGCGTCCGCATGGCCCACGGCGTCCGGCGACGCGGCCACCGCCATAATCCGCACCGTACCGCTGTAGTAGCCGGGTACGGAAAACTTATGCAGCTTCTGATCCGGACCGACGTCAACAAGGCCGAGCCAGCGGCTGATTGGCGGTTCCGCCTTCCGCTTGAACGGGTTGTGGAACCTGCCGCCAACAAGCCCCATATCTCCGCCAAAGGCCGGGATGTTGAGCCGCCCCGGCTCGGGCATAAGCCGCTCGAACAGCTGCCAAGTCTCTACCTCCAGGGCCCGATCATACAACAGGTAACGCAGCGGATCGGGCGTGGGGAACGCCGTAAGCTGCAACACTCCTTCATCCACAGCAAACAGTGCCGCCCTGCCCGGACGCGCGGAGGACAGGGCCACCTCGACCGTTCCACCAGGCAGAATGTCGCCGGGAGCGACCTGAAGCGCAAGCCCCATGTCCCGTCCGCTGCCATTGACCGTAATGGGAGCGATGGCATAGGCGTGCGGATTCATGAACACTTCTGGCGACGCCAGCGAACGCGCCATGGACACGTTTACATATACGCGGCCTTCCACATCCTGAGGAATGGCAATTTCCTGCACAGTGTTGCCGGACCTGACGTGGAACCAGCGGTGTGCGATCACCCTGTCGCGCTCCAGCGTGATCAGGCCCATGCCGTCAAACGGCGAAGCGAAGAACGCCTTGACCGTATCGCCAGGCGCGTAGTCGGACTGATCCAGATGCAGGCGCAGGTTCCCGGACGGGGGATTATTGTTCTGCGTAAGCCGCAGATCATCGCTGCCCGCCACAGTGAACGGCACAAGCGCCAGGGTGCGTCCGTCCTTATCGCGCACAGTCAGCAGGAATTCACCGGACCTTTCTGTTGGCAGGGGCCAGGTGAGGGCTGCCCCTTCTTCCGTAGCCGTAAAAGACACTTTTGAACGCAAAATTTCGCGATCCGCCGGGACTTCATCATACAGATAACGTCCCTGCGTGTCGGTGACCAGACTGGTCACATAGCGCCGTTCGGCGACAGACAATTGCAGCTCTCCGGGGTCTACCCGCTCCAGCGCAGGCCCCACCGCCACAAATTCCAGCGCGGCCTCGCTGCCCTTGGGGATAAAATCCAAATTGCCGCCCGCGCCTGTGGGCCTGTACCCCAGCATCATCCCCAGCGGAGAGACAAGAAACTGCTGCACGTTTGTGACAGCCCGTCCTTCGCCGGGCTCAAAGCCCTCAATCAGCAGCGTGCACTGCAGTGTGCCGCCACGCAAATGGGCCAGAGACAGCGGCAGCACGGCGCGGCCCTGCTCGTCCGTCCGGGTTTCGGCCAGTTCGATGCGCTGCGGCGTCCCCTTATAAGGAATGGCGTCATGGAAGACGTATCTCTCATACCCAGGGAAAGACAAACGGCTTGCCGGCCCGACAAGCAACGTGCCGCGCAGGCGGCGATCGACGGCTGGCGTGCCGTACAGGTTTTTCAGAACGACCTCGGCCGAAGCCTGGGAAGCTCTCAGCCATCCCTTGCCCGGAGCCGGGTTAAGCGTTGCGGTAACAGAAAGGGTTTCCGGCTGAAACTCCTCCACACGCACCACGCCCGACCCCAGGATCAGCCCGCCTCTGGCGTCAGGCGTACGCACGTCAAGCCGGTATACGCCGGCCGCCGCACTCTCGGGCGCGGTCCAGGCAAACTCGGCAAGCCCATCCGCTCCCACGGTGAACTGACGCCGCATGACTGTCTGCTCAAAGGGGTTTTGCAATTCTGCCACAAACGGCAGATCCGCCGGCAAGGCCTTCCAGTCCCCCCGGCGCACGATCAGGCCGAAATGCAGCGTTTCGCCAGGACGGAAAATCCCGCGTTCGCTAAACACATAGGCGTTGATGCCATCCGCGCTGCCGATTTGCCCCTGCGTGGGAAAGCGCGAGTAATCCACGGCCAGCGAGCCGTCGTCAAGTGGCATCCAGGCCATGTCCGTTCCAGACTGTGCGGTAACGGCCACAGGCCTCTTTTCGCGATCCAGCCCTGCCAGAGACGGCAGGGTCGCGCGGCCTGTCGCGTCGGCCACGGCTTCCGCCACCGGCAGGCCGTTGGCCCCCAGCACGCGCACGGTTGCCCCGTTCACAGGGCCGCTTCCGGTCAGCGAGCAGACAAACACGTCGCGCGTGCCATCGCCATTCTTCTTGACAAGCACGCCCAGATCAGTGACGAGCACCAGACGTCTGGCACTGACCTTCTGCCTGTCCCCATCGTACCCGGCCAGCTCGATCTGCATGAGCCCCAACCCCTCTTTGAGCAGAGGCTGCATATCCAGCGTGGCAAACTGCGGTATCCCCGGTTCCGTGCGCTTGAGCGGGATGGAACCTTCCACAGCCTCGCCCAGGGCGTCAAAGGCGATGTCTCCGTCAGCAAAAGGCTGATCCGCACTGGCAAGGAATCCCAAGAAAGGCTGCAGGACACGCGTGGCACGCCAGCGTATTTCGGTCAGACCGCTCCCCCACAGGCCAAGCCTGCGTTCGCCGCCAAGAGCCAGCACATTGCCGGCCTGCAAAAAGCCGATGTCCGCTACAAATGGTCTGGCGTGAAAAACCTCCTGCCAGGGCCGCTCGAGTCCATACCCCTCCGGTCCAAAGCCTTGGGGCAGATGGAAAAATACATAACTGTCCTGCGGCGCATGCACGCGGAACGACAATCTGTTCGACGGCTGATCGGCCGCCTGAAGCGGCTCAATCCGCACGGGTTCTGCCTGGTTGAGCACCTTTTCGTCAATGCGGGGAAGGGCGTCCCAGCGCGTGGGGGTCACGGCTTCCCGCTGCATGGTCCTGGGCAGCCGCAGCACCTTCATGGCCCCAGCCACCGCGTCAGGCCGAACAAGCAGGCTTGTCGTCATGTTCAGACGGTATTCGTCGGCCAGTGCGGCGTCCTTGGCAGCCACAAGCTCGACGTCCTTGATAGCAAACAGCGTGGAAGCGCCGGGCGCAATCAGGCTTACAAGGGTGTTGCTCTTTTGCTGGGGCACAATCCAGTGCGTGCCGTTCCTCTTTACCTGCGCAGCCACACCGGGCAGACGCAAAATGACGGGGGAAGGGCCGTCCGGGAGCGCAAGCACCCGCACCTTGATGAAGCACGAACGGCCGTCGCCGCTCCAAATAAACTCTGGAGCGGCAATGCGCACGTTTCCGGCTTCAATGAAGGCGCGCTGTTGTATCGCCTGCCTGTCAGGCGGCGTGGTGAACGTCACCTCAAACGAAACGGCACGCTCCCCCTTCAAATCGGGATCAACCCACATGCTGGCGCGGGCCTCAAGCGCTGCAAGCGGCGGCGTGGCAAAGTCCACCTTTCGGGAAATCAGCTGTACGCGCGGCGAGAGGGGCAAACCGTCCAGCGACAGCGTATAGTCCGCATTGGCAGGCCAGGGCTTCCGGGGTGTAAAGCGCAGTGTGGATCCGCCGTCCCAGCGCCATTCACCCGGCATTTCCGGCAAAAGCTGCACGCCTGCGACAGGCGCGCCATCCTGGCCCGGCGAGACAGAACAGCGTTCGATCCAGGATTTGCCATACGCCTTGCGGCACAAGTCCGCATCCGGCGCAAGATCCACAATCAGAGCGCTGTCACCTTCAAGCGGCGCAGAAAGCACCGCCTTGACATAGGCCGGTGCTGGCTGGGACGCCTCCGAAACAGATGTGACGAACAGGCAGCACAGAAGACTCAGCAGAAACGTACGGATACGCATACAGAGATTCTCCGGATGGCTTGTCTAAAAACGGAACGCAAAATTATCGACAGGGCAGACAGAAGCAAATCTGGACGGCGGGCCCTCTTCTGAAGGGTAGCCAGGCTTCTAGTGAGCAAGGTGTGACCGCCGGGTACCGGGGACGTCCTTTGTCACAATGGCGTTAAAACCGCAAGAACCTTCTTTTGGTTGCGGCCTCTAACCTCGCGTTACTTAAAGCAAAGCAGGATGTCAAGAGCGTTGATGCCCGAAACGCTTTTGCCGGCCTGCCCTGCCGCGGCCACAGCCTGCCAATTCCGGCTTTGCTTTACAAACAAAATCCAAGCGATGCCTGCCCGGCCAGGCGTGCGGAAAAAGCGGCGTTCTTCACAGAATCCGCAATGAATGCCGTGTGCCGCCTCCTCAACAGGCTTCAGTTCTCGTGAACGGACAGGATCATGCCAGCCCGTATTTTCTGATCTTTCTGTAAAGCGTGGGACGGCTGACGCCGAGCGCTGCGGACACCTGGCTGATATTGCCTTCAAATCGTCTCAGCGCGGCGGCAATAACCTGTTGTTCAACGACTTCAAGGGTCGCCTGTTCGGGCAGGTCAGGCACGGGCGAGCTGTTGCTGAACAGATCCGAAATGCCCAAATGCTCAGGCCGCAGGGGACCGCCTTCAGCCAGGTGCACGGCCCGCTCCACCGCATTCTCAAGCTGACGGATGTTGCCCGGCCACGCGTAGTTGATGATGGCGGCCGCTGTTTCGGGCGGCAAGGGCGCAGGCGTCCGGTTCAGGCTGATCTCATGGCGATGGATGAAATGCGACGCCAGCGGCAGGATGTCTTCCTGCCTGTCGCGCAACGGCGGAACAAAAATGTTCAATGTACTGATGCGGTAATACAAATCGGCCCTGAACTTGTGCTGTGCAATGGCCTGCTTGAGATCCCTGTTGGTGGCCGAAACGACGCGCAGATCAACAGGGACGGTGCGCAGACCGCCCACGCGCTGGATTTCACCGGACTGCAGCACACGCAGCAGTTTGACCTGCATGTCAAACGGCATGTCCCCGATTTCGTCAAGGAACAGCGTACCCGTGTCGGCCAGTTCAAACTTGCCCGGACGCCCGCCCTTCTGAGCCCCGGTAAACGCGCCCTCTTCGTAGCCAAAAAGTTCGCTCTCAAGCAGTTCTTTGGGGATTGCGCCGCAGTTGATCGCCACAAAAGGCCGGTTGCACCGGCTGCTGGCGTTGTGGATAGCCTGCGCAAACAGCTCCTTGCCCGTTCCGGTTTCACCATAGATAAGCACCGGGGCAGAACTGCCTGCCGCAATACGCGCCACATGCAACGCCGAACGCAGTTTGTCGCTCGCCCCGAGAATGGAATCAAAGGTAAAATGTGCGTGCGTGCCGGTGACTTCCACGGCCATGCGCATCATTTCCTTCTTTTCCCAAATAGTGAACAGGCCGCCCACCAGCTCACCACTGTTCATCCGGATGGGATCGAGCGATGCGTAATGCGTGCCGCCGCTGCGCCGGGCAAGAATTTCCCTGGCGCTGAAGCCGCGGCCATCCTTCAGGTGTTCGACGATACCGTAACTTTCGCCCAGCGTGTCCTCAAAGGGCCGGCCCTCGCAGCCTTCCGGCAGTTTGAGCAGCTTACGGGCCGTACGGTTGACTTCCACGATGCGCCCTTCCGGATCCACGGTCACGATACCGCGGGAATCCGAATCTACCAGAGCGCGCATGTACTGGTTTTTAATAGCCAGTTCCCGGATCCGTGCGCGTTCGCGCAGCTGCGACGTCACGGTTTCTGCGGCCTGGCGCACCAGCCCCAGGGTATGAATGTGCATCATGTCTGAGTTGCCGCTCAGCGAAATGGCGCCAAGCACACTGTTGCCGTCTGGCGAGAAAACCGGCGCGCCGGCATTGCTGATATTGCGGACAAGTGCAGAAAACATCCTATAGCCAGGTAAAAATACTGGCATTTTTTCAGCAAGAGCCAGCCCGATGGCACACGTTCCTATGTCGCGCTCCGTCCAGCGGTATCCCGGCACGCACCGGCGCCGTTTGAAATGCTCCACAAGATCGGCGTCACCCACCACATACAATACATAGCCTTCGGCGTCGGCCAGCGCCATACAGAACCCCGTATCCTTAAGCAGGCGGTACAACGAGTCGATCTGCCCTCTGGCCAGGGTGTAAAACGTGTGTTGACGCCTGATGCGCGCCTGCAGTTGCTCGTCACTCAGGCGCGTTGATTCTGGCGCTCCGTCAAGATGCGGGTCGATGCCGTATCGTTTTGAACGCGCGCGCGATCGTTTGATGGCTTTTTCAAGCTCAGGGATATGTGGCAGAGTCGTCAAAACAGGCTCCTTTTGTAATATTCTATTAC